>CAMCRO010000042.1 GCA_945877265.1 Rickettsia typhi | reverse complement strand
AGTACTTAGGCTTGGAGGGTGGTCCCCCCATGTTCAAACAGGATTTCACGTGTCCCGCCTTACTCTAGGACTTAAAAAAGCGTTACCTATACAGGGCTATCACCTATTGTTGCCAGTCTTTCCATACTGTTCTAGTTTACTTTTAAAAGCCACTTGCCTGGTCCGCGTTCGCTCGTCACTACTAACGGAGTCTCGGTTGATGTCTTTTCCTCCAGCTACTTAGATATTTCAGTTCGCTGGGTTTGCTTCCTGTAACTATGTATTCATTACAAGATACCTATAAATAGGTGGGTTTCCCCATTCGGAAATCTTCGGATCAAAGCTTATTCGCAGCTCCCCGAAGCTTATCGCAGCGTATCACGTCCTTCGTCGCCTTCTAGTGCCAAGGCATCCACCAAATGCTCTTAATTATTTATTTAGATTTTCTTGAGTAACTTGCTGCATACAGAACTAATTCTGTAACAGTATCCAACTATTAAATTAAACTTTTTTTAATTAAACGGTGTTGGGATAAATATATTTCTATATATATCGTTATTTCTATATTTTCATTAACTATTCAAACAACTGCTTGCTTCATCAGCTAGCGTGGGAGGATTTATATCTAGTTTTATCTCTTATGTCAATAGTGATTTTGGATAATTTTGCGATAAAATGAGATTTAATTTTCAAGAAAAGCAAATAATATAGAAAATTCAATAGCTTGTGTATTAGTGAAAAATTGAATTATGCTATTATATATTTCACTAGAAACAGCTGAATCGGAGCCAAAAATTAAAAAGAAAGAGTAAAAGAATGTCTTTCTGATCTTTTATCCACAAAAATGTTTCAAAAATATCTATTACCTTTCATTTTATAAATAGAAAGAAAGGCGTGAGGAAAAATATTTTGCCATTCAAAACCCTAGCTCTTACTATTTCCTTATAAACAACCTAAATAATAAGAGATAAAATTATGTCTAGAGAAGCAGAGTGGACAACAACAACAGTGGACTTTAAAAAGCTTAGAACTCGAGCTCAAGATAAACAAGTAGAAAGTATGGATTCGTTTCTTGCATCTGAAATTTATATTTTAGAACAAGGTCAACACCCAGAATTAAAATCTTTTTACGATAGAATAACAGGTAGAGCAGAACTTAGCGATGAAGAGAGATTAATAGAATTTAAAAAGCTGCTAAAACCTCTAGTAATAATAGATCCATCGTTAGATCAAAAAATCGAAAGCTTTCCTATTCCAGAAGAATTGCAAAAAAAACTTCAAACGATAGTGAACAAAGTAAGAAATGACGAAACACTCCCAGTAGTTCGCTTTGATGAAAGATACCAACAAATTGGAGCACTCTCAGCTACAGCAGCGCTTGGACTATCTGCCGGTAAAAGTAACGAAGAAATAAAAATCTCTGTAGAGGAAAGTATAAGAAATTTCCAAGAAGAAAATTCCAATCCGCAAATCGTATTAGATGTACCAAGGACTCCCATCTCTTTTTATAAAGACGGCCAAACTTATCAATTTCCTCACAAAGCTAGAGCAACTAGCGAAGTAATTAGAAGAGACTTATCTGAATTTAACCGCACTAATAACCTTAATCTTACAGGAGAACAAATAGATTACATACTGTCCTCCACCGATCAAAAGGGCTCTGTGGGAGCAGCCTTTATGTGGGCGCAAATGAGGAATATAGGATCCCCACTGGATGATATTAAGTACAGAGACTCTCAAATTGATCCTACCGCAGGCGAAGCACGATGCCACATAGATATAGAGGGCAGCAGGGTTAAGCTAGCAGTGTTAAGAGGGCATAGAGGATATGCTTTAGACGAAAACGGCTACATTATCGCAGGCGAGGCCGGTCCTGTTACATTTAAAACTATTCAAGCCGACATTACAGAACTTAAAGGGGATAGATTATTACCAGGCCTTGCTTCAAGCCCTGTGATTCCTACATTACTGCATACATCAAACCACACAGAGAGCCCTTATAAAGTAGAAAGTGTACTATCAGACGAAGCCGCGGCTACAGCATACGGCATAAAAGAAATATGTGAAATTAAAATCAAATCAGAACTTACCGAAACACCAGAAGAACGGGTGGATTTAATTGCGCTCCGCTCTCCAGATGAGCTAATACCACAAATGATCTCTTCTATGGCAAAAATTAAAAGAGAAGACCCATTAACCTTAACCTTAAATGTAGGTTTAGAGAAAGGAATAACAGGCAAAGAATTAACTAGCCTAGCTTCTAAAGTAGCTAATGCATATTATACAGAAGATCAGGACAAGGAAGATTTTATAAAAGAAGTGGAACGCCGAGACCTACAAAAGAATCTCAACGATATAATCAAAAAAGAAAAAGTTGGGGCTTTCACTGGAACTCTAATAGACACATCAATTTCGACTAGAAGAGTTGGCGAAATTATTGCTTCTTATTCAGGTGAAAATTCTTCACGTCTCTTAGAATATAGAAGAGCAAAATACTTATCGGATGAAGGCAATGCTTTGTTAATAGCAGGATATGCCAGTCAACACAATCTTCCGAATACAAAAACAGGTGAAATACTTGCAGAATTTGCAAGTGCAGGACTTTCAAACCCCTTAGAATTAGTGATATATTTTGCAAAACACAAGAAAAGTGAAAGTGAAGATTTAGAAGAATTACTTGGAAGTTTTGCAAAATCTCTATCATTCACACCAGAGCAATCAAAAGAACTGATAATTGAATTTGCGCAATCTAAAGAACTTGCTCCAGAACCTCTCGGAAAATTACTTGGAAGCTTTGCAAAATCTCAGTCATTCACACCAGAGCAATCAAAAGAACTAATAGATAAGTTTCAAACATCTCAATCACTCACACTTGAAGATTCAAAAACTCTAATAACTGAATTTATAAAATCCCGAGAACTCGCACCTGAAGATTCAGGCAAGCTCTTAGCACATTTAATTAAAGGTAAAAGTGTTAAAGAATCTGACCAATTATCTATTTTATCAAAATTATATCGTAACGAAGAAGATCAAGGTAAATTATTAAAAGGGTACCACCACAATTCGGGTAGCACAAACCCCTTAACGAAAAGCAATTTTCTATGGAATTTTTCCAATAAAATGAAGCATACTCAAAATGAAAAAGTTAATTTTATTGCTTCGTACTTATCTGAGAAAACTTTTCCTGAAGATATCAACTATTTAGTACCGTTTATCAGTGAAATGAAAAAATCAGAGAAAATTGAATTTTTAGCTGAATATGCAGAAGCAAAAGCAATGAGCTATAAAGAATCCGCAGCATTTACAGCAGCATGCAGCCAAAGTGCTGATCCTGAACTCAAAGGACAACAAACAGCTCTGCTTCAGAAAGTAGCGGAAAAAGGTGATTGTTCGAATGGTGCGCAATTATGTTCTGCTGCAATATTACTAAGAATCGGCAAAGCAAAATTAGATCTAACTGCTGCTTCTACTGAGCTTGTGGAATTCGTAGGCAATGTAGACCCCGCAAGAGCCAGAAGATACTTAATAAAAATGGCAGACAAAGAAGGAGTGAAGACTAATGCCACAACAATGGAAAGGTTTGGCAATTGGTTCCGAAATATTGGAGATAAGATAAAAGGGCGCAAAACACCAGAAGCGATGTTATTCAAAGGCGACACAGCACAAATGGGTAAAACTTATACACCGCAACGAAGCATAGATGCAGCTTCCGCAAGCTCGGTTTCATCTAGCTCAGAATTGCACGCATCCCCTGCTCTTACAATAGATGTAGGAACACCTTCAATGGGCTCTAGCCGATCAGTTAGTTCGGATTCTCCAACATTATCTCGCGCTGCTTCTGAAAGTTCAATAAGCACAGCAGCATCAGCGAAAACATCTCAAGATGATTCTGCTCTAGCAGCTCGTAAAGAAAATATTCGCGCAGCCCAGGAAAAGAGGAGAGCATTTGAAGAGGGAGATAAAAGAACATCCTCGAGTCTCCCTACTCCACCAAGACCAATAAGCACAGGAAGAGGTAGAGCAGGAAGTGCATAACTAATTATAAACAAAAAGCTATATCTTAGGTCTGTAGTTCAAAACAACCATCTAAGATATAGCACACTGGCTTATTCCATATCATCATCTCCACCAGCAGCACCATGTGGATTAACTTCCATATCTGCGATCTCTTTATGCTGAGGAATCATAGCAGCAGCATTTCAAGCATTAAGAGGCACATTATTCTCTACTCCAAAAAGAACACCATATTCAGCCATTTGGTTTAAAATAGCCGGTAATGTATAATTAACATGTTAGACCGCAAGCCATACATGCATAGTTGTCGCTGCGGCATTCCAGATTTGTGAATAACCATTTATATATCAATAAATTCTAAGTACATTAATCTCTGGGCCAGCAGAAAAAATTTGTTAAATTCTGCTACTTGACCCTTCATGAATCATTCCTTCTTTTAATACAAAAAGAGTAATAGTTTTTTCACTAGTAACTTAGATCATAACATATTGCTTTGCTTCTCTCAGAATCTCATAATATTCATAACTCATTTTCAGGATATTAATCATATAAACTTCTTCTAAGTTGATAAAGGGGATGCATAGCTAATTTTTAATGAGTATAGTAATTTAGTTTGGATTAGCAACGTTGTTGCTTGTCGCTTACCTATTAGTTATAGGCTCCGCTCCTCGCGCCTAGTATCTAGTTCAACTTAAATCACTATAGTAAGTTAGTATCCTCACATTCTCAAAACTATTCTATTTTTTGAATTTTATTTAGAGAAATCAAGAAAGATGGTCGGGGCAGAGAGATTTGAACTCCCGACCCTCTGGTCCCAAACCAGATGCGCTACCAGGCTGCGCTATGCCCCGAAGAATTTTTGAACTCTCACTTTATATATCTCTTAATTAAATTAATCAAGAAAAAAGCTTATATTTAAAAAGAGAAAAGGGTAAATTTCGTATCATTATCATAATAATCGTAATTTTCTTTCTTTTTCAGAAACATTACTATTCTAAGTGTAATAGGTATAGTAACAGCTTCATAGAAAACTTTTGAGAAAATAAGAAGCAAAGTCATACTCAGTAATTCAGATGTTGGAACAACTCCGCTAAAGGCAATAATAGAAAATAACCCGCTCTCGATCGAAACTCCTATCATGGTGCTAAATATTGCTCTAAGCATAAAAATTTTTCCATGAAATTTAACTTTGCTTTTCGCAAGAATCATTGAGTTGAAATATTCACCTAATAAAAAGCTGCTAACGGAAGCGACTAGTATCCTAGGAGAAAAAGAAAATAATATATCAAATGACTCGTTAGAGCCAGAGCCATAAAGAGAAGGCAACTTCACTATTAAGCTTAAGAATAACACAAATATGATATTAGAAGTAACTGCTATCCATATAACTTTTCTGGAAGCTCTAAATCCATAAATTTCAGTTATAATGTCATTGATAATATATAGAAGTGGAAAATATGCAGTACCAGCATCAATAAAGATTCCACCAACTATGCTAACTTTAGAAGCTGCGATATTTGAAATAATAAAAATAAAACAGAATAGTAAAGCGAGAATATGGTAATAACCAATGAAAGTGAGTGTTTTTGGAATATTTATTAATTTACTCTCACCCACTTTCGTCATAATAACATTACTTTTTAATTGATAACATACCCTGAATATCTATCAAATAAAATTAGGCTCTCTTTGTCAACCCCAAAACTAATAATATTTTTAGGAATATCAAAATATCTTATCATTTTTCCATTAATTGCATCAAGCATGAATGCTTCTCCGCCTTTAGATAAAATAATAACATTTCCTTCAGATATTATTGGTGTTAGGAAAATACTAGGTTTTATTTTATCCTTTTTTGTCTCTTTAGGATTAATTAAATCCGAAGCCCAGATCACTCCCCCATCTTCAGTTGCAATAGCTGCACCCTGGCGTGCATTATTTGTTAAAAAGATAGTATCCCCGGATACAGACATAGAAACTATATCCTGATATGGTTTTTGCCATATGATCCTTGATGTAGTAACATCAATTTTCACCAAATTTCCATTATTGCTAGCAACGTATAAATATTTATCTAATAATACTGGTTGGCAAGTTGCATTTTGCGGTGAAGCGTTAAGTTCTCCGGTAGATTCCTTATATAAATTAATTTGCCAAACTTCAGCACCATCTGCGATATTATTTGCAACAATTTGTCCTGTTGTGTAATTAGAAATTATTAAATTTCCATATATTAAAGGAGAAGCAACATTATGACTTGCAAGTGTTTCAGGCCAAGTTTCATAATTCCAAGCTGGACTCCATGTATCTGTATTATATGCAGTTAAATTATTACTCACATTTTGAACAAAAATAGCATTAGATCTCACGAGTGGCTGTGCACGAACAAGGTCTGGAAAAGATTTTCTAGTAATTTCTTTGCCATTAAGAGCATCTATTTCAAATAGCTGCAAATCTCCAACGACATAAAGTTTATTGTAAAAATAAACAACATGAGAAGAAGTTAGGCGTTTCTTTGCAGAATCCAAGGAAATTTTCCAATTAACCTTTCCAGAATTAATATCAACACTCACAAGATCAGCAGTTTCATCAAAAGCATAAATAGTACCGTTTGCAATTGAAGGCAAAGCAGCAATTTGATTGTTGGAAATTTTGATTTTTTTATAATTTTTAGCAAGAGGCCTTAGTTTTAAAGAATGCCCCATATTTTGCAGAAAATTATTTTCATTACCGAAAACATCGATAGCTAAATCTCCTCCTAAATTCACAGACTTATTTGAATCAGGCAATAATTTAGGCGTAAATTCAGTTAGACCCTTTATCCTTTTTGAGCCTCCACAAGATGACAAAATTAGAAATAAAGTTAATAAAGGAATAAAAAATTTTCTCACTTGTTCTCCTTTTCATTAATGTAATTTAAAATGGCATCAGCTTCTAGATATATAAATTCTGGAAGTTTTTTATTATTTTTCAGCTTAATAATAACATCTTTTGCACTAGTATAATTACGAATTTTAATATTATATAGGGCCAAATATATCTGTGCTTTAGAATATAAAACTTGAGTTTGATCAATAGAGATTAGAATATTCTGGATTTTTCTACTTTCCTCGTCGGTTAAGGAATTTTTATCGAGCAATAATCCAGCATATTGGAGCTTTGCTAAATTTTTATTAACGACTGAAGATGAATGCTGAATTAATTTGTCTAACTCAGCGAGAGCTTTATCACTATCTTTTTTGATATCATCAGAAATTAAATTCTGCGCTGCTAGATCGCTTATTCCATCATTTTTAGAGTTAGCAATAGCGTGCAAAGCCTCTTGTTTTAATTCAGGATCAGGATTTTCTAAAGCTTCAGCTAGCAAATTGGTTCTCGCCTCTCTCTCTAGAAGCTTTTTATTATTATACCAGTCCTTTACACCAATAATGATAACAATCACAAGAGTAATAAAAGCTATAAAAGGCAGAGCTTTTTTAAATAAGCTAACTCTCCGCTGAAACCTATAGTCTTGATTAGCTTCGTCTAAGATATCTGTCATAGCAACCTTACTATTTACATTTCATTTGTTTTTTTAGATCATCTGCTTTTTTAATGCTTGCAGCAGCTCTACCTGGAAATTCTTCGTCTAATTTGTTAAGCATCGAACATGCATCTGGTGTCTTTTTAAGCTCTTTCAACGAAGAAGCAAGCTTAAACAAAGCTTCGGAAGCCTTTGGGCCTTTAGGTGATGTTTTATAGCTCTTTAGAAAATTTAAAGCCGCCTTATCGTATATTTTTTGTTTAAAAAAGCTTTCTCCATACCAAAAATATGCATTACTCAAAAATTGCCCTTTTGGATATTCTTCAATAAATTCAGCAAATTTTTGCGAAGCGGTTGCTATATCATTGCTTTTTAAAGCAGCTAGTGCAATATCATATTTTTGTTTTTCAAGCCCCTTAGTCGCTTCTTTTGTATGGGCTTGATTAT
This sequence comes from Rickettsia typhi, assembly GCA_945877265.1. Classification (GTDB taxonomy): domain Bacteria; phylum Pseudomonadota; class Alphaproteobacteria; order Rickettsiales; family Rickettsiaceae; genus JABDAD01. Next base: position 2,810 of record CAMCRO010000042.1, on the reverse strand, counting down.
TTGCTTCGTTTAAAGAAGAAGCTTTTTCCTTATCTTGTGTTTCAGCGCTTTGAGCAGAATGATCAGGTTTCTCTTCTTTTTTCTCAGCCTCAGTAGAAGTAAGCTTTTCTTGTAGAGTTTTTATAATATGCTCAAGATTTTCTATCTTGCCATTCATTGCCTGAATTTCTCTTTGCATAGCCTCAATTTGCTCTTGGTCATGCATTTGAACATATTTAGAATCAAAATTTTTCGATTGAATTTGAGAAGCCAAAGCATCATTAAAAATGAAAATCATGAAAAAAGCAGTAGTACAAGCTAAGACAGCCAGAAATTTTTTGTTAACTTGAATTGCTTCTTGTTGATTAGTTTCTCGGGAATTATGTCGCAGGCTATTTACCATTGAAAAATAATATTGTGAAAATAAATTTTGGCTCTTATGTTTTTTCATAATTTTTTATGCTTAAATCCATTGTGGAAATATTGCATAATATAAGTAAAAATGCAAATAAAAGATCTAAAATATAAATATATTTATTAACAAAATAAAAAACCCGCTTAATGCGGGTCTTTTTATGATTCCTGTAACTTTTTACGTACAAGTTTGCGGCGTCTTCTTTCAGATTCTTGGTCTTTTCTTACCTTTTTAACAGAAGGTGGCTCATAAAAACGAGACATTTTCATAGATCTAAAAATAAGCTCTCTTTGCATTTTGCGTTTAAGATTTCTTATTGCTTGCTCGCCATTGCCTGCGTGGACTGTAACTTGGATCACTTTTAACTTACCTCCTTTGGTACAAGTTGATAGCTTTTTAGCAAAATTATTTAATCTTGTCAACTATATAGGATTATATGCCAATTAGGAAATTTATATTATTCATTCACATTACTACACAGTAATGTTCGGAAATATCAGGTTCTTCTCCCATAACCTCAACATCTTTAGAAGAAATTGCGAGCATACCTTTAACATCCTTACCACAAAGATGGAGATCAGCCTTTGGCTCTGGCAAATGAAGAATTTTTTCATCTGAGTAGTTAAAGCGGATTCCGCATTTTTTTCCTATCTCGTTAAAATACTCCGCAATACCTTTAATTCTTAATATATCTAATGGGATTTCATATGCAAAATCCGCATCTACTCCACGCAAAGTTAGAGCATCTCTTGCTTCAATTGATAAAAATCTTAGTATTTCTATAGCCTCTGAGGGTATTAGGTATGCGATTCTAGATCCTCCATAGATATCTTTATGCTTATACATACCGTAATTTTTTCTAGTAACAAAATTTTCTATAGCATAATGCCAACAAGTCTTTCCGCTATTATCTATAACATTATAATCAACCCTACGGCTTTCTCCCAATGCTCTAACTGCTAAAAATGCTCCAGAAGCGCATGCAAGCATCATCGGAGTTTTGCCATCCTCAGTCGGATAATTCACTTCGAATCCAGCAGGTAACAAAAGATTGATAGCAGAACTAGCTCCTATTCGCGCAGCAAAATGCAAAGCATTCTCCCCTCGAAAATTTAGGTAAGATAACAGCTCCTCGCCAAAATGATCAATAAACATTTTTAGAATCAAATTATCACCAGCTGCTATTGCAGTATGAACAGGAAAATTACCCCCATCTTCAGGATCTGGGATAAATAACTTGAGCGCAATCAAGTCTCTTACCAAGCCAAGCCTATTCGAACTAATAATGTCATATATTGAAAGCGGAGTAGAAGAAGCCCCACCTGCCTCTTCTGGTACTTTTTTCGACATAAAATATACTAGTGTTTTGGTTCCTTTATATAATTTCTTACGATATACATAAACATGTCAATTCTCTGTAAGAAGAAATATAATATTTATTTAATATTTCACTAAATCTGTGGTAAATAAACCGATCTGCAAATAATTGCTAATAATATATGACACTAAAAAACTCGCTAGCATATTTCAATTCTTTTCTCGAACGAGAAAAGCATAATATTTCTTTATGGTTTCCGGTTAGTTATTTATTAGGAATTTTATATTATTTCTCCTTATCTAGAGAGCCCTATTTATTTGTTCCAATTATCTCAATAATTCTCTGCATTTCGTTTAAATATAAATACAAAAAATCTATATCTTCCAAGTTTGTTTCCAATATCATTCTAGCCTTTGCCTTAGGAATCACTATTCCATCTCTTAAAAGCAATTTTACAAGTTTTACTTCAATAGATGAAAAATTATATAATAAGAAAATAGAAGGAGAAGTCAGCAAAATCAAACCCACTCCTTATGGCACGCAAATATATTTAACAGAACTCTTAATAGAGGATCTAAAGCCTGAAGACACACCAAAATTCATCAGAATAATATTCGCTAAAAATTTGGCTTCCCACTTGCTTGCAGGCGATAAAATTTCATTTCAAGGGGATTTATCTCCACTTCCCCCACCTCTTGTTCCAGGAGGATATGATTTTAGGAAAATCGCTTATTTTAGTAAAATTGGAGCTCTTGGAAAAGCTAGGTCTGAAGCAAAGATTATTGGTATTAGTGATAACAAATTTATCCATATAATGCATAATATCAGGAAAGCTACCTATGCTAAATTAATTAAAAATTTAGGATATAAAAATGGTAATTTTGCTGCCGCTCTCTTCTTAGGAGAAATAGGAGGGATAGATCAGAAGACACTAAAAAACATGAGGTTTGCTGGAATTTCACATATATTATGTGTCTCGGGTTTGCACTTATCCTTAGTAGCAGCAATTTTTTTTGTAACGACTAGATTCATATTAAATTTTTCTAATTCTATTGCTTATAGATGGGATATTAAGAAAATCTCAGGATATATCTCTTT
>CAMCRO010000041.1 GCA_945877265.1 Rickettsia typhi | reverse complement strand
CTGTGTTAATAAAACCCTAAATGTATGAGCACCAGAAAGAGTCGCTGTTTTACCAGCAGCAATATTTAATATCCCAAGTCCATCCCCACCAATTGCTCCAGTGATTTTACCACTCTCAGTAAAGTTAATTCGTGCATTCTTAGCATTTTTAATATCACCAGCAATTCGCCCTCCATCTCTTGAAATTGTTAAACTCGCTTCGTTATCTCCAAAATCCAGCTCACCTGTAAACCTACTATCTCCTAAATCAACTTTGCCAGCTCCTGTAAATAAAAGCTTTGTAGCTTTCATGTCATTGCGAGCTACTAGATCTCCAGAATTTCCAATCTGGATTAAAGCAAGTGGGTTAGTATTACCAACTAAGCCATTAATTCTAACATCACCATCAATAATAATGGTACCTTTCCCGTCAGCACCACCATTGATTGAAGCTTTGGCATCAAACTCAGCATATTGCAATCTTAATGTCTTATCTTCATTAACAATAACTCTAATACCATTTACATTACCAATATTCGCAGCCCCAAGTGTAACATCCCCATTAATTTCTAAGATGTTGTTATCATGATCCCCCGCAAGGCTATCTATGGTGTTTACATATATCTCAGAATCCCCAAGAATTAATCGCTGCTGCCCAGTCCATTTAATAGAATTAAGAAGAAAATATTCGGAACCTAAGTTACCAGCAAAGTTAATGCCTCCTGCATTCGTAAAATGGAGATTGCCTTCATTGTTTTGATTAGTTGTGCCGCTAATATTAACTGCGCCAAGTCGGATTTCTAAAGTAGGGTCTCCTGCAAAATCTAAAGCAACAGCCTTAGTTGCACCAAAGTTTCCAGTAACGACTGCATCTCCTTCTAGCTTTAGAGTTCCTTCTAGTCCGTCCGCACTATCAACATTCCCAGTAATAGTCCCACCATTAATTATGACGATGCCATTTTTACCATTAAAATTGATATTTCCTTTAAACTCGTTTTCTCCTAAATTCAATGTTGCAGAATTTGGAATTCTTTCGCCGTCGCCATCAACTGCGGCATCAGCCGTAAATTCTAATGAATCGGCTGAAATATCCGCTCCTGCAGTAAGAAATCCATTTTCCGTTATATCAATTCTATTTAGCTTTTTTGTCCCACCAATACTGCAATTAGTTGTAACAGGACCATCAATAACTAAAACACCTTGCTGGGGATTCTCACCATCAATAGGTGCGTTTTGATGAAATTTCCCACTTTTTAATATAAGAGTTCTCCCATTATTAATCACAATATTCACACTATTTATAGACCCAGCATTTCCTAGTCCCAGGGTTACTTGACCGTTTATTATAATGTTTGCGCCATCTCCATAACCATCTAAATAGTTGGCATATACTTCTGCATCTCCAAAGATAAATGTTTTAGCAGAAGAGACCCTAAATTGATTTAACATCTGATTAGATGAGCCAACAATTCCAGAAAATGTCGGGAGTGGATTAATGTTACCCATTAGATAAATTGAGGGATACCCACTATCTTCAGGAGCAATTGATACGTTGTTTATTTTTACGATATCAGAACAAAGAGTTACTGTTGCTGGTTCAACAAATTGAATATTTACAGGGCTAGTAGCTCCAACATCTCCGTAAATAGTAGCCTGATGCCCCCCGACATCAAAAAAATGAGGAATAATTGTTCCTCCATTATCAACATTACCTTTGATATCCTGAGAAAAGTGTAAAATACCATCTGTATTATTAAAGTCCACATCCCCTGTAAACGTGTGGACTCCTAGGTCAACAGTCGCAGCATTTTCAATTCTATTTCCCTCGCCGTCAACTGCTGCATTAGCTGTAAATAAAAGAGTAGTAGCATTAATTTCATCCAATGCTGTAAGATGTCCTGCTGACCCAATCTGGAGTTCTTTAATAGCATTTTTTGTACCTACTACACCGTTAATACTCGCATTTCCTGCAATAACAACAGTTCCGTTTGAGCCTCCAGTAGAAACTATATCTCCGTTAATTACAGCATTCTTTAGTGTTAAGGTGCCATCTTTCCCATTAAAATCGACTTTAGCTGCTAAAAGATTGTCTCCAATATCAGCTTTTCCTCCATCATCCAGAAATTCTAAGACGTTAGCTACGATATTCCCACCAGCTGTAAAATCTCCTGCTGCTCCAATCTGTATCTTCTTAATGGCGTTTGTTATACCTACCGAACCATTAATACTAGCCTCTCCCTCAATAACAATGGTGCCACCTTCGCCGCCAATGCTATCTATGTCACCCGTAACACTTCCATCTCCAATTTTCAAAGTGGTATCTGTGGCCTTAAAATCTACACTACCAGTAAAAGTAGCATCTGCTAAATCCACCTCACCGCCATCTGCTTGAAATTCGAGTTTTTCTGCTGCAATATCAGCTCCAGCAGTCAACTTGCCCGCGCCACCAATTATGATAGAAGAGATAGAAGCAGTCCCACCTATTTTTTCTGCATTGCTAGTCGTCCCTGTTATCACCAAAGTTCCTGCAGCATCCTCAGAGCCAATATTATCTATTTCGCCAATAATTGTTCCGTTATTTATATTAATGGTTGCATTATTCCCGGCAAAATTAACATTTGCTGTCAGTGTATTATCGCCAATAAAAAAAATGGGATCCTCAGACTCAAAAATAACGTTCTTTGCTGTAATATCAGCTCCTGCTGTAACCCCAGCTCCAGGAGCAAAAATTATAGATCCAATAGATTCATCTCCTCCAATTTCTGCCCCTGTTGTTATCTCCCCCATAAAAGTCAAGTTTCCTGGCCCATCGATGGTAGAGGTATTACTAAAAGTGCCACCATTAACTTGCAGAGTAACACCTTCATCAATTTTTATTTTATTGTTTATTGTATTTGCCTGAAGCTGCGAATCTGAAGCTGTAAACAAAACAGACTGTCCGCCGTTAAATGCATCTAGCACCATAATAGCGCCGCTTTCTCCAGCGCCAATCTGAGTATCTCCTCCGAGAGTAATATTAGGCCTATCTTCAGGAGCGCCAAAATTCCCAATTATCTTAGAAGTTCCAAGAGTTGCTATAGTACCTCCTCCAAGAGTGCCCTCGCGCACTTTGAAAGTCACGCCGTGTGCAATATCAATAATAGGTCCACCTGCATTGAAATTCAAATAGGATACTTCTGTATCGCCTTGAAGATGGGCAGTTCCAGCTAAAACCTCAATAGTAGATGCCCCCACGCCAGAAACAGTTCCTGCAATCGTCGCGCCACCTCCAAGCAGAATTTTTCCTTGCGCTTGGAAATCTACCTCTCCTCTGAAAGTATTCCCTTGAAGGCCAACCTGCCCGCCATCTGCTATGAAAGATAAAGAAACGGCATCAACATTTCCTCCGGCGTCAAAAAAACTATTGTTACCTATTTTAATGGTTTCAATCCCGGAGACATTGTTATTAATAGTGAGGCCTGCCCCATCGCCAATGGTAATACCCACAGTTTCAGCTGCGTTTTGCACAATATTGTTAAAACTAACACCAGCTACTATTATCTCTAATCCTTCTCCTAAACCATTAAGAAACAAAGCATCATAAGCTGCTCCAGGACTATCGAGTATAACGCGACCAGCTACACCATATTTTATACTGTCACCATTAGAAGGAGATATATTTCCCTGCCACTGCCCTACATTTGATGTTCTAGCATCATTTACCAAAGTTGTCGCGGTAACGGCAGCCGAAGCTTCAACAGACGAAAAAGCTAAAATTGAAACTGTAGTAAGTAACGTTTTAAGATTTTGACGTTTGAAATGATGCAGACTTTTCACAATAAAATCATTGTTATTAACATTACGATAATATTAATAATAATGATTAAAATATAGAATTCTTTAAGATTTTACTTTTTGTCGAACATTTTTAGCATTCTTCTTGTAACAATAAAACCACCAAAAATATTAATGCTTGCTATAAAAATGGCTAAAATTCCAAAAATAGTCGCTACTCCGAGCTCTTCGGCGCCAGTAACCATCAATGCTCCAATAACAATAATGCCAGAAATTGCATTAGTCACAGACATTAAAGGCGTATGAAGGGCAGGAGTCACCTTCCACACAACATAATATCCAACAAAACATGCCAAGATAAAAATTGTAAATAAATGAATAAAATTATCAGGAATTTTGTCGCTATTAATTGCAATTTTCTGGGCTAATTCATTAATTTTAACAGATATGTCAGCTGCAACTTCACTTAATTCAGAAGCTTTTCTTGCAATAAGATAATGCTCATTTTCCATAATCAAACTCCGAAATTATTACTTTTTAAAAATCCAAATGGAGGTAGCTTACCGCTTCCAGCTCGTTTTCCAAGCCATGGGGCGATATTTTGCTGCAATTTTATCTCCTTGCCATTGCTCCATGAAAAACCCTTTTCCTTAGGGAAAATTTGGATATCCTGCATTTTTGCATCCTTCATTTTCATAATAGTAACACCTTGCCCTCTTTTTAAGCAAGGCATTTCGCCAAGAGGAAAAACTAATAATCTTCTGCCAGAAGAAATAGCTGCAACCATTAATTCCTCTTCGCCAAATTCCACGGCTTTAATACAATTATCATCTTCAGTTAAATTCATAATTTGCTTACCTAATTTTGTCTGCGCAAAAACATCAGATTGCCCAACAACAAAACCTCTACCTGCACTACTAGCCAGAAATACTTTATTATTTGGATTATAAACAAAAATGGAAAGCATTTCATCGTCAGCTGCAAATTCAAACATCATTCGCACAGGCTCACCATGGCCCTTACCTTTGCTTATATTATCAGCCAAAATTGTATAAAATTTTCCTTTTCGAGTCGCTACTATAATATAATCAGTAGTATAAGCTTTGATGATTCTGCTAAAATCATCACCTTCTTTAAATTTTAGCGAAGAAATATCTTCAACACTTCCTTTAACAGTTCTAATCCAGCCTTGCTTAGAGCAAATAATTGTAATTGGCTCTCTCTCTATTAAGGCTTCTATTTTAATCTCAACTTCCTGGTTGTCATATTCTGTAAATTCTGTTCTTCGCGCGCCAAGTTTAGTAGTTTTTGCAAATTGTTTTCCAATTTCTGCAAGTTCTTTTTTAACAATTTTCCAGCATTTCTTTTTATCTTCTAAAATCTCGAGCAGTTCCGCCCTTCTTTTAGATAATGTTTCATGCTCGAGCCTTATTGCCTCTTCCTCGAGTTTTCTAAGCGATCTAAGCCTTGTATTTAATATTGCTTCCGCCTGGTTATCTGTAAGCCCAAATTTCTTCATCATCACTGGCTTTGGTTCATCTTCATCTCGGATGATTTTTATAATTTCATCTAAGTTCAAATAAACTATTTTTAGCCCTTCTAAAATCTCAAGCCTGGCTTCGATTTTATTTTTCTCAAAAATAGATCTATTTGTCACAATAACAAATCTATGATCAATAAATTCTTCCAAAATTCTCTTAAGATTCATAAGTTCTGGAAGGCCGCGGCTATTTATAACATTCATGTTATAATTGAATCTAGATTCAAGATCAGTTGTTTTAAACAAGCTTTCCATCACGGTTTTTGGATCGCAGCTTCTATTTTTAGGCTCTATAATAAGGCGAATTTCTTCCGCAGATTCATCTCTTATATTTGCAATAAAAGGTAGTTTTTTATCTTTTAGTAAATCTGCAATTTGCTCTATTAATCTAGATTTTTGCACCTGATATGGTATCTCGGTAATAACAATTTGGTAAAGTCCATGAGCGAAGTTTTCTGTTTCCCATTTCGCTCTAATTCTAATGCTCCCTCTACCGCTTTTATATATCGATAATAAGTTTTGTTTATTATCAACAATAACTCCTCCTGTTGGAAAATCAGGATATGGAACAAAATCCACTAATTCTTCAATTTCTGCATTTCTGTTATCGATTAAGTAACCACAGGCTTCGCAAAGTTCTTCAAGATTATGAGGAGGTATGCTTGTTGCCATTCCAACTGCAATCCCTTCAGCTCCATTTGCAAGCAAATTAGGGAAGCCTGCAGGCATTAAGCTTGGCTCTATTTCGCTATCATCATAAGTTGGCTTAAAAGATACTGTATCTTTTTCCAAATCTTCCATTAAGCGCATAGCAATTGGGGTTAGTCTAGATTCAGTATAACGCATCGCAGCTGCGTTATCACCATCTACAGATCCAAAATTTCCTTGCCCGTCAATCAGTGGGTATCTAAGAGAAAAATCTTGCGCGAGTCTCACTAAAGTTTCATAAACAGCACTATCCCCATGTGGGTGATATTTACCAATCACATCTCCCACAACCCTTGCGCATTTTTTAAAGCCTTCTTCGGGGCGTAGCCGGAGTTGCTGCATTGCGTAAAGCAGCCTTCTATGCACAGGTTTTAAGCCATCTCTGACATCCGGAAGAGATCTAGACATAATAGTAGAAAGTGCATATGCAAGATATTTCTCGCCGAGCACTTCGCCAAAATCCAGGCTTGTCACTATTTCATTTTTCTCTGGTAGGGCCACAATTTATCTCAAGAATATTAACATAATCATTCACATATACTATTTTTTCTATACTATGTATATCTATAGATGTAAATATTGATAATAGCGCATGCTACGTTTAAAATCCTTTTTTCTTGAAAAAATCCACAGTACAAAATGGCGTTTAATCTTCTTAGTGCTAGCATTTTTTCTGCTATATATACTTCATGGAATATATGTATGGATAAATTCGGAATCCACAGACAACGCGTATTTGCAATCTAATATAACTTTTGTTAGCCCGGAAGTCAGCGGCGTAGTAGAACAGATATTATTTGTAGAAAATCAATATGTTACAAAAGGAGATTTGTTATTAAAAATAAAAGATACATCATACAAAGCGCAATATAATAAAGCAAAAATTGCATTATCACAGGCTGATCTAGCAATGCATATTGCAGAAGCTTCCCTAAAAATTGCTTTGATAAATTCAAGAAAAGCAGAAGAAGCTATTGAGCTTGCTAAATTGAATCTTGTAACAGCACAAAGGGAATTTGCTAGAGTTTCAAAATTAACTAGTAATAATTTTAGCAGTAAAAAATTGTTGGATGATGCAAATTTAGCTCTGCAAAAAGCGCAGACTGAATTTAACCAATGTGAATTATCACTTTTATCGGCAAAAGAAAATATTCTTATGCTCGAATCTGAAAATAAAGCAGCCATGGAAAAAGCAATGGCAGCAAAAGAAGATTTAATAATCGCTGAATATAATTATAAAAACACTGAAATTCACGCTCCGATAGATGGAATAATCACAAGCAATTCTTCGCGCATCGGCGGGTATGCACGAGCTAGTTCTCCGATTTTTGCAATTGTCCCAAAAAGCTATTATTTAAAGGCTAATTTCAAGGAAACCCAAATTTCAAAAATGAAGCCTGGAATGAAAGCAACAGTCGAGTTTGATTCTATTGGAGGAGCAAAATTTAAAGGCAAGATTAGGAATATTTATCCTGCAACTGGAGCGAATTTCTCGTTAATTCCAACTGATAGCGCAACAGGTAATTTCACTAAAATAGTGCAGCGTATTCCTGTAATAATTGATATAGATATTCCAGAAAAATATCAGAATAAATTTGCCTCAGGTATTTCTGCCTATGTTCATATAAGAACTGATCAATAAAGAAAAATGTCTCCGTCATCAGAGAATACTTCATTAAAATCTCAATATTTCACAAAAAGGAATTTGGCTTTTTTGGGCATGATTGTTGGCATGTTTATGTCGATTCTTGACATACAAATTGTTGCAAGTTCTCTTCCGGTAATTGCAGCGGGGCTTTCTGCGACTCAAGATGAGCTGTCTTGGATTCAAACAGCTTATATAATAGCGGAAGTTGCAATAATCCCGCTCACTGGCTTCACTGCAAAGCTTTTATCCACTAGAATTTCTTATACAATAGCAACGCTCGGCTTCACGCTTATGAGCATTTTATGCGCATTTGCAGCAAATATTGAATCAATGATTCTTTATAGAGCTTTTCAAGGGTTTTTTGGTGGCGCGATGATTCCAACAGTTTTTGCAACAATTTATTTAGTTTTTGAACCTGATGAAAGGCCATTAGTTACTGTCGTAATTGGTTTAGTAGTTACAATGGCGCCGACTCTAGGCCCTACGATAGGCGGGTATATAACAGAAATTTCCTCTTGGCATTTCATGTTTTTAGTAAATGTAATTCCCGGTATTTTTGTTTGCAGCGTTGTTTTTCTTTATGCAGATTTTGATAAACCAAATTATAGCATGCTTAAAAATTTTGATTTTATAGGAGTTATACTTTTAATCTCAAGCCTCGGATCTCTACAATATGTTTTAGAAGAAGGAACAAGGAAAAATTGGTTTGAAAGTAATTTGATTCTATCTCTCTCAATATATGTTATATGCGCTTTTATAATGTTAATTCACCATGAATTAACAACCAAACACCCAATTTTAGATCTTTATGCTTTTAAAAACCGTAATTTCACAATCGGATGCATATTATCAGGCGTAATAGGAACAGGGCTTTATGGCTCTGTATTTTTGCTCCCGATTTTCTTAGGTCAGGTTGCTCATCTCACAACTTTGCAAATTGGGGTTATAATGGGAGTAATGGGTATTAGCCAGTTTTTCTCAGCCCCTGTTGCAGCAGCTATGATGAAAAAAAATGTCGATAGAAGACTAATGATGACATTTGGCATTTTAGCCTATGGCATAGGTTGCTATTTAAACAACTCACTCACTGCAGAATCTCGACTTCATGAGTTAATCTTACCTCAAATAGTACGTGGTTTTTCATTAATGTTTTGTTTTATCCCAATAAATGACATAGCTCTTTCTTCTCTTTCAAAAAGCGAAGTTCAAAATGCGAGTGGCCTATATAATTTAATGAGGAATTTAGGCGGTGCCACTGGCCTTGCGATAATCAATTCAACCTTAACTAATAATGGGGTGATTTATAGAGATATTCTAGCCAATCACATAGAAACCACTTCTGAAATTGCCAAAAATAATTTGTTGCAAATAGCATCTCTTATCTCAGATAAAGTGATTAATTCGGATTTAGGTGCAATCACCATTATTAATAATCTTCTGATCAGGGAAGCTTTTATAATTTCAATAAATAATATGTTTACACATATTTCTCTGCTATATTTTCTTGCGCTAATACTAATTATTTTTGTAAAAAAGTTAGAACCAGGAAACAATGAAACAAATGCTCACTAAAATTATATTTTTAATTACTCTCTGCTTATTCTGGTTCTTAATAGCAGGGCAAGAAGGGATAATGCATTATCCTATTCTTTCCTTACTATCTCTTGTCTCACTCTTTCTAATTTCATTATATTATAATCTAATACCTCAAAAATATTATAATCCATTTAGACTAATAGCTTATATATTCTGGCTAATTAGAGAAATTGTCATTTCTTCTTGGTATGTCACTAAAATTATTTGGAATCCTAGGGCAAAAATTCAGCCAAGAATAATAGAATTAGAAACAGATTTTTCTCCTTCTTCTTCAGAAATAGTCTTTTTGGCCAATTCAATCACTCTGACTCCCGGGACTTATACAATTGATATAAAAAGTAATAAATTGATTGTTCATTCTCTGACAACTGCGAATTTAAGAGATTTAAAGTCCGGCTCAATGCAAAAGAAATTAAAAAAATGCTGCAGTAAATCTAATTTATAGCTATATTAAATTAGATTTAATGGTTTCTTATGGTTTTCTTATGGGCTTCTTCGACAAGATAAAATCCGCTCTAACTAAAACATCTTCTAATATTGCTAAAATCGGTGATATTTTCACAAAAAAAGGGATAACGGCTCAAAGTATAGAAGATTTTGAAGAAATCTTACTCTCTGCAGATTTCGGGATAGAAACAACAAACTCTATATTAAATAAAATAAAGTCCGTAAAATTTGCAAAGGAAGAAGGAATCGAAGAATTTAAAACAGCCTTAAGCAACATAATAGAAGGAATGCTTTTACCAGCAGAAGAAAAAATTAATATAGCACAAGGCAAATTAAATATCATCTTTTTCTGTGGCGTTAACGGAAATGGCAAAACCACTACGATAGGGAAATTAGCAAATTTATATAAGAAGCAAGGCAAAAAAATAGTTGTTGCAGCATGCGATACTTTCCGCTCAGCTGCCGTAGATCAACTAAGGGTCTGGTGCGAAAGGGCAGGCTGCACAATGATAGAAGGGGAAAAAGAAGCAGATCCTGCAAGTGTAGCCTTTAAAGCAATAGAGCAAGCAAAATTATTATCAGCAGATATATTAATTATAGACACAGCAGGAAGATTGCAAAATCATTCCAATTTAATGGATGAATTATCCAAAATTCTTAAAGTAATAAAAAAAGCAGATCCAGAAGCACCTCATTATAATATCTTAACTTTAGATGCATCAACAGGGCAAAATGCCTTTAGCCAGGTTGAAAAATTCAAAGAAATAGCTGGCATTACTGGCGTTATATTCACAAAATTAGATGGCACAGCAAAAGGCGGAACAATTGTTGGCATAGTAGATAAACATAAATTGCCAATTTATTATCTTTCTGTTGGAGAAAATATAGAAGATATTGCTGAATTTGATGCAAAAATTTTTGCCTCTTCATTGGTGTCTTAAATCTTGTAGTTTTTCCGCGCCACCTTCGTGTCATCCCGGACTAAACAAAGTGTCATCCCGGACTTAGGTCGGCGTTGTTGCATGGAAGGAGTGAGAAAAGGGTTGAGATAGAGAGGTAGTTGGGCTAATAAGGTGTTATTTTATGAGAAAGCACCGAGAGAAGCGCA
>CAMCRO010000040.1 GCA_945877265.1 Rickettsia typhi | reverse complement strand
AAAAATCTATCCTTGCTATCTTCTTTAATTTCTCGTTATATCCCGACCAGTTGCGCTTCTCTCGGTGCTTTCTCATAAAATAACACCTTATTAGCCCAACTACCTCTCTATCTCAACCCTTTTCTCACTCCTTCCATGCAACAACGCCTTACGCTTCTCGCAATGACGATTTTTACTAGCTAGACGCAGAATCAAGTTCAGGATGACCTTTGATTTTAATAATAAAAGATAATTGATTCGAACTTACTTGCTTTTTATCAAAGAAAAGATAATGCCTGAAGCAATTAATGTGATTGTGACTCCGAGTGAGATAGAAGCTGGAAACTTTTCTAGAGATAAAAAATCTACGAGGTAAACTTTGCTTCCTATGAACATTAATATTAATGCAAGGGAATATTTTAGATATTTAAATTTTGCTATTACATGATTAATGGCAAAAAATATACTCCTGAGGCCCAGAATTGCAAAAATATTGCTTGTATATACTATAAAGGTGTTTGTCGTGATTGAAAACACGGCAGGTACGCTATCTATAGCAAAAACTAGATCGCATAATTCAATCACAGCTAGAGCTAAAAATAAAGGTGTGAAATATAATTTTTTATCTTTACGAATAAAAAATTTATTGTCGTGCAATTCGTTTGTTAAGGGCAAATATTTCTTTAGAAGATTAAGTATGAAATTATTTGATAGATCTACCTCTTTATTGTTAATAAAGAGCATTTTAATGCCTGTTAAAATTAATATTAAGCCAAAAATATACATTACCCATTCAAAGCGTTGAATTAATGCGCTTCCAAGATAAATTAAAATTCCTCTTAAAATTATAACACCTAGAATTCCCCAAAATAATACACGATGCTGGTATTTAGGAGGGATATTAAAATAGGAGAATATGACAGAGATAAGAAAAATATTATCTAATGAAAGAGTTTTTTCTATTAGAAAAGCTGTCAAATATTCTTTGCCTGCTATGCTGCCAAGATCAAACCAAATAAATGCTCCAAACATTAACCCAAGAGAGAGATAAAATGCACTTTGAGTCAGGCTGCTTTGTGGTGAAATCACATGATCTCGCCTGTTAAAAACTCCAAGATCTAAGGCAAGCAGAGTAACGATTATTATAAAAAAGATAGTCCATTCCATTTCCATTTTAGCCTGCTTATAATTCTTCGTGTTTAAATATTATAGTCACCGTGGTGCCTACGCCAAGTTTACTAGTGATCTCGAACTTACCACCCATTAATTCTACTAATTTTTTGGTAAGAGGTAGCCCAAGGCCAGTGCCTTCGTATTTTCTACTGAGTTTATTATCTATCTGGCCAAAAGAAGCTAGAGCTTTTGGTATATCTTTCTCTTCCATGCCAATTCCAGTATCGACTACTTTTATTAAAACTACCTTATCCTGGGCATTTTTTATCATTTCCAAAGTGACAGAGCCATTTTCTGGTGTGAATTTTACTGAATTTGAAAGCAGATTAAGTAAAGCTTGTTTGAGCCTTTTTGGGTCTGCTTTTATCACAATATGTTCTTTTGGTAATTTTTC
Organism: Rickettsia typhi; assembly: GCA_945877265.1. Lineage (GTDB taxonomy): Bacteria > Pseudomonadota > Alphaproteobacteria > Rickettsiales > Rickettsiaceae > JABDAD01. The sequence continues at coordinate 9,451 of CAMCRO010000040.1, read as the reverse complement.
TATGAGTTGCACCTTTGCATCATCTGCTCTAGGTTTGACAAATCTCAATGAGGAAGAAGCAAGCTTAGTTGCATCTACTTCTATTATATCTACTTTGAGTTTTTCCGCTGCTGCCTTTGAAAAATCTAATATGTCATTAATTACACTTAAGAGATGTTTTCCAGAATTATTTATATCATGTATATATTCTAAATATTGCGGATGTTCTAATTTTCCATAAGCCTCAGTTAAAATCATTTCTGAGAACCCTATTATAGCATTTAAAGGTGTTCTAAGTTCGTGGCTTACATTTGCTAGAAATTGTGTTTTTTGTGAGCTCTCGCTTTCTGCTTTGATTCTAGCTTCTTCTAAAAATTTATTGTTTGCAACTTGCTGGTCAATAACTTTTTGAGCGTGATGAGTATTGAAGATGATAATTGCAAAGAAAACAAGAAAAACTCCTAGTAAAAATATGGATACTCGTTTGCTAAAGTAATTAATCTTTTCCCATTCGGAAGTGATATTTGTTACTATTCTTATCCCCCCTTCAATGGCAAATTGATCTATTGCTGGGCTGCTAATTGGAAAAAATGACTCGACAAAAATTTGAGAAGATTCTCTTGAAGTTGATCCCATCTGAGCATCTATTATAAAGTTATGGGAGACTTGCCCACTCAGCATTGAATCTATTAGAGCTTGGTAGTGAGTATGTTTTAAAAATAAATAGTCCAGCTTAAGTATCAATGCATCAAGCATTGATTTTTCCGGTGTTGGAGTTATTGTGGCAGCATTCGTGGTTAAAAATTCCTCTCCTTCGCTATTTAAAACGCTAATTTTTGCTTTTGGAAGAGTTTGAAGATAATTTAGGCTTGATGTGGTAAAATCTCTGAAAACTTTGTTTTGTATAGCATTTTCTATATCTGTTAATTTTATTGGATTTTCTCTATTATCGTAATTATTCCATATGTTATTTACATAAGAAGATACTATCTTATTATTATCTTTGATTATTGAATCTAATATAATATTATTTATTGTGAAATATCGATAAAACAAAATAGAAGCGAGTATTGCTATGAAGAGGCATATAAATGAAGCTCTGATTATTTGTTTATTTTGAAACATATGTTTTATGATAAATAATATTACAAAAACGACCAAACTAGGGGCATATACATCTCAAATAAATCCCCTGGCGTCAACACATAGTCTAAAACAGCTAGGGCATGAAACGCAAATCCTTAAAACAAAAATAGTTAGTGTAGAGGCTATTGCGGAAGCAGAAGATGTTATTTTTACTACACTTGATGGCGAAGAAGTGAAAATTACTAATATTCTGAGTGCCTCAATAGGAGACAAAATTAGAATTGCTAAAAATGCGGACGGGCAATATTTTGCGATTTCTATATATCAAAAATCTGATTCATTAAAAGATGCTATTAGTTCGGCTGAGAGTTCTGAGATTGTTCTTGTCCCGCAAATTTTGAAGCCAGGTGTTCGTATTTTTGGTGAATTTGTTAGTAGTTCTAGTAATTCTGCTTTGTTTGATGACACTCTAGATAGCATCGCTCCTTCTCAGCTGTTGCATGATAAAACTCATGAATTTAAAGTTATATCGGTGAATAATAACCTCGGAGATGATTTTGAGCCTGTTAAAGGAGTGCTTGGAATATTAAATGAAATTCTTTCAGGAAACGAAGAAAATGATTCTTATATTGCTTGTAAAGTTATTATGCAAGATAGAGAAAAATCGATTTTAAGTACTAAATTTGGAAATATAACAATTCCTCAGAGATTCCAAAATTTAGTCCTTGGGAGTGATTTGATATTAAGCGTGGTTAAAGAAGATGTTCTTGTACCTGATAATAATATTGCAGAGTTAATGGCAAACCTTAACCATATGACATCTGTCCTTTGCAAAAATAAAGATATGGGGTTAATAGATGCTCCGGAATTAGCTTTTCTATTATCTGTTTTAATGAGATATAGGCATAGAAAAGGAGGCGAAAATACCACTCTTAAAGATCAATTAGTGATGGAGAAATTATTTTCTAATAAACAAATGAGCGACGAAGAAACAGAGATGCTTTTTGCGGCTGCTGAAAAAGCAAATCAATATGGCGTTGAAGTGCTGGGAAATCAGCTCAAAGAACAATTTTTAAAAGCAAATTGGTTTGTAATAGCTCTTCCTATTAATCAAGATGGGAGAAAATCTAAACAAAAACTTTATGTTCAGAAAAACAATAAAAATATTATAAGGTTGGTTACGGATCTGGATTTAGAAAATATAGGCCAGGTGCAACTTGAAGTTATTATATCTTCAGAAGGAAAGGGGATTGAGAGCCGAAGACTCAAAAATATAGATATAAAAATTAGGCATAAGAATAAGTTGGAAAAAGAATTTTTTAGCTTAGTTAAACTAGCGCTTCATAATTCATTGCTACCATTTGGTATTCAATCTACGATTTTATTCGAGGAATCTGCTGAATTTTTAAATAACTTTATACAAGTGGATGACAAAGAGGAATTGTCTGTTGAAATAGTGAAAAAAGAGGATGGAAATTTGACATATTATGTTTAAAATTCTGATATGTTAATTTTTAATCTTAATGAGCAGCAAATTTTAGTATGATTGCATAATATATTTTTATCTATTATACATATGTAATTATAATATAGTAATTTATTTTGGATATAAGTATTGCGTTCCTTGCTGTTATTTGTAGGTGACGCTTTTTGCCTCTAGTTTTATATCCAAATTAAATAGCTAGAAAAGACCTTTTAAAATTTAGAAATTTTTCTTAGCCACAGTTTTGCTGGACTTAGAGCGTTAATATAACTTGGCAGAAGAATCGAAGAAGAGAATTTATTTGCTATTTTTGATATCAAAAAGGAAGACAATATTTTCTAATTGAGGTTTATATATTTAATTTTCAGAGGATTTTGATTAATGAAACTTTGGCATAAAGTGACGCTTGGTTTAATTTTAGGTGTGATATTTGGTATATTATTGCCTACTTATGTTGATTATATCAAACCAATTGGGACCATTTTTTTAAGATTCATAAAAATGGTGATTACCCCAATGATATTCTTTTCGTTAGTTGCCGGAATCACTAGTATGAATGATCCAAGCTCTCTTGGGAGAGTGGGTACAAAGGCAACTTTTGCTTTTCTTCTAACTACCTGCTTTGCTGTGCTTTTTGGCCTTGGGGTTGCGCTCGTGTTAAAGCCTGGAGAAGGCGTGTATGTAGATCTCGGACAATCTACCAATGTGATTGAAAAAACTAGTTTTGATATTTATGATTTTATTATAAATATTGTTCCAGATAATGCTCTTGCTTCTTTTTTGGGTGGTAATATTTTACAGGTGGTGTTTTTTGCTATTTTTACGGGTGTTACTATAAATAAAATGGGCGCTGCCGCTTCCACTGTTAAGTCATTATGTCAGGCTATCTCGAAGCTTGTGTTAAAAATGATAAATATAATAATTCAATTTTCGCCTTATGGCGCTTTCTCTCTAACGGCTTGGGTGATTGGCACTCAAGGTGTTGGCGTATTATTTGCGCTTTCGAAATTGGTGTTTGCTGTGGTGATTGCTATGATAATGCAATATCTAATATTTGGATTGCTTATATTTGTATTCTGCAGGATTTCACCTATGCCATTTTATAAGAAAAGCTTGCATTATCAGGTTCTTGCTTTTTCGACAAGTTCAAGCAAAGCGACATTGCCCACAACTATGGAAGTGTGTAAGGACGAGCTTGGAGTCTCCGATTCTAGCGTCTCATTTATCTTGCCTCTTGGAGCTTCAATTAATATGGATGGCTTTGCTATTAATTTAGGGCTTACGGCAGTGTTTTTTGCTCAGATGTTAGGAGTTGAATTACAGTTTTCTGATTATATGCTTATTGTTCTAACTGCAACACTCGGCTCAATTGGTGGAGCTGGAATACCGGGGGCTTCTTTAATTATGTTGCCAATGGTTCTTTCTTCAGTTAACTTGCCTATCGAAGGAGTTGCTATTTTAGCCGGAGTTGACCGTATTTTAGATATGCTTAGGACTACTATTAATATTACTGGCGATGCAACAATCACTCTGATAGTAGATCATAGTGAAGGAACATTTGATAAAGAAAAATATTATGCTTAGGTTTTTATTAAGTTTTGTTTTGCTGACTTATAGCTTTGTCTCTTTTTCGGCGCCTGTTAGTAATCTCAAAATCGCAGCTGGTGTTGTGGGCGGTACATATTATCCCGTTGCACTTCAAATGTGTAATTTTATTTCGAAATATTCTCCAATTACTAAATGTGAAGTTGTCGCAACTAGCGGGTCTATTAATAATTTAAATTTGCTAGCTACAGAAAAAGTAGATTTTGCCTTTGTCCAATCCGATATTGCAAGAGATGCAGTGAAGGCGAGTGGGATTTTTGCTGGGCAGAAGCCATATTCTGATTTAAGGCTTGCTCTTAATTTATTTCCCGAAATTTTTACTATGATTGTGCGTGATGAAAAGGGCGTGGTAAATTTTTCAGATATTAGCGGTATGCGACTAGGTGTAAATTTAAAAGGTTCGGGTGCTAAAAGCGGTTTGATGGTATTATTTAATTATTTTCAATTTTCAAAAGATCCTCAGATCATTCATATTCTTGATGCTCAAATGCCAACAAAGCTTTGTGATAATGAAGTTGATGCAGTTGTGTTATTCACAGGTCATCCTAGCGGTATAGTGAGCAAGATAACTTCTAGTTGTGATGTGGAATTTATTTCTATAGATCCATTTAAACTAGAGAATATTGTTGCGGAAAATCCTGTATATGAAAAGTTCCTTCTTCCTTCTAGGTCCTACACTGGTATTTCGCGTAGTGCTACTAGCTTCGCTACGAGAGCAGTGTTGGTTGGCAATTTGGACCAGGACCCGGATAAAGTGAACTTGCTTAGAAATATTATTTCTAAAAACTTTGAAGAATTTAAAAAATTATATCCAGTTTTAAATAGTGTTAATAAGATGGATATGTTTGATGGGGCCGTTACTAGCTATCCCAAGTAAGACAGCTGTTAAAAGCTTAAAACAAGGTTTTTTAGCTTAGCAATACTTGCTTCGGAACTACCTTGTTTTTATCATATTTTGCGATATTCCAATAAAATTGTTGCAATTTTCTGATAAGTTATTTATTTTAAGTCTCATTATTTTATTTTGCAGTTATTCTGCTTCCATAATTTGTAATTTTTGAAACCAAGGAGTTAATATTAATGCCGACGAATAATCAGTTAGTCAGATTTGGGCGTACCCCGAAAGTGAGAAAGACGAAGTCACCAGCTTTAGTTGGTAATCCTTTTGCAAAAGGTGTTTGTGTTGTAGTGAAAACAGTAACGCCAAAAAAACCAAACTCAGCTCTTCGTAAAATGGCTAGAGTAAGATTAAGTAATGGCAATTATGTTAACGCATATATTCCAGGTGAAGGCCATAACTTGCAAGAGCACTCTGCTGTTTTAGTAAGAGGTGGAAGAGTTCCTGATCTACCAGGTGTGCGTTACCATATCGTGCGTGGTGCATATGATACTCAAGGTGTTAAAAACCGTAAACAAGCCCGTTCTAAATACGGCGCTAAACGTCCTAAATAATAGAGGTATATACAATGTCTAGACGTCATCGCGCGCAAAAAAGAGAAGTAATGCCTGATGTAAAATTTGGCAGCCCGCTTTTATGTAAATTTATCAATAAAGTCATGAAAGAAGGAAAAAGATCTGTAGCTGAAAGAATCGTATACGGGGCTTTGGAAAAAATTAAAAATAAGCACAAAACTGATCCTTTTGAAGTTTTCAATGAGGCTGTTAAGAATGTGAAGCCAGCTCTAGAAGTTACATCTGTGAGAGTTGGTGGTGCAAATTATCAAGTGCCATCAGTTGTAAGTGAAGATAGGGCTTATGCTTTATCTGCTAGATGGCTTATTAAAGCTGCTGAAAGTAGATCTGAACTTACTATGATTGATAAGTTAGCTGGCGAGTTTTTTGATGCTGCTAGCGGAAAAGGTGGTGCTGTAAAAAAGAAGGATGATACACATCGTATGGCTGAAGCAAATAAAGCTTTCGCGCATTTAAGTCCTAAAAAAATGAAGAGTTAAGATGAGTACGAAAGAATTACCGTTAGAAGATATTAGAAATATAGGTATATGCGCGCATATTGATGCGGGTAAAACCACCACTACAGAGCGTATTTTATATTATACAGGAAAGTCTCATAAAATAGGCGAGGTCCATGAGGGCGGCGCTACTATGGACTGGATGGAACAAGAGCAAGAAAGAGGTATTACAATTACTTCTGCTGCTACAACTTGTTTTTGGAAGAAAAAGCAAATTAATATTATCGATACTCCAGGTCACGTTGATTTTACAATTGAAGTTGAAAGATCTTTAAGAGTTTTAGATGGCGCTGTTGCTGTGTTTGACGGTGTTGCTGGTGTTGAGCCTCAATCCGAGACTGTTTGGAGACAAGCTGATAAATATTCTGTTCCTCGTATGTGCTTTGTCAATAAAATGGACAGAATGGGTGCAAATTTCTTCAGATGTGTTAGCATGATTATTGACCGTCTTGGAGCTGTGCCTGTTGTAACTCAAATTCCAGTTGGTTTGGAAGATCAATTTAAAGGCGTTGTCGATCTTATCAAAATGAAAGCTATCATATGGAAAGATGAAAGCTTAGGCGCAGAATTTTCTTATGAAGAAATTCCAGATGATATGAAAGCTCAAGCTGAAGAATATCATGCAAAAATGATTGAAACTGCAGTTGAAGCTGATGACGCTATGATGGAAAAATACCTATCTGGAGAGCAGCTTACTGAAGAAGAAATTAAATCATGTATTAGAAAGGGAACTATAGCTAGTAAATTTGTTCCTGTATTATGTGGAAGTGCATTTAAGAATAAAGGTGTACAGCCTCTTTTAGATGCAGTTATCGATTACCTTCCTTCTCCTGTTGATATTGGAGTGGTAAAAGGTGTTGATGCAAAAACTGGAGCGGACATTATTAGAAAATGTGAAGATAAAGAGCCTTTCGCGGCATTAGCATTTAAAGTAATGAATGACCCATTTGTTGGATCCTTAACATTTGTGAGAATTTATTCTGGTAAACTTGCTGCTGGTTCTACAGTTATTAATACTGTTAAGGACCAAAAAGAAAGAGTCGGTCGTATGCTTCAAATGCATGCTAATGATAGAGAAGATATCAAAGAAGCTAGAGCTGGTGATATTGTTGCTCTTGCTGGTCTTAAAAATACAACAACTGGCGACACATTATGCGCACCAGAGAGTTTGGTGATATTAGAGCGTATGGAATTTCCTGAGCCAGTTATTGAACTTGCGGTTGAGCCAAAATCTACTGCTGACCAGGAAAAAATGTCTTTAGCTCTTTCAAGGCTTGCTGCTGAAGACCCATCATTTAGAGTTTCTTCTGATATTGAAACTGGCCAGACTGTTATAAAAGGTATGGGTGAGCTTCACTTAGAGATCATTATTGATCGTATGAGAAGAGAATTTAAAGTTGAAGCAAATGTTGGTGCTCCTCAAGTTGCTTATAGAGAAACAATTACTAAATCTACAGAAATTGATTATACCCACAAAAAGCAAAGTGGTGGTGCTGGTCAATATGCTAGAGTTAAGATTATATTCGAGTCATTGCAACCTGGAGAAGGTTTTCAATTTGAAAGCAAAATTGTTGGTGGCGCTATTCCAAGAGAATTTATTCCGGGTGTAGAAAAAGGCTTGATCAATATTAAAGAAACAGGTGTATTGGCTGGTTACCCGGTTATAGATTTTAAAGCTACATTGATAGATGGTGCATTCCATGATGTGGATTCGAGCGTACTTGCGTTTGAAATAGCTGCAAAAGCTGCATTTAGAGAGGGTATGGTAAAAGCAGACCCTAAAATTCTAGAGCCTGTTATGGCCGTTGAGGTGGTGACACCTGATGAATATATGGGAGATATTATCGGAGATCTTAACAGCAGAAGAGGCCAAATGCAAAGCATGGAGCCTAGAGGCAATGCTCAGGTGATTACAGCTCATGTGCCGCTTGCGGAAATGTTTGGTTATGTAAATACTCTGAGATCGCTTTCTCAAGGTAGAGCGCAATATAGCATGATATTTGCTCATTATGACCAAGTTCCTCAGCATGTAGCAGATGGAATTAAATCTAAAAAATAACTAAGGCTACCTTCGGGTAGCTTTAAACATCTTGCTGGATGTTTTGAAAGCAGGAATTAATAAATATAAAAAAGGGTATATAAAATGGCTAAGGAGAAATTCGAGAGGAACAAGCCACATTGTAACGTTGGTACAATTGGGCACGTGGATCATGGTAAGACATCACTTACAGCGGCTATTACGATGGTATTAGCGGAGAGTGGTGGTGCAAAGGCAACGAAGTATGATGAGATTGATGCTGCTCCTGAAGAGAGGGAGAGAGGGATAACAATTAGTACAGCGCACGTTGAGTATCAGACAGCGAATAGGCACTATGCGCATGTGGATTGTCCTGGTCACGCTGACTATGTGAAGAATATGATCACAGGGGCTGCTCAGATGGACGGTGCGATATTAGTTGTATCAGCTGCGGATGGTCCTATGCCACAAACAAGGGAGCATATTGTACTTGCGCGTCAAGTTGGTGTACCTGCGATTGTAGTATTTTTAAACAAAGTAGACATGGTTGATGATCCTGAGTTATTAGAGCTTGTGGAGTTAGAAGTAAGAGAGCTATTAAATCAATATAATTTCCCAGGAGATGAGATTCCGGTAATTAAGGGTTCTGCGCTTGCGGCACTTGAAGGGAAGCCTGAAGGCAAGGAAGCTATATTAAAATTAATGGAAGCGGTAGATAGTTATATTCCGCAACCTGAGAGAGCGATTGACCAGCCATTTTTGATGCCAATCGAGGATGTATTTTCTATTTCTGGAAGGGGGACAGTTGTTACCGGAAGGATTGAGAAAGGAGTTGTGAAGGTTGGAGAGGAAGTTGAGATAGTAGGATTTAAGGCTACAGAGAAGACAACATGTACTGGTGTTGAGATGTTTAGAAAGCTTCTTGATCAAGGTCAGGCTGGAGATAACGTGGGTATTTTGCTCAGAGGTACAAAGAGAGAGGATGTGATGAGAGGTCAGGTTCTTGCGAAGCCAGGAAGTGTGACACCACATACAGAATTTGAAGCTGAGATATATGTGTTATCGAAAGAAGAGGGCGGAAGACATACACCATTCTTCAATAACTACAGGCCACAATTTTACTTTAGAACAACAGACGTTACAGGAGAGATGTTACTTCCTGCTGGAAAGGAGATGATTATGCCTGGAGATAATGCGAATTTAGTTGTGAAGTTAATAGCACCAGTTGCTATGGATTCAGGCTTAAGATTTGCTATTCGTGAAGGCGGAAGAACCGTCGGCGCTGGCGTTGTTGCTAAAATTATTAATTAA
>CAMCRO010000039.1 GCA_945877265.1 Rickettsia typhi | reverse complement strand
TATTATCTTGGATAAAGATTGCTATCTTCTCAAGCCACACGCCATTAAAACCTCCCACTAAGCACACAAGCTTGAATGAAAAATACCAAATTTGCTTCGGAGCTTTCTAATGATAAATTTATCCCGGACACTAGTGGGGCTTGACCCGGGATGACGTTGTTTTATTTGTCATCACGAGGAGGCTATAAGCCGACGTGGTGATCGAGGATTTAGAAGTATTTTACTGGATTACTTCGTCGTCCTTCGGACTTCTCGCAATGACGTTGTTGTGTCATGCCTAGCTTGATCCGGAATCTCGTCAAAACCTGCTGAGATGCTGAATCAAGTTCAGCATGACGTAAGAAGAGACGTCATTCCCTCACTCCCCGCTGTCATTCCAGAATCCACCTTCTATTAAAACAAAACCACACACCTCTATTCTCTTGGATCCCCCGTCTTCAGGGACTAGCTTGACATCTTTTACCCCCTCAAAATCATCCACTATTTTGCCCAAGCTTCAGGCAATCAGAAACCAAAAAGAGTGAGCCGCAAATAACAATAATATCGCCCCCATCTTCTGCTGCATCAATCAGCGCCTCTTCAACTGAATCTTTAGAAAGCACATCAATCCCAACTTCTTTAGCTTTATCCGCAATCCTTTCAGCTGTGTAAGCAGAAGGTTCTGAGAGAACACGAACGCTATAAATAATAGGATTAAGATCTTTAAATTGGGATAAGAAAGATCCAACATCACGATTCTTCGTTAATCCAACAATTAAAACAGGCCGGGAATTAACACAGGAACTACGCAGCCAATCGCTGAGCGCGCTAGCTCCTGCAACATTATGCGCTCCATCTAAATAAACCGAAGCTTTAATCTCCTTCTTTGCTATCCGAGAAATGTCAAATTTTTGCAATCTTCCATGCCACTCAGCTTTTATTATACCGGATGCAATTTTTTCTTCTGTAAGTATTAATGCGGGATTTAATTTAGATATAATAAAACATGCAGCAAGAACAGCGCTTGCATTAATAATTTGATGGTCTCCATATAATGATAACTTTCCAATTTCCAAATCTCCTAGCCTTGAGCGAAAAAGAAATCCTGCTTCATTTTTTTCTGGTATAAAATCATATTCATAAGCAATTGCAGGGCTTGCTTGTTCTTCGCATTTAGAAAGAAGAATTTCTATAACTGATTCATCTTGTCTTGAAATCACGCATGGAACGCCTTTTTTTATTATGCCGGCCTTTTCTCTTGCAATTAACCTAATATCAGGGCCTAAATATTCCATATGGTCATAAGATATGGGCGTAATAATAGTCAGCAAAGGCTTCTGTATCACATTTGTTGGGTCCAGCCTTCCTCCCATACCAGTTTCCATTATTAGTAAATCAGCCTGATTTTCTGCAAATGCGAGAAAAGCAGCAGAAGTCGTTGCTTCAAAAAAAGTAGGCTCAAGGCCTATTGCTTCAGCAGCAAGCCTTACTTTTTCTAAATAATGGAATAGAGATTCATCAGGAATTTTTTGCCCAGCAATCTCGATTCTTTCATTAAAATGAATAAGATGTGGCGAAGTATAGAGATGCACCTTATATCCTGCTTCCTTATATATGCTTTTTAGCATAGCGCACGTAGAGCCCTTCCCGTTCGTTCCTGCAACATGTATTGCAGGCGGCAAACGCAGGTGAGGATTTTCAAGCGCTGCTAGTAACTTCTCCATTCTGGATAAATCAGTAATACCATTTGAGGTAATAATTTTTTTGGGCCAATGCGGCATCAGGACCATAGATTCCCTATCTTGAGAATTGACAAAATTTGTTTTTACTGCAAAATATAGTTTTTTACTAGAGGGCAATATAAAATGATCGATATCTCTTTTCCAGATGGAACTGTAAAGCAATATAATATTGGAGTTACAGGCTTAGAGATCGCAACTGGTATATCTAAATCTCTTGCAAAGGCCGCACTATTCGTCCAGGTAAATGGAGAAGATTACGATTTAACTCGGCCCATTAATAAAAACTGTTCTTTAAAAATCATAACAACAAAGGATAAAGAAGCATTAGATTTAATCAGGCATGATACAGCCCATATTCTTGCAGAAGCAATAAAAGAGCTATATCCAGATGCGCAGATCACTATCGGTCCATCCATAGAAAATGGCTTTTATTACGATATTTCCTATAAAGAATCTTTATCTAGCTCCGATTTAGAAAAAATTGAAAAAAAGATGAGAGAAATCACTTCTCGAGATGAACCATTTATCAGAGAAGAATGGGATAGAGAAGAAGCAATTAAATTTTTCAAATCAATAGGTGAACATTATAAAGCCGAGATTATTTCAGATCTTCCGGCTAGTGAGCCTATCTCTTTATATAAGCAAGGCAAGTTCATAGATTTATGCCGCGGCCCACATGCTCCTTCAACCGGGTATCTAAAACATTTTAAGCTCATGAAAATAGCAGGAGCTTACTGGCGAGGAGACAGCAAAAATGAAATGCTGCAAAGAATTTACGGAACTGCATTTGCTACAGAAGAAGATCTAAAAAATTATCTTTTCATGCTAGAGGAAGCAGAAAAAAGAGACCATAGAAAAATCGGCAAAGCGTTAGATTTATTCCATATTCAGGAAGAAGCGCAGGGTATGGCATTTTGGCATAGCAAGGGCTGGACTTTATATAGAATAATCGAATCCTATATTAGAAATAAGTTGCAATCTTCTGGGTACACAGAAGTCAGAACTCCGCAGTTAGTTGATAGAAGCTTATGGGAAGCATCAGGCCACTGGCAGATGTTTGGAGAGAATATGTTCACTTCCCAGGCCGATGAAAAAACTTTGGCACTCAAGCCTATGAACTGCCCATGTCATATTCAAATTTTCAAGCAAGGTATTAAAAGCTATAGAGATCTTCCGCTTAGAATGGCAGAATTTGGCTGCTGCCATAGATATGAAGCATCAGGTGCTTTGCATGGATTAATGCGCGTTCGCAGCTTCACTCAGGATGATGCTCATATTTTCTGTTCTGAAGATCAAATTAACGAAGAGACAGTCAGATTCTGCAAATTGCTCACAGGAGTTTATAATGATTTTGGCTTTACAGAAATTAAAATTAAGCTTTCAGATAGGCCTCCTGTTAGAGCAGGCAGCGATGAAACATGGGACAAAGCTGAAGAAGCTTTAAAAAGCGCAGTTGTCAAAGCTGGTTATGAATATACTCTTAATCCTGGCGAAGGGGCTTTTTATGGCCCTAAACTAGAGTTTCACCTACGAGACGCAATAGGAAGGGAATGGCAATGCGGTACACTGCAAGTAGATTTTGTTATGCCAGAACGCCTTGATGCTCATTATATAGATGCAAGCGGAGCTAAAACTCGTCCTGTTATGCTACATCGAGCAATAATTGGTACTTTTGAAAGATTTATAGGAATTTTAATCGAGCAATGCGCTGGTAAATTTCCATTATGGCTTGCTCCAATACACGTTGGCATTGCGACGATCACGACTGATTTGGGCGATCACGCATTGAAGATAAAAGAACAACTAGAATCTGAAGGAATTAGGTGCGAGCTTGACAACTCGAATGAAAAGATTAATTATAAAATTCGAACAATGTCTCACCAAAAATTACCTTTAATTGTAGTTCTTGGTAAAAATGAAATTGAGTCTGGCAATCTTGCTGTTAGAAAATTTGGCAGCAATGATAATGAGAATATGAGTCTCAACGAACTTATATCTCATATAAAGGGCGAGACAGAAAAATATTTTAAGCATTGATATTAGCGTTAGTGCTTAAATATGATATTATCATAATGGATAATATTGACTATTAACAAAAAAAGAGAGGATCTTATATCTAAATCTAATTTTCCTAAAGCTAATCGCGAGATTAGAGCGCCTAAAGTTAGGCTTGTTGATCAAAATGGTAACATGATTGGCATTGTTTCATTCGCAGAAGCTTTAAATACGGCATCTAACGTGGGGCTCGATTTAGTCGAAATCTCTCCTCAAGCTGATCCTCCAGTATGTAAAATCTTAGATTTTGGAAAATTTAAATATGAAGCCAAAAAGAAACTTCAAGAAGCTAAGAAAAAGCAAAAAGTAATTGTTCTCAAAGAAATTAAATTCCGCCCAAATATTGGTAGTGGTGATTTTGATGTCAAAATGCGCAGCATAATCAAATTCCTTGAAGAAGGAGATAAAGTAAAAATTTCCCTAACATTCAAAGGAAGAGAAATAGTTCATAACGATATAGCAATGTCTCTGTTTAAAAGAGTCATCGAAGCCGCAGGAGAACATGCCAAGCTAGAATTGGAACCAAAACTTGAAGGCAGGCAAATGATGATGATAATGGTGCCTAACAAAGCAACTGTGAAGTAGATTGCCTCAACTTATAACAAATTCCCGAAGGTTGGTTGCAAATCTTTTTAAAAACACTGCGGATTATTTTTATAATTTATCTGCAGTAAGCTCATTACTCCACTCTTAGATTTGTATCCTGAACAAATATAATAAAATTTTTTCTAATAATTTGTAATTTTAAAAATTCATTAAACAAATTTTTCTTCAAGGATTTTACACTAAATACAGATTGTGATTATCAATTGCATAATTAATAAACAAAGGCAAAATCATGAGTTCAGCCCCTGAAAAAATCAACGAGAAGAGATTAAAATTCCAAGAATGAAGAAAGATTCAATAGATTCAGCCGAGAGAGAGACAAATGCACGTGCAGCCGCAGCCGCCCGCTCAGACTCTAATGCTCCCAGAGCAGATGGTGCTGCTTAGAGAGTTACCAGACATACCTTCCATTAAAAACACTAGAAGAAAGAAGAGGCCACTTGCTGAGATCGCAGCCAGGGGCTCTGTCGCTGATACACTCAGAGCAGGAAGAGAAGAGGCTACCAGGAGTTTCTAGCCCAACTAGCTTTACTCCCGCACCTGCAAAACGCCCGGAGTCAAAACTGCCTTCTCTTGGAAAAGGAATGTAATAATATAAATTAACAGCTTTGAGGCTAGTAATAGATATAGCTTCATAACTTTTAAGAGACAAAGCTATATTGTTATGGTTATCTATATTAATCAGAAATGATTTTTAAAAGCAACTTGGCATCAGCTTGGAAGTTGCTTTTGCATCATAGAAATTTGAAGTTTTTCAAATGCTCTATTTTCAATTTGCCTTACTCTTTCTTTCGAAATATTGAGTTTTTTACTCAGCTCATCTAAAGTAGATGCTGGCTCTTTAAGTCTACGTTCTTGAAGTATATATAATTCTCTTTCTTTCAAAGTTTTCAACGCCTGAAATAGCATCTCATGCCTTAGAATATTCTCTTGCCTTGCAGAGACCATAACATCCTGCGATGGGCGAGATTCTGGAATAAAATCAATAAGTTCAGAGTCGCTGTCTTCTCTCATAGTCGGATTATTTAATGAAATATCGAAATTAGATAATCTTTTATCCATTTCGGCCACTTCAGATTCAGCAACACCCAAATTTTCTGCTATCTCTGCGTAATCTCCATCATTAATATCTCGAGATTTAGCATTTCTAATTTTATTTTTCATTTTTCCAAGGCTGAAAAATAATTTCTTTTGAGCAGAAGTAGTTCCAAGCTTCACCAAAGACCAAGATTTTAAGATATATTCTTGAATGGCGGCTTTAATCCACCACATAGCATAAGTAGATAATCTAAAACCTAAGTCAGGATTAAATTTTTTAACCGCATGCATAAGGCCCAAATTCCCTTCGGAGATAAGGTCAGTAGGAGGGAGGCCATAATTCTTATATCTAAGAGCAATTTTTGCGACCAACTTTAAATGGCTAGTAACTAATTTATGTGCCGCTTCAAGGTCTTGCGTTTCAATATAAGCCCTTGCAAGCATATATTCTTCCTCATGAGTTAGAGATGGCAACTTATTCACTTCTTGCAAGTATCTATAAAGCCCTCCTTCGGGCGATAATGCAGCTGGCAAGAATGAATTACTATTTTCCATATTAAATCTCAAACTGTGTATAAGAAACTTTCGTTACTTCATATGATTTAGAATTTTTAGGAGTTACAACTTCGATTATATCACCTTTTTGCTTGCCTATCATAGCTCTTGCAAGAGGGCTTGCTATAGAAATTAGTTTTTTGCTAATATCCGCCTCATATTCTCCCACTATGTGGTAGGTATGAGCTTCCTCAGTATCATCATCTAATAGCTCTACAGTAGCACCAAATTTTATTGTGTCACCAGAAAGCTTTGATTGGTCAATAATTTCTGCTCTTGCAACCTTATCTTCCAGTTCAATTATTCTTCCTTCAATAAAGCTTTGCTTTTCGCGCGCTGAATGATATTCAGCATTTTCTGATAAATCCCCAAATTCTCTAGCTTCTGCAATAGCTTCAATAATTTTTGGTCTTTCTACTATTTTAAGATTTTTTATCTCTTTTTCTAATTTATCGAACCCTTGTTTCGTAATGGGGAACTTAGACATTAATATATTCTTGTTAAAATTTAGTTTTAGATTATAGTTCTTCTTAAGTAAAAAGTCAATTTTCTTATGAGCAACTTCATTTTCGAAATAAACCGCAAGACCTTTCATCTTATGGGGTTGCTATGCCCTGTTATATATTTCTTTTTACCAAAATACATAGCAGTACCACTAATAAGCTCGGTGGCAATATTTGTAGTATATATAGATATATATAGGCATAAGAATCAATTTATTCAACATTGGGTCAACTTCTTCCTTGGGAAAATTATGCGCGCGCAAGAAATGCAAACGAAGAAACTTGCAAGTTGCAGCTGGATGTTTTTGGGCCTTGCAATTAGCTGCATATTATTTTCTAAGAATGTTGCTATATTTTCATGGATAATATTATTTATTTCAGATTCAGCGGCTGCCTTAGTTGGTGCAAAATATGGCACAAATTATCTGGTAGATAGCAAAACCCTCGAAGGTTCTTTCACATTTTTTATCGTTACCATAATACTTGGTATGTTTATTTATCTTATTTTGCCTTCTAGCTTTTCTTTTGTAGGTCTTGTGATTTGCGCTATATTAACCACTTATACAGAATTATATTCCAAACATTTTGATATAGATGATAATATAGCAATTCCGGTTGTTGCCGGTTTATGCCTTAGTATTTTTTAGCATGTCAGCAATTCTTCTAAAATTTTATGAAAAGATCAGATCTTCAATTAATGCCTCTGACCTTGTAAAAAATTATATATTACTTCAAAGAAAAGGAGATGAGTTTTTAGGCATTTGCCCTTTTCATAGCGAAAAAACACCATCCTTTACTGTAAATGATAGAAAAAAATTCTATCATTGCTTCGGATGCGGCGCGCATGGCGATATTATAAAATTTGAATCAGAGCAATGTGGCATAAGTTATAAAGATGCTGCTTATAAAATAGCCGATAAATATGGTATAGAACGCCCTATATTTACAAAAGAGCAAGAAAAAGAACAGGAGAAATTTGATCGCCTACTACTTCTGCTCTCTCAAGCCATGAATTTTTTTGTTTCTAATTTAAATACTAAAATAAAAGAGATCCTTCACAAAAGAAATATATCAGATGAGCTTAGTGCTAAGTATAAAATAGGATATACTGGGCCAAAAGGAGCATTAATTGAATATTTTAATAAAAAAAATGTAAGATTAGAAGAGTTAGAAGCTTGCGGTTTAGTGGGTAAAAACCCAGACGGCAAATATTATGAAATTTTTCGGGAAAGAATTATGATTCCGATCTTTTCTCCCTTTGGCAAAGTAATAGCCTTTGGAGGAAGAT
The DNA here is from genome assembly GCA_945877265.1 of Rickettsia typhi. Lineage (GTDB taxonomy): Bacteria > Pseudomonadota > Alphaproteobacteria > Rickettsiales > Rickettsiaceae > JABDAD01. Next base: position 3,268 of record CAMCRO010000039.1, on the reverse strand, counting down.
CAATCGGCACTGAAATGCCCAAATATCTTAATTCCCCTGAAACTTCGGTCTTTAAAAAAGGAGAATGTGTTTATGGCGAAGATATAGCCTCCCCTGCCGCATATAAAACTGGCAGAGTCATTCTAGTGGAAGGATATTTTGATGCCATAGCCATGCACAGATCTGGTTTTTATGAAACAGTAGCCTCGCTAGGCACGGCTGTCACCTCAACAAATTTGCAAAGGCTTTGGAAAATAGCAGGGGAAATAATTGTTTGTTTAGACGGAGATGAATCTGGCATTAGAGCGAGCCAAAAATTATTATCTGCTGCAATTCCTTTTATAACTCCAAGGCATATAATTAGCTTTGTTACATTGCCAAAAAAGCTAGATCCGGATGAGTTACTAAACCAATATGGCACCCAGATATTTTCTTCTATAATTGATGAGCGAATGGGATTTTCTGAATATATTTTTCATTCACTCACAAATGAGAAAAAATTTTCTTCACCAGAAGAAAAAGCAAGGCTAGAAATAGAGCTGGATAATATAGCAAATAAAATAACTGATCCTTATATAAAGAAAAATGTAGCGAGCTTTTTCAAAAAAAGAGCGTGGGAATTATTTAATAATAGAATCACGCATAGTAAAGTTAAAAAAACATCTAATTTACTACTTTCTCATAGCAGCGAGATAGCTAACATTGAAAATGTTATTTTATATTTTTTAGTAGAATATGCAGAGTTTTTTAGTCACGAGGAAATATCAGGTGCACTTGGGCAAATAGGCGAAAGAAATAATGAGCTAAAAGATATAATTGATGTTATATTTAATATATTATTTAGTAAAGACTCAACAAAAGCACTGAACCTACGAGAAGAATTAAAAAAAACTAGCTTTTGGAGTCAGTTTGAATTATTATCTCGAAATTGCATTAGGGTAATTCCTACTGCTCAAACAGGAATTGATAAAAAGGATATATTAAATTTTTTATTATCAAGAAGGCATTTAATATGTTTAACGAATGAGCTATCTGCAATAGCGAAAACAGAAGATAGCAAGCTAGAAGAAAAGCTTGAATTTTATCTAAAAGAAATCAAAAAAACCAAAGATACTATAGAAAAATTTAATATATTGCTTACTAATAAATAATTTGTTACATGAAAAATAATAAAGAATCCAAAGAAAAAATGAATAAGGGCGATTTAATTAATCAGCTAGTTACTTCGTCTAAAAAAAAGGGCGCCGTTACTTATGATGATATAAATAAGGCTATACCAGAAAATTCAAATCTTACTGTAGATGATTTAGAAAAAGCAATTGCTTCTTTCTCAGATGCCGGCATTGATATCATTGAAGATGATAATGATGATGATATTAAATTAGATATTAATATAGATGAAGATATCAAAATAACTTCTTTAACTGGAGAAGTCGATTTTGAAGAGCAAGAAGAAGATTTAGCAGGAACAACCGACGATCCCGTAAGGCTTTACTTAAGAGATATGGGCGGAGTTCCATTGTTATCCCGCGAGCGAGAAGTAGAAATTGCTCAAAGAATTGAGGAAGGGAAGGAAATAATGATATCCTCCCTATGCGAAAGCCCTCAATTTATGAAGTTGATAATCAAATGGCACGAAGATTTATCTAATGAGAAAATACTTCTTAGAGATATAATTGATTTAGAAACCCATTTAACTGGAAAAGAAGATTTTGATACAGAAGACGATTCTGACTCTGCCGATCTTCTTGACAGCGAAGAAGAAGATGATGAAGAAATATCTGATAAAGATATTTCTGAACACGTAGAAAGACAAAAGGAAAGCTACTCAGAAATGGAGCAACAACAGCTCCCAGCCACAATTCTTAAACTTGAGATATTAAGCCAGCAAGCTTCCAATCTACTTTCGCACTTAAAGGGATTTTATCAAAAAAATCCAGACCAGAATATAAAATCTGATAAAAAATATTCTGAGACTCTAGAAGAATTCATTAAAAATATCCATAATCTCAAAATCAATGAAAAAAGAGTTCAGGATATAATCCATAGGCTTTACTCAATAAATAAAGACCTAATAAATCAAGAATCTTCTTTTTGGAAGTTAGCAGAAAGGCACAAAGTTGCACGAAAAGATTTTTTTGATAATTATCTTTTATGCACTTTGGATAAAAAATGGGAGCAGAATTTAACAAAAGACAAAAATTCTCCTTGGATAAAGCTATTTGAAGAAAACAAAGAATCTGTAAATGATTTTAAAAATTCTATTTCAGAAATAGAAGGCAATGTAGGTCTTCCAATCTCCCAATTTAAGAAATTAGTTAATGCGGTTCAAAAAGGCGAGCGCCAAGAATCCAGAGCTAAAAAGGAAATGATTGAAGCGAATTTGCGCCTTGTTATCTCAATTGCGAAAAAATATGCCAATAGAGGTCTTCAATTTTTAGATCTTATTCAAGAAGGTAATATTGGCCTAATGAAAGCCGTGGATAAATTTGAATATCGCAGAGGCTATAAATTCTCTACTTATGCAACTTGGTGGATTAGGCAAGCTATCACACGTTCAATAGCAGATCAGGCAAGAACGATCCGTATTCCTGTTCATATGATTGAAACTATTAATAAAATTATCAGAACATCAAGGCAAATGCTCAACGAGCTTGGATATGAGCCAACGGCGGCTGAAATTGCTGCAAAGCTCTCTATGCCTATAGAAAAAGTACGCAAAGTAATGAAAATTGCAAAAGAGCCGGTCAGTTTAGAAAATCCAGTAGGAGACGAAGATGGCAGCTATCTTGGTGATTTTATTGAAGATAAGAATGTTATCATGCCTCTTGAAGCAGCTATTCAAGCTAATTTACGTGAAGTAACGACCAGAATTTTAGCAAGCCTTACACCGCGAGAGGAGAGAGTTCTTAGAATGAGATTTGGTATTGGTATGAATACAGACCATACTCTGGAAGAAGTGGGGCAGCAATTTAATGTAACGCGCGAGAGAATAAGGCAAATAGAAGCCAAAGCTTTAAGGAAGCTAAAACATCCAAGCCGTTCAAGGAAGCTCCGCAGTTTCTTATCTGGTAATGTGAAAAACCTAAATTTAACAGAATAGATTTTCACCGTTAAAATCTCATCCTCCACTCCAACACGTCATCCCGGACTTAGGTCGGCGTTGTTGCATGGAAGGAGGTGTATAAATTAATGGAGGTATTTGGAGGTAGGTGTTTTAAGCTGCGATTATGAGATTAATAACTTTGCATTTAATTTTAGCTTGAGTTTCTCTAGTATTTTCCTTTTT
>CAMCRO010000038.1 GCA_945877265.1 Rickettsia typhi | reverse complement strand
GATTATCTGAGCAACAAAAAGGAAAATACTAGAGAAACTCAAGCTAAAATTAAATGCAAAGTTATTAATCTCATAATCGCAGCTTAAAACACCTACCTCCAAATACCTCCATTAATTTATACACCTCCTTCCATGCAACAACGCCGCTTAGGTCCTGGATCTTATCGGCCTCGCAAGATTCCGGCTCAGGGCCAGTATTCTGATGCTCTTCTTCCATCCATTTTTTTGATAGTAGGACCAACAGGGCTTCCAGATAAACTAACCGGCGTAGATAAAGGCGAACTTGGAGTTTGCCTTCCAGTAACAGGACTACCACTTCTAACACTTGTGGCCACATCTTTTCGCGATGGTATGGTAGCTTGAGCAGCCCTTATAGCTTGTCTTGCATCAACAATTTCAGGAGATAATTCTATCTCAGCAATATAAGCTTTTTTTGCTTTAATTAGATCATCTATATTACCATAATTATAACCATTATATTCTGGTTTAGTACCAACCTTTTTAGCAAGTTCATAATTTTCTTCTGTCATGCTTATTCCAAAAGCGCCGCATACTTTCTCTTTTTCTTTCTTGCTTGGAGAATCAATAGCAAATATTCTATTACATTCCGCCTCATCTCTATCTCTTACAAATTGCAGTGTAATAGTCTCTTTCTCAGAATCTTGAGCTCTTGCAAATTGATTTTCTAATATTTGAACTCTTCTCTTTCTTTCGGAAAACTCTTCTAGCTTCTTGATATGCACCTTATCAACTTGCCCCAAACTACTAGCAGCAATGCCAGTTTCGACCTGAACCTCCAAAGGAGTGCTTAGAGCACTAAGCTCTCCTTCTGAAATATCTGAACCACTCCTACTATGGCTATACGAGCCAATATCAGCTTTCCCCTCTTCAACTACAGCAGGAGAAAAAGTCCCATAGCCTTTTACTTCAACATTTAATGGTGCTAAGATTCCAACACCATAACCGTTTTGCTGCAATTCTTGCTTGCATTTATCTTTATAACCTTCTTTCCCATGTCTAAATTGATTCCATTTTAAAGATATCCCCTCTAAAAACCCTCTTTTTGCAGGAACACCTAAAACATCGCATAATTTAAGAACATCCGCTCTAGCATCTTTTTCTTTCCCTGGATTTAAAAATTTGGCAATATCGGCCGCTTCTTCTGCATCTAGTGCTTTATTACGAGCTCTTGTTTCTAAATATTTAACAACAGCTTCTTTGTTATAATCTTTCTGATCACCATTTGCGAGTTTATATAAATCTCTAAAATCATGTAAGCTGTATCCACTGACAATATCTTTATTACTGCCTAAAATATTTTGTGCGAGTGATCTTTTTAAATTTCTATTGCCTGAATCAGGTATAGTCCCCAGTATATTTTTTTGCATCCCAAAATCTAATTCTTTAAGTTGATCAACAAATTCTTGAGATTTACCTGCATTTGAGTAAATCATTGCTAGATTTGCTAATAAAACGTATTTTTGTACATCTTCTGGTAAATTCGCACTAATATCTTTCAATCTCACTCCGGCAGAAAATAAAATTTGTGATTTTCTACTAACGTTGGCATTAATCTTTTCTATACCTAACCTAAAACTCTGCTTCTCTTGAGGCACCTGTTCCATCACAAAGCCAATATGCTGATGATTGTTCTTTATCATCGCACTAGCTGCCATATTAAACTGCTCTTTATTTTCTTCGTTGTATGCTTCATCTCTGATAATCGCAGCACATGTTTTATATGACTGAAATTTAGCCGTATCATTTTCTCCAGACACAATGCTTGAAGATAAAACATCAATATAATGCGGCTCTAAGGTCTCCGGCGTTGCATCTGCCGCAAATCTAAGCATTATTCCTGTAGCACGAAAATCTAATTTGCCCTCTTTAGAATATGAGGCAACTTTCTCTAAACTCAAGCCCTCAAGTAGCTTTTTAGCACTTTGGTCATTTCCTAACCTTTCAGAAGCGAGTTCCGCAAAAATCCTCGCATCAGATTTTCCAGCGCTATCCAAACCTTGAGCAAGCACTCTAACTTCTTGAAACGACAAATCATTTCTTGCTTTTCCTATTTTTAATGCATTTTCTGTGGAATTTGCAGGATCTGTTTGCAAAATATCACGCAAGAATTTGGGAGAAATAGATTCATCACTCCCCAACGCTAACACTTGTTCTTGTGAAAGCTTTAATCCTTCAATAAAATCTCGCGGACTATAAGATATCTCCTCCAAGGACCTGCTAGCAACACCCTCAGCTCTTCTCCTTTCATAATCGCTTGATAATTCCCTAAGAGCCACAGAAACAACATCTGCTACTGTTGTTTCTACCGCTGGAGCCCCTTCTGTGAAAGAATCAATAGTTTGTCTAGGACGAGGCGCATAAGATATCATGGCCTCTATATCCGCATAAGTTACATCCCTACCTTGCAACCTTCTTTCTTGAATTATCTGCACTATCCCATCTCTAACTTCTTTGAACTTGGGTTTACTTTCAATAAAACCCTTAGCTGCTTGTGGGTTGCCATCTTCATAATTTATCGCACGCTCAAGCATTTGCGATTCGCTTGCACCAACCTCTGGGGCAGCTATAGACTCATTTTGCTTCGCAATCACAGCTTTTCCTAGATCTGCATTTAACTCCGCGAGCTCCGCATTAACATCGCCTCTGCTTCTCCCCTCGCTTTCAGGCAATAAAGCAAAATATTCAGCTGCGTCATCTCCTCGGTTTTCACTCAGATAACCTGCTACAACCTTTTTAGCTTCTGTAGGCACCCCCTCAGTTAACAAAAGTCCTGCAACTTCTCCAATTTTTTCAGTACCTCTTAACATCCCGATATAGCCAGTTGCTAACTTATTATGATCCGCTATATTACTTTTCCCAACTGCCTCAAACCCAAGCATCAATGCTTCTTCATTACTATATGGAGTTTCATCTGCGTGTTGTAAAGCTGAGCTTATCGTTTTTACTGTCTCAAAACCAAAACCATCATCGTTTCTGTGTTTTTTAATATATTGCTTCGCATCAGCTAGCTTTCCTGCTTCATCATCTCTGCTAGATAAATTTGCAATAAAATCTGCAAGTGGCATATTATAATTAATGCTTACTCCAGCAGCTGGATTCTTAGAGCTTGTTCTCGGAGGAGGAGTAGGAGATCCTCCACGAGCGCTTCTTGGAGACGGAATAGGAGATGGCCCCACACTAGCAGCTTTTCCTAATTCCTGCTCTTCCCCTCCTAATTCTCCAGTTATTCCTGATGGTTTATCGCTCATATCCACTCTCCAATAAAATTAGTCTTTAGTTTAAACACTAAATGCTAATTCCCGAGATCAATAAGATTAAGTAAATAACTCCTATCAAATTTCGCAAGATCCAAGCATTTATGCAACTGAGGCAAAAAACTATCACCCCGCTTAGTTTAATTCGAAAGCGATGAAGAAAACTTAAATATATAATCTTTTAAAAATAGATGCGCCTTGAGAAAATAGGCATAAAAGAAGAGATAAATATATGATATTAAATAATTTGTTCGTCATTCCTCTAGCAAGTAATAATTCTAAAGGAAAGTTGCTCAATTTTCTTTCGCTATTGCTATTATCTTGCTTGCTAATCTGCACTAATTTTCATGCAAAAGCTGCAGAAAATGAATCCGAGCAAATACAAAATCAAGATTCATGCGACACAGATACCCTAAAAGCGACACTAAATGCCGGCTGGGAAGAATGGAAGCCCTATGTTTATGAAAAAACCACCTCCTACGGCCAGGAACTTACAGGATTAGATATAGAATTACTACGCGTCATCACTAAAAAAATCGGAGTCGACCTCTCCATCACTAAAACAGCTTGGGATGCTCAGGTAAGCGGTATAAAAGACGGGGAAAAAGACGTAGCAACAGCTGCCACATTTTCCAAAGAAAGAAGCAAATTTGCTTATTTTTCCACTCCATACAGATTTGAAGAAAGCTCGCTTTTCACTTCTAAAAAATCTTTAAAAAAGCTCAATTTCGATGATATTCCTGAATTTTTGGCGCAAATGCGTGGCTTAAATTATAGAATTGGGATCCAAGATGGTGTTGTTTTAGCAGAAGAAAGATTAAATCGTTTTATAAATGACCCACTTAATCAAGATTTAATAGTCCGTAATAGTACAGATTTGGATAGTCTTGCAGGCCTCATTAAAGGAGAAATAGATGGATTTATAGCAGATAGACTCTCTGGTTCTGCAATGATCATTCAAAATCAGGTTGGCGATTTAGTTCAAGAGATAGAGCTTGATATCAAAGCTCCACTCTCTCTAATGCTCAGTAAAAAAACTATTCCTTTCGAATTATTAGATAAAATTAATGATGCAATAAACCAGATCAAAACTGATGGCACTTATAACAAGATTGTAAAACAATATCTATATCCGATTCTTTTAATGCAAACAACTAGCTCAAAATGGTATTATTACGTAACTTTGCTTGGTGTTATAGCTTTTGCTTTATCAGGCGTTGCAATAGCAGCAAAAGATAACATGACTCTGTTCGGCACAGTTATTCTTGCGATCCTGCCCTCCATTGGAGGCAGTATAATTGGAGATTTTACAATGGAAGGCGAAGATACAGGCCTTGCAAATTCCACCTTTTATATAGGGGTGATTCTTGCTATCGTGCTGATATGTTTTTCTTTCGTACGTATACTAGATGTTTTTAACAAAGGCTCTAAGGATGACAAAATGATGCAAACTTTCTGGCAGAATTTTTTTGTATTAACAGATGCATTAGGTCAGGCCTGTTTTATAGTCACTGGTGTTTCTGCTGCAATTATTGCAAAATTTTCGCCCTTAGAAATATGGGGGCCATTATTTGCATTTGTTATAGCAAATGGTGGGACAATGCTGCGCGATTTATATACAAAAGATAAGCATATTAGCGTATTAAGTGGAGATATCAATGCTGAAGTCTCATTAGTATGGGGTTTTATCTTTGCTGTATTTTTAACTTATAACTCAGATAGTCCAAATATCACTGTAATTTCTACTGGTGCAATTTTGGTGATTATAGGCGCATTCTCCACAAGGCTTGCAACAATATATTTTAATATTCCAAATGTAAGATTTAGGTGAAATTTTTACTATTTTACTTTTTTAACAAAGTAATATATTTTGCTACCTTAATAAGTAATTTTACTAAAAGCTCCATGTTTTCTTTTTTAAGAATCATTATAGTAGCTATGCTAGGCATAACACCAAATATATATGCGCAAGATGTTTTCGATAGCGTAGAAGACATACCTAATACATCTAATTCAGAGCCGCAGGATATTTTTTCGTTTGTTGATATGGAGTCTGTAAAATTTTTAGGAAAAGCAAAAATTGTTATCATGAATAAAATAACTGCAAATTCTAAAGAATTTGAATTACCAATAGGTTCAAAAGCGAAGTATGGACATGCTGAGGCTCTTGTTCATAAATGCGCAAAATCAGATGATCCTACTATAGGTAGCATGGTTCTTGTAACATTAAAAGACACCGAAGAAAGCAAAGACATCAAAACTCTTTTTTCAGGCTGGATTTTTTCTAAAAGTCCATCTCTTTCTTCTGTTGAACATCCTGTATATCAATTATTAGCCATTTCATGTAGTTAAAAAAATGACACAAATATTTTTTACATTAATTTTTCTACTCTCTTCAATAAGCATGTTAAGCGGCCTTATAGTAGCTCCTATTGGAAGCGCTATAATTCTTGCTCTTCTTGGGTTTAATTATAAAAAATTAGATCTTTCTTTAATCAAAAGCAAAAAGCTAGAAATTATGCTATCTGGCTGGCTTCTTCTAAGCTGCATTTGGAGCTTATCTGAATTCTCGGCATTTTCTAAAATTCTTACTGTTTCTTTCTTTTTATTCTCAGTAATACTTCTCACAGAACCTTCATTATATGAAAATATGGATAAATTAAAAATATTTGGTTATCCATTAATTTTAGGCTGTAGTTCTGCTATTCTAATTTTTGCGATAGAATATATTTCAAGTGGTATTTTAACGAGAGAATTTAGGTCTATCTTCCAAAAATCAGACACATCTCATTTTGCCATAAATTTTTTAGATAGAGGCTGCGCAGTTTTGTCCATGCTTTCTTGGCCTGTTATGTTCTTATTATGTAAAAAGAGAAAATGGATTTTTGCGCTGATTTATGCATTATTTGCAGGCTATATACTTAAAATGTCAGATAGTCTTGCAAGTTATTTAGCTTTTATGCTAGGTATTTCTACATTACTAGTATTAATGTTATCTAGAATGTATGGTATATATATTCTAATGATTGGGGTGCTTGCAGCAGGAATTTGCCTGCCAATATTTGCATCAAAACAAAATCCAAGAGAACTATGTCATAAATATCAATCTAAAATTCCTGATTCTGGTAAACACAGGCTATTTATATGGAAATTCACCGCAGAAAAAGCTTTAGAAAAACCTATTTTTGGCTGGGGTTTTGATTCATCTCATTATATTCCTATGGATGAAGAAAATGACATGATATATTTTAATCAGTATAAATGGAATCCTCTGCCATTACATCCACATAATAACTTTATGCAAATATGGTTAGAAGGCGGTCTTCTTGGCCTTGGCTTATGGGTGCTTTCGCTTCTTGCTATGTTGTCTAGGATAAGAAAAATTTATAAGCTAAATTCAGATTTATCATGGGGAGCTTTTGCAGGTGCATGTTTTGCTAATTATTTTTTTATCTCTATGATATCTTTTGGAATGTGGCAAGTTTGGTGGGTCGCAACTATTTGTATGACAATATTATTTTTTAGTATGTTTAGAAATTTTGAAATAAAAGATCAGATAAAAACTTAAATCTAGTCAAATAATTTGGACTTAAGGCCTAGAAATGACGAATAAAGCCTATAAGTGTAGGTGTAAATGAGGAGTGACAAAGTCCTTAGTTCAAAGTAAAAGACTATAGTAATTTAGGTTGAATTAAATACTAGGCGCGAGGAACGTAGACTATAACTAATAGGTAAGCGACAGCAACAACGTTGATAATCCAAACTAAATTACTATATAAAAATAAATTATAAGGGAATATATGTTAAATAGAATCATTTTAATAATATTGGTTTCAACATCTCTTTTTGCATGTAAATCTAAAAAAGATGATGAAGGAATAATGGTACCTGCAATAACCTCATATCAAAAAGGGTTAGAGGCTTTTAAAAAGGAGAAATTCACAGAAGCAGCAGATCAATTTGATAAAGTATATTTTCAGCATCCAGGTTCTGATATAACCCCTTACGCTGAGCTAATGGAAGCTTATAGCTTATATCAAGCAAGGCAATATCCAGAAGCTCTTGAAGTTTTAGACAATTTTATTCTAATTCATCCAATGCATGAAGATATAAGCTATGCATATTACCTAAAAGGCTTAACTTATTACATGCAAATCTCAGATATTCATCACGATCAAGAAATCACTCAAAAAGCACAAGACTCTCTAGAAGAAACTATCTCTAGATTCCCTGGAACAAAATATGCTGTAGATGTGGCAATTAAATTAGATTTAGTAAATGACCATCTAGCAGGTAAGGAAATGGATATTGGAAGATATTATCAAAAAATTCTAAATCCTATTGGGGCCATTAACAGATTTCAGTCAATTATTGAACATTATCAGACAACGTCTCATACTCCTGAAGCATTATACAGGCTAGTTGAGAGTTTTGAAATTCTTGGCCTTCGAGATGAAGCTAAGAAATATGCCTCTGTGTTAGTATTTAATTACCCAGACTCAAGCTGGGCATCTCATGCGAAACAATTAATTCAAAATAAATAGCAAGGAAGTTATATGGGATTTAAATGCGGGATTGTTGGGCTTCCAAATGTTGGTAAATCTACCTTATTTAATGCTTTAACTTCGTCAAGCGCAGCTCAGGCTGCGAATTATCCATTTTGCACAATCGAGCCAAATAATGGCATAGTAGGTGTGCCAGATCCAAGGCTCTCTAAACTCGCTGCGATTGCTGGCTCTCAAAAAATCATCCCAGCTTATATGGAATTTGTAGATATAGCAGGCCTTGTTAAGGGAGCAAGCAAAGGAGAAGGTTTAGGGAATCAATTTTTGGGTCATATAAGGCAAGTTGATGCAATCATCCATGTTCTCCGTTGCTTTGAAGATCAAGATATAACTCATGTTCATGGGAAGGTAGACCCATTATTTGATGCAGAGGTAATAGAAACTGAATTAATTCTTGCAGATTTAGAATCAATAGAAAAAAGGCTTGCCTCTTCTAAAAAACGCACTCAATCAGGTGATAAAACGTTAAAAGACCAAATCGAGCTTCTTGAAATAGTATATGAATGTCTTGCTGCAGGCAAAGCAGCTCGCACTTTAAATATAGATAAAAAAGAATTAGATAGTCTTCAAATTATCTCTTCAAAACCTATCTTATATGTGTGTAATGTATTAGAATCAGAAGCTATCTCCGGCAATAATTATTCTAAAATAATAGAAGAAAAAGCCAGAAATGAAGGCGCAAAATGCGTTATTATTTCTTCTAAAATAGAAGAAGAAATATCCCAATTAGACTCAGAAGAAGATAAAATAGAATTTTTAAAAGAAATTGGGTTAGAAGAAACAGGCCTTAGCAAAATCATCAGAGCAGGTTATGATCTTTTATCCTTAAAAAGTTATTTCACAGTAGGGCCTAAAGAAACTCATGCTTGGACGTTTGAAGATGGCATACTCGCGCCTCAAGCAGCTGGGATAATTCATACAGATTTTGAAAAAGGATTTATAAGAGCAGAAGTAATATCTTATAATGATTATGTAACCTTAGGCGGTGAGACAAAAGCTAAGGAAGTTGGAAAAATGCGTCTTGAAGGTAAAGAATATAAATTATCAGATGGGGATGTAATTCATTTTAGATTCAATGTCTAATAATAGCTCTACTGCTCCAGGATATGTTTTATTTTTTTTATTTGCCCTTTCTCAGTCAACTGAAAGCATATTCACAACAGGACTGCCTCAAATTTCAGAAGAATTTTCCATCACAGCTGGTCTTGCACAGCTCTGCTCAACTGTATATTTCTTTGGTTTTGCAACTGGCATTTTAACGCTCGGGAGAATTTCAGATTATATTGGCAGAAAGCCTGTGGTAATTTTTGGCTTAAGCTTATTCCTCCTCACCTCTATAGTCAGTTTTTTTGCTGATAATATATATAGTTTGATATTATTAAGATTCGTTCAAGCATTTGGCGCAAGCATTGGCTCTGTAATAGCCCAAGCTATTGCAAGAGATTCTTATAAAGGCTCAGCTCTTTCTAAATTATACGCAAGTTTAGCTGCAGGCATTGCGATGATGCCCGCCTTAGGGTCTTTAATTGGCGGCAATATAGTGGGATATTTTAGCTGGAGATATAATTTTATTTATCTGTTTGTTTTAATGTTTCTGGTGCTTTTACTTTGTATTTTTAAACTCCCTGAAACTAATAAAAATATAGGCAAGTCTGATACCAATAAATTTTGGACAGTGTTTAAATATATGCTTAGTGATAAGAGTGTTTTATGCTATGGCGGCATTATAGGTGCCTTTAATGGTATAATGTATAGCTTCTATATTGAAGCTCCATTCATATTCATAAGGCAGTTAAACATTCACCCATCTAATTATGGCTATTTAATTTTGCTGCTAAGTTTGTCTGGGCTTGCCGGAAGCACATTCAGCAGATGGCTACAACATAAGAATATTAATGACAAAATAATTATAAAAGGCGGTATAATTTTAAGTGTTGCAAGCTGCGCTATATTTTCTCTCTTTGCCTTTTTATGGGCTTATAAAATAATGAGCCCATCTGTTACAAAACAAATCATAATTCTGCCAATGTTAACTCAAGCAATGAGTTTTTCGATAATTATGCCTATTGTTCTCAGGTATTCTTTAGAAAATTACTCTAAAGTGAACGGAACGGCAGGTTCCATTTTTGGCTTTTACTATTATGCAATAGTTGCAAGTATTAATTTTATCACCACTCTGATTCATGATGTCACAGTGATCAAATTTGGCATATTTTTTCTCTTTATTAGCCTTATATCACTTAAATTATATACTATTGCTCAAAGCATTCCTGCCCCCTCTTCTCCTCGCTATAAGGAGCAATAAATGAAATGCCCATTTTGTAACTGCAGAGATACTTCTGTTAAAGATTCTAGAAGCGCGGAAACTGGAGTAAGTGTTCGAAGAAGAAGAATTTGCCCAGAATGTAATGCACGATTCTCCACATATGAAACTCCTCATTTAAAGGAAATATATGTCATCAAACGTTCTGGCACTAAAAAGGAATTTCAAAAAAGTAAAATTTATAACTCCATAGCAACAGCTATGAGAAAAAGAAACACAGAAGATCAACAAATAGAAAAAATCGTCAATAAAATATGCGGTATTCTAGAATCTAATAAAGAAACAGAAATCAGCACAAGAAAAATCGGGGAATTGATTCTTGCAGAACTTGCAAGCGTTGATGAAGTCGCTTATATAAGATTTGCTTCTGTTTATAAAGACTTCATGACAGTTCAAGATTTTTCAAAATTCATAACTCAGATAAAAAAAGGAAAATAAAAATTTCCGGCCAGCCCTTAAACACCGTATACATATTTTTCAAACAGAGAAAAAGCTCCACCACGCCATGATGAAACATCTCTAGATCAATCCTCCTCTAAGTTTTGAGTTAGTAGAATTCTGTGAATAGGGTTGATATTGCAACCAAAAATAGAAAGAAATTTGATATAATAGCCTCATAATTAAATTAGTTATTCTAATATTTAACCTTAGATTTTCCAAAGCTCGGAATATAGTATTATCAATTAAAATAAAAATTTTAAAGCTTGACTTTGATAATAATTTCTAATAATTAACCGTTTTGTATATTTTATAAATTTAAGAAGGAACAATTTATGAGCGGAAAACCATACATAGACACAGATTATTCACCCGCACCACACCAAGATGGTATGATGCCTTTAGACACGCACGCCGGTAGTGTTCAAACTACTCATCCGGGGGTTGTAGAACTTACAGATATCATCACTCCATTAGCAGCAAGTTCTGCAAATTCAGAAGAGGCTGCACCAGCGGGAGCAGGTATAGGAAGAGCAACTATTCCCTTCCCGACTTTTCAAGGGCTTTCGGCAGGACATTCCGCAGCAACAAGCAGCTCAATTGCACCAGAGACAGCAGCAGATCCATTAGATGACCCTGCAAATCCTCTCACAATTTATATGAACAATCCCTTAACAGAAAAAATGTATAGAAACTCTACTTTTGTAGAAAAAGGTATAAGCTTCAATGTGGCAAGTGTTGTACATCAGCTACAGGATAGTACTATTAAATTTTTTCGCGACTCGCAAAATGCACCAACTCCGGAAAATAAAAAAGCTATGGAAGATTGTTTGATCTTTCTTGCTCAGAATATCGCAGACCCAGTAGATCGTCTTCATCTAAAATTTGCCATACTAATTGAGAAAGATATTCGAGACGGAGTCACTCCACCACCAGCTCCAGCTCCAGCTCCAGCTCCAAAAAAAACCTGCGCAATTCTTTAAGCCTAGGCATTCTGAATTAATAAAATAACGTCATGCTGGACTTGATCCCACTAGTGTCCGGGATAAATTAAGAAGGCAGGTATGAAGGTAGCATAAGTCTTTGAGTTCAGGTATAATACCTGTTTGAACAACTTAAAAAAGACTTATGCTATGTACAAACATAACACATTTAATGAAATACTAAAAC
>CAMCRO010000037.1 GCA_945877265.1 Rickettsia typhi | reverse complement strand
CTCAGTGATATTACTAATAAAAGTATAGAATTAGTATATATAAAAGTTAACACGCGGGAGCCTTATTTCGAGGAAACTGTCATATCGATTGAATATGATGAAATAATTAAGCATCAAGAAGCCTTGAAGGAGTTCTTAAATTTTTATTATCAAGAAGAAGGAGTTCTAATAAATAATAACTATTTACCAGAATTTTGGAAGCCTGACTACGATGATTATAAGCATTTTAGAAGGGTGATGTCATAATTCTATAATATTTGCATAGCTTGCAAATTCATTACATAATTCTTTTTCGGTGGTAGTTACAATAGTTTGTGTTTTTCTATCCTTCAGATATTCTGTCAGGAAGCTTCTGTTTTTGTTATCAAGATGCACAAACAGCTCATCAAGCAATAATATAGGAGTTTTATTTTCTTCTGTAATAAATGCTTCTGTTTGAGCGAGCAATAAAGATATCATGCAGGCTTGCTGCTCTCCCGTAGAACAAAATTTTGCTGCTGTATTTTTTGCTGAATGATGAACAGAAAAATCGGTTTTTAATGCTCCAAAATGATTCCTATGAATTCTAGCATCTTCGGCTCTACTTTTTATATATTCCTCCTTAATTGCTTCGGCAGGATCTTGGCTTAAACTAACTATCTCATCTAATTTGCTATCTAGATGGATTTCAATTTTAGGAAAGGTGCTTTTCATATTATCGCTAGTATGTTGAAGTAAAGTCTTAATTTTTGCTCTTGCCATGGAAATTTTAATAGCTAGTTCAGTTAGTTTATTTTCTACTACTTCCACCCATTTAGAGTCGTAATAATCCATAGTGAGGATTTTGAGTCTCTCAGTTTGATAATGCTCATATTTGTTCAGGTTAGTAGCATGATCATTCACAAAAGCATATACAATTCTATCGTAATATCTTCTTCTATCTGATTGAGATTCTTGAAATAAACCGTTCTTCTGCGGTGTGAGCCAAAATATAGTAGTTAATTTGCTAAGTTCGGTTTGTGGAATTACCCTGGAGTTTAAAGATATGCTTCTCTTGTTGCTTTCTGTATGATGATTTTGTTCTAACGAAATATTGCCAATATAAGAGTTTAACTCAAACTGAAGATACCAATTTTTCGCATTAAAATTAATTTGCTCGGAAAATTTTGCGTTCTTTATCCCTTTGCCGGGCGATAATAAAGAGATGGCTTCTAAAATCGAGGTTTTGCCAGAGCCATTAGGCCCGCATATCAAAATCAAATTATCAATAAATTCGAGCTCATTCTCTTTAAAATTCCTGAAATTTTCTATTCTTACTTTTTTTACTTGAGATTCTAGCAACCTAAACCTTCATAGGCATGATAATATGCTGGTCATTTTCATAAGCAGTTGGCTTCAACAATAGAGGTTCAACTGAGCTTGAGAAAAATATCTCAATTTCTTGATCTTCTAGGTTCTTTAGAATATCAAGTAAGTATTTTGGGTTAAATCCAATAGTGATTGGATCTCCCTCATATAAAAATTTCTCTTCTGTACTATTAGTGATTGTCTCTTTTGCAGAACCTTTAGTTTCTCCGAAAGCTGATACCTCCACAATTTTATCTGACATAGATAATTTAATAGCTTTAAATTTATCATGAGTAACAGTTGCCACTCTATCTACAACTTGAGATAAGAGTTTGCTATGTATAGCGAGCTTGTTTTTGTTGGATGTTGGAATAAAGCTTTGATAATCTGGAAAGGAAGCATCTATTAATTTTGAAATCAGAGATAAATTTTCTACTTCAAAAGATATTTTATTAGCATCACATTTAACTAATAATGTTGCATCAGAATATTTGGAATCTTTTAAAATTTTAATTAATTCGAAAACTAATCTTTTTGGCAGTATAATACCAATTGTAGAATTAGTTTCTAAAATTTCACTTATAGTGGCAAGTCTGTGACCATCTATTGCTGTTGCATTTAATGTATTTGGGTTATTAGAATTTAAGAATATTCCATTAAGATTATATCTTGTTTCTTCTGTAGACATAGCAAATTCACTATTACTTATAAGTCTCAATAATGTTTTTGCTTCAACTTTAAATGTTGATTCTCCAGAAGTATTTTCAAGGGCAGGAAATTCGCTAGCAGGAAGAGTAGAGAGGTGAGAGACAAAGCTTTCTCCCTTAACTTCGAGCTGAGACAAAACCGGATCAAAAACTAGGGTGATTGAATCATCGGATAATTTTCTTACTATTTCAAGAAAGGTTATTATATTAACAGTTGTTTCTCCTTCTGATTTAATTTGCGCTCCAATTGAAACTTCTAAGGATATATCATTGGAAGTAGCTGTAATGTATAAATTTGCACCTTTTGCAGTAAGTTTAACATTTCCTAAAATTGGCCTGACATATCTTTTTTCTACTATGCCACCTGAAAAATTAAGTGCATGAATAAGATCTTTTGTTAAAACGGTTATTTCAAAGTTTTTTTCCATATTTTTATACCTTTTGTTATCCTTGAAGAACTCTCGCAAGCAACGAAATTTCTTCTTCTAATCCTTTGTCGCTTAGTTTTAATTTTTCCACTTGTTTACACGCATGCATTACTGTGGTGTGGTCTTTTTTACCAAATAATTTGCCAATATCATTAAGGCTTTTAGTTGTTAAACTTTTTGCTAAATACATAGCTATTTGCCTTGGGCGTGCAATTGAGCGTATTCTTCTGGTAGAAGACATATCAGATACCTTAATATTATAGCGCTCTGCAACTTTTTTTTGTATTTCTTCTATTGTTATATATTTCTCGTTAGATCTTAATAAATCTTTCAATATAGATTGGCATGATTCAATTGTAATATTGCGGCCAACTAATTTCGAGTGGGCGATTACTTTGTTTAAAGCTCCCTCTAGCTCTCTAACATTTGAAACTATTTTAGAGGCAAGAAATTCAATTACATTTTGAGGAACACTAACTCCTAATTGCTCAATTTTGGAGGCTAGAATTCCAAGTCTTAATTCATAGGTTGTGCTATGTACATCGGCAACAAGCCCCCAACCAAGGCGTGATTTAATCCTATCTTCTATATTATCTAAGTCTGTAGGGGAGCGATCGCATGAAATAACCATTTGCCTGTTATTATCAATTAAGGCATTAAAGGTATGAAAAAATTCTTCCTGCGTGCTTTCTTTTCCGCAAATAAATTGTATATCGTCTATCATCAATACATCGATAGATCTAAATTGCTCTTTAAAGCTCATTACATCTTTGTTTCTCAAAGCGCTAACAAATTTATACATAAATTTTTCAGCTGACATATAAATAACTTTTCTTTTCGGATTGGTTATTTTGATATGCCATGCGATTGCATGCATTAAATGAGTTTTTCCTAGCCCAACACCACCATATAAAAATAAAGGGTTAGATTCTTTTATAGATTCTTTGGATTCCGCAACTGCCCAGGAAGCTGCATACGCTAACTCGTTTGGAGAACCCACCACAAAATTTTTAAAAGTAAATCTTGGATCAAGTTGTGATGTGAATATTACATCCGCTGATTTACTCTCTTCTAGTATTTCAGCAGCAGGCTCGAATGGAAGGGTAGAATGATTGGATGAGTGAGTTATTAGTAATTCTATAGATAATATTTCTGGATAAATAGAGGAAAATATTTTTAAAATTTGCTCTTGGTAATTGGTTTTAATCCAATCTCTAATAAATTGTGTTGGTACTCCGAGAGTAGCTTTTTTACCTAGAATGCTTATTAGAGTAATCTTGCTAAACCAGCTTTTGAAAATGGCTTCCCCGAATTTTTTGTGTAATTCGCAAAGGACCTGTTGCCAGGCCAGATCATTTTCATTTTCTTGTGTTTTTACTATTCTGTTATCCATTAACTTTACGCTCATATCTTACGCAATTATTATTTCGTAAGGCAGTTTAGAATTTAGCCATCCTATACCACTTTCAGAGCCTGCATAGCCATCTACCATTAAATAACAATTTTTATATCCGGCCTCTTGTGCATATGATTTTGCAATTTTGGATCTACCATTAGTTCTGCACATAAAGATGAGATTTTTAGATTTATCCGGAATTGCTTCTTCTAATTCTTTTATAAAATCTGGATTAGGAGTCATTAATGGGGCTGTATGAGACGAGATTCTAAAAACGTGATCCTCTAACTTGGGAGAGCCGAGCTCAGCCCATTCTGAAGGAGTGCGCACATCTATTAGCACATAATTTTCACTCGAATTTAACAGATCCCAGGCTTTTAAGGCCAAGATCTCATTAGAGATATCCATAATAATTTTTATAATAAATTTTTAGTAGGTCTTGTTGTAAGAACTGAATTGATATATTATTACCTTCGCTATTTATATTTTGCAAGTGTCTTTATGACAAAAAACATACCTGAATTTATAAGAAAACTTGAATACCTAAGTAAGTATAGGGGTTGTAAGGAATCAGAAATAATTTTCTCTAGATTTGTTTCTAGATATCTCCATAAACTTTCAATTATAGAAATGGAGGATTATGAAATTTTTCTTCAAAATACTGATGCTGAAATTTTAGATTGGATTATGTATAAAAAAGAACCACCTTTAGACGTGAAAAATAATTCTATCTATAATTTAGTTCTGAGCTGTTTAGAATTATAAGCTATGCAAGGTATTTCTTTTAACAAATTCATGATATCGTTTGCGGGTATTTGTGCATCTTCAAAAGATGACATATTAGTTGCAACATCTACAGATGAAGAAGCTCATAATTTTATCTCTCAAATAAAATTTTTTGCTCCTAAGATAGATGTTTTATATTTACCTTCTCTAGATAGTCTTCCATATGATAGGGTTTCTCCATCATCTAAGATTTTGGCTGAAAGAGCTCATTGCCTTACAAGATTATCTGATAAGCAAGGCCAAAAAATTCTTATTACGAATGTTAGAAATATAATACTTAAATATCCGAGCCCTAAGGATTTTAGTAGCTTTTATAAAATTCTTAAAATCGGTGATAATCTGAAAGTCACTGAAATAGAAAATTTTTTATTATCTTCATCATATCAAAAAACATCTAACGCAATTGACCCAGGTGATTTTGCAAGAAGAGGTGATATTTTAGATATAGTTCTGTTTTCAGGAGAGGCTTATAGAATAAATTTTGGGTGGAATCAGATTGAATCTATAAGGCTTTACGACACTGAAACTCAGATCTCAAAAGATAAAATAGAAAAAGTAGAGCTATATCCTGCTTCTGAATTAATTTTAAGTCCATCTAATATAGAAAACTATAAAAATAATTTTCTTAAAATCTTTGGAGTCAATAACAGCAAAGAAAGATTTTTTGAAGATATAGCAAATGGTATTAGGTTTGACGGTATAGAATCTTTTCTGCCTATGTTTTACGAGGAGCAAATATCACTGCTTGATTATTTTTCTTTTCCAAAATTGTTTTTTTCTAATATGGCTGAGCAGTCTTTATCACAATTTGCTGGAGATTATGAAGATTTTTATGAAGCAAGAAAGAATGCAAAAAAGTATGAAGGCAATTTTTATCCTGTTTTACCGCCAAATTTTCTAATATTTAATCATGAAGATATTCTCAAAAAAATAAAAGATAAGGTTGAGATTAAGAATATTAATGAAAAAGAATTTGCCATAATTAATAATTTTTTTCATGTCTCTCAGCTAGAAAAAAAACCAGCATTAAGTCTTTTGATAGATTTTTGGAAGGAAAATTTTTCCAAGATACTTGTTATTTGCGCTTCATCCAAAAATAGATTAGAGCAAATTCAAAATTTACTATCTCATCTGGAGATAAGCTTTAGTCTGCTTGAGGATATTACATTTGCAAAACCAAAAATAATAAATATAGGTCTAGCTCATATAGCAAGAGGTTTTGTTTCTCCGGCTCATATTATTGTTTCGGACTCTGAGATAATCGGAGAAAAGAAGCAAATTCAAAAATCCAGCAAAACCAAATTAAAAAATATCTTCAAAGAAATTGAAAGCTTTAACGAAGGAGATTTGGTTGTTCATGTTGACCATGGAATTGGAAGATATGAATCTATCGAACCAGTTATTGTAGATAATATACAGCATGATTGCCTGAAGATAATATATGCGAAGGGTGATAGGCTTTTTATTCCTGTAGAAAATATAGGAGTATTAAAAAGATATGGTGCGAATGATGTTGAATTAGATCACCTTGGAGGCGTTAGCTGGCAAAAAAGGAAATCTAAATTAAAAAATCGTTTAGGAGAGATAGCCCAAAGTCTCATTCATCTAGCTGCGAAAAGGGCGACAAAAACTATTCCAGCAGTTAGCGTATCAGATACAGATTATTTATCATTTTGTAAAAAATTCCCTTACGTGGAAACTGAGGATCAACAAAGAGCTATAGATGATATAATCCAAGATTTAGAAAGCAACAAGCCGATGGATAGGCTAGTATGCGGAGATGTGGGCTTTGGAAAGACTGAAGTTGCAATGAGAGCGGCCTATATTATTGCAGCTAATAAGCATGAAAAAATGCAGGTCGCAATTATAGTCCCAACTACAGTGCTGGCAAGACAGCATTATGCAAATTTCATCGAAAGATTTTATGGTTTTGGAGTCCAGATAGCTCAAATCTCTCGCTTCGTATCCACTACTGAAATATCTAAAATTAAAAGCAAAATACAAGAAGGTGAAATTGATATAGTAATAGGAACGCATGCATTACTTTCCGAATCTATAAAATTTAAAAATCTTGGCTTGATGATAGTTGATGAGGAGCAACATTTTGGCGTGCTTCAAAAAGAAAAACTAAAAAGCCTTAGGGATTCTGTACATAGCCTTACATTAAGTGCAACTCCTATTCCTAGAACGCTTCAAATGTCGTTGCTTGGGATAAGAGACTTGAGTTTAATAGCAACTCCTCCTATTGATAGATTATCGATAAAAACTTCACTAATCCCATTTGACGAAGTTATAATCAGAGAAGCTTTGCTACGCGAAAAACTTAGAGGGGGGAAGAGCTTTTTTGTGTGCCCTCGCATTTCAGATTTAAACGATATATCTAATACTCTAAAAGAAATTATCCCAGAGCTAAAATTCAAAATAATACATGGTCAGATGCCTTCTAAAAATATTGATGATATCATGACAGAGTTTTATGATGGTAAGATAGATATATTATTAAGTACTGCGATTGTAGAATCAGGTCTTGATGTTCCTTCTGCTAATACGATGATAATATATAAAGCAGAAATGTTTGGGCTTAGTCAGCTTTATCAGCTCAGAGGAAGAGTGGGGAGAGCAAAGATAAGAGGTGCGAGTTACTTAGTTCTTGATAGAAAAAAAATCCCTACTAAATCTGCGTTAAAACGTCTTGCCATAATGGAATCTTTAGATTCTTTAGGTGCTGGTTTTTCTGTTGCAAGCCATGATATGGATCTTAGGGGATTTGGTAATTTGGTTGGAGATGAGCAATCTGGACATATTAAAGAGATTGGTGTTGAATTATACCAAGAAATGTTAGAAGAAGAAATTTCTAAAGCTAAAAATGAAAAAATCACTCCTAGTGAACTTCCAAATATAAAAATGAATATACCTATATATATTCCTGAAGAATATATCAGCGATCAAGATTTAAGGTTAGGAATATATAGAAGAATAGGGGATGTAAAAACCATTGATGAAGTCGAAGCTTTTAAAATGGAGTTGATCGATCGGTTCGGGGACATACCTTTATATGTAACAAATCTGCTTGAAGTTATGAGTCTTAAAGTACAAGCTATAAATTTAGGGATTATGTCTATAGAAGTAGGTTCAGGAGGTATTAATGCTCAGTTTTCTTCTGATTGTGCTCCTGAGAAAATTATGCAATTCATTTCTAAATTTCCACGTAATACTAAGATAAAACCAGAAAACAGGTTGGTATTTATAAAAGAAATAAAGCCTGCAGAATTTTTGAAAGAAGCCAAACTATTTATTGCAAATTTTCAATAAATAGGATTTCTTCTTGTATTTGCTTTTATCTGATTGACTTAATCTTTCTTTACAGATATAATAACAATTAGTTATATATTAGGTTCTAGCACATCACATTATTGCTCCTTGGGCATATCTACGTTTTCCATATTTTTGAATTACAAAGTTTGACTGAGATGTTTATAGTTAGTGGCGAGATTCCATCTATAACTAAATTTTTAATAAAATACTATTTCTAAGGAGTAATAAAAATGGCCAATGGTACAGTTAAATGGTTCAATATTAGCAAAGGATATGGTTTTATCCAACCTGATGATGGCGGAAGTGATGTGTTTGTTCACATTAGTGAGCTAGAGAGAGTGGGTATCCAAAAGCTTGTTGAAGGCCAAAAGATCATATACGAACTGGCTTCTAATAAAGGCAGAACATCAGCCGTTGAAATACAATTAAGCTAATATTTGTAATTTCTGAAAAAACCCCTGTTTATAGAAATTCTTAAATAGGGTGTTTATATATTGCTATAGCAATTGTTGCCTATAGCTTCAATTAACTATAGTGATTATATATGAAAAATTTTGATACTCTGGGTTTACCAGAGACCTTGTTGCACGCGTTGAAAGCAATAAATTTTAACGTTCCAACTCCCATCCAAGAACAAACAATACCTCATGCACTTGAAGGCAAAGATGTTTTGGGCTCTGCTCAAACAGGCACGGGAAAAACTGGGGCATTTGGCATCCCGTTAGTAACTCATGTTATGAGAGATCCTCATAATCATGCATTAGTTCTAGCGCCAACCAGAGAATTAGCTTTGCAAGTTCTTGCGACTATAAAATTATTTTTGGGCAAAAGCACCAAAATCAAAACAGCTACTTTAATTGGCGGTGAAGCTATTTCCAAACAATTTATTCAATTGAAGATGAAGCCTCAAATTATAGTAGGTACACCTGGGCGTGTAAATGACCATCTTATTAGAGAAACATTAGATTTATCTAGAGCAAATTTTTTCGTTTTGGATGAATTTGATAGAATGCTTGATATGGGATTTTCTATACAGCTTGAAAGAATTGAGGAATATCTTCCTAAAGAAAGACAAACTTTAATGTTTTCTGCCACTATGGCTCCTAACATATTGAAGCTTGCAAATTCTTATTTAATTGATCCTGTTCGTGTTGCTGTGGGTTCAACCACATCTCCAACGGAAACAATAAAACAAGAACAAATTAAGACTACAGAAGAAAATAAATATAGTCTGCTTTTAGATAAGCTGAATGAAAACCAAGGTACTGTAATAGTTTTTGTTAAAACAAAATTTAGCACAGAAAAACTAGCTAAAAAACTCAAGCTAAACGGCCATGAAGCTGAGGCTATTCATGGAGACCTAAGACAACATAAGCGCGAGAGCGTGATTAGATCTTTCAGGGCTAAGAAAAATAGAATTTTAGTGGCAACAGATGTTGCTGCGAGAGGCCTTGATATAAACCACGTTGAGTGCGTTATAAATTATGATCTTCCACAATGCCCAGAAGATTATATCCATAGAATTGGAAGAACAGGAAGAGCAGGAGCAGAAGGAATTGCAATTAGCCTGATTACTTCGGAAGATTCACAAAAATGGAGAAATATTGCTAGATTGATGGATCCTACTGCGAAATTTGAAAAAGAGCCAGCTTCTTCAAGAGCTAGGTCTAAAAAACCTTCTGGTAGCAGAGGGGGGAAATTTAGTTTCGATAGTAAAGGAAAAGAAAGAAATAAATCAGGATTTGCTGGAAGAAATAAAGAAAGTAGTAGGTTTGGATCGGAAGATAAACCTAGAGAAAAAAGCAAGTTTGGATTTGGCGATAAGCCTAGAGAAAGGAATAAAGCCGGATTCGACGATAAAAACAAGTTTGAAGGCAGAAACAAAGAGAAAAGCAAGTTTGGATTTGGTGATAAGCCTAGAGAAAGGAATAAAGCCGGATTCGAAGATAAAAACAAGTTTGAAGGCAGAAACAGAGAGAAAACCAAATTCGACTTTGGGGACAAGCCTAGAGAAAGGAATAAGTTTGGATCAGAAAGTAAACCTAGAGAGAAAGGTAATTTCGGTTTTGATGGCCAAAGTAGAGAAAAGAGTAATTTTGGCTTTGGTGATAAAAATCAAGAAAGGAATAAATCCGGATTTGACGGAAAAAGCAAGTTTGACAGCAAAAATAAGGAAAGAAATAGGAATGATTCCTCTACTAAAAGAGAATTTCCTGGGGCGAAGAAAAAAAGTTTTTTTCCTAAAGATTCTGCTCCAAGAGGGCCTGGAAGAAGCAAAAAACCATTTAGTTACAAAGTAGCTTAAAACTCTATAATTTATTGATTTAAAGCTTATTTTTATAGATAGGCTTTAAATTCTCATTTTGACCAAAAAATATGAATTTATGATCGAAGAATTATTTCTCAAGTAATTATTTTGGATCTTCTTTTAGTTAGTCTATCAGCTAATCAATTGCTCGACTTCAATAACTTTGATATTAGTCCTTAGAATCCTGCAAAAAAATTATATAAATACATTGATAATATTTTAAGTAAAATTTATTTAAATATAGTATTTATTACGCTTAGTAATTATTATTGATTATTAAAGATATGTCTATATAACTCTAATATTAAAATAAATTATTATTATGGGAAAATTAATATTTACTAAAAAAGACAAAACATGACTGGATATGGTTACTTCTGAATCCGACAGAGCTATATTTATTGAAAATGCCGATGGAAAAATTGAAGTTGATCTTGATGTGTTTACAGAAGCTATGATCAAACTCAGGAATGGATCTCTTTCTTGGGGTGGTTTTTTAGAATACGGAGAAATTTTACGTGAAATATTATATGCTTGCCTTACTAACAACAAAGATCCAATTATATTAGAGTTTGTTTCCAAATTATTCGATGATGAGAAAGGGCTGATATATGCAGCTAAAATAGATCTGCAAATAGGTATAATTCACTGCACATGGTATAAAGCTCTTAACCCAACAGAAGATGCTGCTAATCCTGAAACAAATCAGCCATTAAGATGGGCAAAATTATTAAAAAAGGATTTATGGGTAGATAAACCTGCTGGGTCTAATCCAAGATTGGAGGATTATTTAAGAAGGGCATTAGAATTAGGCAATAGTGATGAGCTTATTTGTGAAATAGCAACAAAAATATCCAAACATAATTGGGGGCAGCTAGAGAAGAAAGTTGTTGATGCTGCTCATGCAATAGCACACCTAGAATTATTATTTGTGATATATGATACAAAGGATATTAATATATTAAAAACAAATTTACGCGCTGCTGCAAAAGATTCAGTGATAGAAATAATAGAAAAGAATGCTGCAGTAGATCCAGAATTAGATCTAGTTGAAGAATACCCTGCGGGCGCATTTGCAGGAGCTGCTGGTGGAGGATATGCTGAAGCAGAAGCAGTTGATATTCTATTGGCTGGTCAAGAAAGCACAGACGTGGAGCAATAATATATTATAATATAGATTACATCTGGTAAAATATTTCATCAATCCTATTTATAGTTCTGCCATTTTTAGAAGTTAAGACTGCTAAAATATCAAACGAGCCAACTTTTTCTGTGGAAATAACATATCGTAAGGTGCATTTTTGACCGCAAGCGGATGGGATGATTTCTTTTTCTGTTATTGCCCATGGTCCAGAGCTTTCTCTGAGGTTAATAATTTGGTTAGTTAGAGCTTCTCTATTGCTAACTGTTATTTGGCCATTAATAATTTTTTGGAAATCTTCATCTAATAGAGATTCGATATTTTGCGTCCAAGAGGATTTTTCTAAAATCCCCATATTTTTTTGCAGATTATTATACTGAATTGCTAAATCTAAGATTGTCATTTTAATTTTTAAT
>CAMCRO010000036.1 GCA_945877265.1 Rickettsia typhi | reverse complement strand
ATTAAGAGATTGAAAGCTGCATCAAGCAGAGGTGATGTATTTAAAGAGGCTGTTCAATATCTTGGGAAATATGCTGATATTTCTCTAAATCAATTAGAACTTCGTGGTGGTGCGGCTGATGCGCAATTTTTTAGAATTCCTGTGTTTGAAGGAGAAGGCTATTATGGGCGCGCTTATTTAGAAATTTTTGATGATTCAGGAAGAAAAGTTGCAAGCATCGAAAAAGATCCAAGAGCTATGATGATTGATGACGGAACTGGATTTTATAATATAGACAATCTTTTTAATTTTTTAAGAGATGAAGATAAGTATAGAATATGTGTAGATAATGGGATTGATCCTGCAGTTTATACTATTGAAGCTGTTTCTGCTGGTATGGTTCATTATTTTCCCCCAGAAAATCGAGCTCGGATATTCAATGAATTTAAGGATGCCGTGGTTGAGGAATATAGTGCGAAAACAGCTTGCTTAGCTGATGATGCTTATGTTCGCTTATATTCCGACGACTATGCTGCTCTTTCGGAAACTGATAAAGAATTGGTGAAACTGGCGATAGATAAGAATAAGCGCTATACTGGCTTCCGGTGGGATGGAAAAGGCTTTGATGGAAAAAGAGCTCCTGATGGTTCTTATAGATATGAATTGAGAATTGAGAAATATCATACAAAACCAGATACAGCAGAGGCGGTGCTAGAGCTTGAGTTAGTTCCAGATAGAGAAAGTGTGAAAATTGTTGAATATACGGCTGAAAACGGAGATCTGAAATTCATAGGTAGGCGTGTTAGAGACGACGGAACATTAGATGCTGCAAATATAGTTTTCTCCCGAGATGAAATAGTGAAGCTTTCTGCTTAAAGATTTTTAGTATTGTGAATCTTGCAAGCACATGATATACATCTCTTTTTAAGACTTAAATAAGTATATTTTATGTTGCGTATTTTAGCTATTTTAATTCTAACATTTTGTTCTAGTAATTCTTTTGCAACTAGCAATAAAGTTGCTGTAATTGTGAATGATAAGGTTATTACAGAGAAAGATATTTTCGATCGTAAAAATTTCATTCTTCTTGTCCAAAATATGCATAACTTAAAAGAAGAAGAGCTCAAGTATATTAAGCACCTTGCTACCGAATCTTTAATAGAAGATATTCTACTTGAGGAAGAAGCTAAGAAAAATTCTATTTTAATTACCTCTGAAGAGACAGAGCATTTCATTAAAACAGTTGAAGAATCACGAAATCTTGGCAAAGGCTTTTTTAAGGGTAAGCTTTCAGCTAATAAAGATGCTTATGACTCATTTATGAAAAAAACCAAAACAGATGTTATTAAGCAAAGAATCAATGCCGAAGTTTTATCTAGAAGCATTTCGGTTTCTAATTCGGAAATAGAAGATATAGCTATTAGAGCTGGGAAAGATGCTATTTTTACATATAGAGAAATAGATATAAATTCTTCTTCAGATAAAGCATATGCAGCTCTTAGAAATGCACGCTCTATCTTAAAAGATTGTAAAAAAGAAGAAAAAATTAAAGATATTACTATTTCTAAACAGGAAAAAAAATTAAGTGAGTTCAGCACTCTAGAAAAAGAAATTTTTGCTGATTTAAAAATAGGCGAATATACAGCAATAGTGAATTCAGGCAATGGACTTAAAATGTACCAGCTATGCGGAAAAAAAGTTTCTGACGTTTCAGAAAAAGAAAGCGACTATTTAATGAATTATTTAGGAAGCAAAAAACTACATTATAGAATGTTGAAATTCTTAGAAACAATTAAGAAAAAAGCTTATATAAAATATATATAATAACTCTATGCTACCGACTATAGCACAGCATGCTAAGCGCCACGGGATAGAGCCTCTTAAGAAACTAGGCCAGAATTTCTTATTCGACCAAAATCTATGCGATAAAATTGCTGGTAGCTGCAACATTTCTCTTAATGATATTATAATCGAAATAGGGCCAGGCACTGCGGGCCTGACCCGGAGTATATTAAATTCCAAGCCATTAAAATTGATTTCTATTGAAACAGATAGAAGATGCATTGCTTTACTAGAAGATATTAAATTATTATATAATAACTTTGAAATTTTAGAAAAAGATGCTCTTAAAGTTAATTTATCTCAGCTAGTCCATGAAGGCCACAATTATAAAATAATTGCAAATTTGCCATATAATATTGCAACAGCCCTTATATTGAAATGGCTTCAGGAAATTGAAGGCATTAATTCTATTAATGTAATGGTGCAAAGAGAGGTGGCAGAGAGAATATGCTCTTCTCATTCTTCTAAAGCTTATGGAAGGCTTAGCGTGATATGCCAGCTTCTAACGCAGCCAAAGAAAGTTTTTGATATTAGCCCTGATGCTTTTTATCCCAAGCCAAAAATTTGGTCTAGCTTTATATCTTTAGTTCCAAGAAATAATCGACCGTCCAAAGAGGAAATCACAATTCTTGAACAAGTTACTGCAGCTGCTTTTGGAATGAGAAGAAAGATGCTAAGATCTTCGCTGAAATCTATTGTGTCTGAAGAGATTTTAGGTGATATTAATAGCTCTCTTAGAGCGGAAAATCTGACACCAGAGGAATATCTAATGATTACAAAAAAAATTATATCTGAAAGAATAAAATATGACTCAAAAAATATCTGATATATTGCTAGGAATTCTAACAAAAAGCTCAATCTGGTTTGTTCTGGTTATTTGGCAATTATTAGATTTTTCTAATTATGAATTAAATCTTTTTTGTGGAAATTTATTAGCATGTTTATTTTTTATATTACTGATCACTTTAATTACAAATAGGTTGCCTTTTGCTATTTTGCTGACTCTGGGTATAGAGTCAATTTTGAATTTCGCCTCTGTGATAAAAGGAGAATTTTTTGCTACTACTTTGACTTATTATGATCTCACTTTTCTTTTTAATATATATAAGCTTTCGGGCGAGGATTTTGTATTTTCTTATCTGACTTTAACATTTGTTATATATAGCATTATTATATTATGCGCTATAGCTTATCTTTTTTTAAAGACTCCTATTCTGTTTAAGAAAGCTAGCTATCCTATTAGATCGGTTATGATTATCTCAGCAATCTTGCTTGGAAAGTTAGCAATTAATAATGTTAGAAGCGAGACAAGCTATTCTCATAAATGGCTTAGGGAAACTGAAGAGAGCAATATTAGACATTGTAATAAAATTTATGAGTCTCAAAATCTTGAAAGAGCTCTTTGTCATGGAATGGGGCCTTTTTTAGATATTATCTCAACTATGGCAGAAAATAAAATTAGGGCTGTGGATTTTGCAGAAAATTCTGAAATGATAAAGCAAAAAATCAAAGTTATCGGAGAAAATCAAAATAGCTCCATTAATCTGCCTAATATAATTTTGGTTTTAAATGAGTCTACGTTTGATCCATCTTACCTTGATTATGAATTTGCAAAAAAATTAAAATATAGTTTTTTTGATTCATCAGAATATTTAAAAGCAAAAGGTATTTTGAAAGTACATACCTTTGGAGGAAGCTCGTCCTTAAGTGAATTTCCTTCTGTAACTGGAATTATTCATGATATTTTTAAAGGTCCTATTACTTACCCATTTATAAATATGGCTGGGATTACGAAATCCAGCATATTTAAAGAGCTTAAGAAACTTGGTTACTATTCTATTGTTATATATCCGCAGGATAAAAAATTTATAAATGCCGAGCAAGCTTTTAAAATTCTGGGAGCAGATAAGATTGTTGGTACTAATGATTATAATTATAAACCAAATGATTGGAGAGGAGTTTCAGAGAAATTTATTAGTGAAATGATTGACGCAGAAATAGCTAACGCGCCTAAAAATATGCCTGTCTTTATTTCAGTTGCAACTATTAGGAATCATGGTCCTCATGCAAGAGACGAGCCAGATGAAATAGGATGTAAAAATGAGTTAGATGAAATTAAATGTAGTAAAATTAATGATTATATAAAGCGACTTCAAAAAACAGATGAAGAATGGATGGAGTATACGCGCAAAATTTTGAGCGGGCAGCAAAAAACAGTGTTGATCCATTTTGGAGATCATTTGCCCAGTTTTGAAGGAGAAATGGATGAATTTAAATTTAAATATGCAGATATCAGGAAGCAAGATATTTACCGCACCTTTTATAATATACAAGCTAATTTCGACATAAAAGATTATAATTATCCAGTTTTAGATATTAGCTACTTCCCAAGCATAATCTTAGATATAGTTGAAAAAAATAATAGCGAATTTTATAAAGCTTCTTCTTATATGAGGGAGCTATGTAATGGTCTATTTTTGGAATGTGGAGATCAAAAAAATAGTATGCTTGAAAGTTATAAGGCTTTAATGGCTGAGCAGTTGAAGCTTTAAGTATAATAATTTAGTTTGGATTAGCAACGTTGTTGCTTGTCGCTATTAGTTATAGGCTAAGCTTCTCGCGCCTAGTATCTAATTCAACCTAAATTACTATATAATTATACTTTTGTTATTATGCTATTACTCTTTGATTGTTTGTTAATTAAAGGCTATATGATTATATAGCCTTTAACTTTTATCAATATGATATTATTGCCATTCTTCAACTTGGGATGCATCAACTCCTTGAAGCGCTGCTGGTAGTATGGTAACTACTACTTGCTCTGCGCCCGTTGTTTCAGATGATGGTGCTCCTGTTGGATTTATTGTAGGTAGTTCTACTACTGTTGCGGTTGTTGCTCCCTCGGAATTGCTAGTTACTTTTTCCCTATATCTACATTTAATATATAATAATATAGTACCAAGAACAAAAAAACAGCTGCCATATACGTAACCTATGATTTTAAGGTTATCTATCAATTGTTCATCCTCATCCATATTTCCCTCGCGCTTTATTTTTCTTAACTTATGTTAGCTTTAAAAAAGGCTTTTTCAAATCTGAAATAGTTTTTTTTTGTAAAAAATAAAATAAGGAGATATGAAGCTGGCAAAAATGGCTCTATATGCTTTTTAGGAAAATAACAAGCAATATTAACAGGCAAATTTTTTTATTAACTTCTTAAGTGAACGCACATGTCAAATATAACTTGATTTTTTTGTGATATTAATTTATATATATTAGTATTAATTTAAAAGAAAATATCATGTTTTTTACAGTAGAATTTAACCCCACAACAACTCCGACTCATAGTAGCAATGGGTATACTACTATTGCAGAGGCTGTGGCTCATTGCCAAGAAACTCTAGAAAATATATTAAAAATATTTGATATCAAAAGAGGTGCAGATCGCAATGTAATTTTTCAAAATAAAACTACAGGTGAAATCATAAGTTCAGGGTTTGAAGGAGAGCATGGAGATAAGTTTGTAGTGCGTGCTGAGCCTGATTATAACCCAGTTTTTAGCGCGACTTTACCTGAAGCAATAAGCATTGAAGATGGACATGTTGTGTTAGCTGGAGAAGAAGGTGTTGTTGTAGTTGCTGCAGAATAAATATTTTTCTTAGATTTGAATTTAAAGTCATATTAGTAAAACTTGCTGGTTTTGCTAATATGACTTTTTTTATTAGAAAGAGGGTTTTTGGTTATGTTATCGAAGCAAACACTTCATCCCATGTGCCAGTGGTTGCAGCTTTTGTATATTCTGTAACTCTATTTTCGAAGAAATTGGCATGCTCTACACCATTTAGAATTTCATCTAGCCATGGTAGAGGATTAGTTTCTATCATATAAATTTCTTTAAGACCTAATTGCTGCAATCTTCTATCCGCAATATATCTGATATATTTTTTAACATCTCTTGCTGTTAAGCCTTCAATACCCCCAACTTCGAATGCAAGATCAATAAATGCATCCTCAAAATGCACAATCGTAGCACATGCTTCATATAATCTACTTTTTAGCTGCTCAGACCATACTTCGGGATTTTCATGACAAAATGTTTTGAATAGCTGAATAATAGATTCTGTATGTAAGCTTTCATCTCTAACAGACCATGTAACAATTTGCCCCATGCCCTTCATTTTATTGAATCTTGGGAAGTTAAGTAAAATGGCAAATGATGCAAAAAGTTGCAGGCCTTCTGTGAAAGCTCCAAATACCGCAAGAGTTGTTGCTATATCTTCTTTTGTCTCAACACCAAACTGATGCATATAGTCATATTTATCTTTCATTTCCTTATATTTAAGGAAAGCTTGATATTCCACTTCAGGCAGGCCTATTGTATCTAACAGATGAGAATAAGCTGCTATGTGAATAGTCTCCATATTAGAGAAAGCAGCTAGCATCATTTGCACTTCTGTTGGCTGAAATACCCTAGAATAATGCCTCATATAGCAATTATTTACTTCAATATCGGCTTGAGTAAAAAACCTGAAGATTTGTGTTAACAAGTGTTTTTCACCAGGGGATAGGTTATATTTCCAGTCTTTAATATCATCAGCTAAAGGCACTTCTTCAGGAAGCCAATGAATTTTTTGTTGTGTGTGCCAAGCCTCATACGCCCAAGGATATGAGAAAGGTTTATAGATCGGGGTTGCATTTAATAACGACATATTATTCTCTATATTTATTTTTTATGATTTAAATTTTAATGTTATTGGCAAGCAAGACATTCTTCGTATTTTTCCTTCTCTGGATTAGTCTTAACTTCTACTTCTACAGCTGCGTGCGATACC
The DNA here is from genome assembly GCA_945877265.1 of Rickettsia typhi. Taxonomy (GTDB): domain Bacteria; phylum Pseudomonadota; class Alphaproteobacteria; order Rickettsiales; family Rickettsiaceae; genus JABDAD01. Next base: position 5,512 of record CAMCRO010000036.1, on the reverse strand, counting down.
TTATCTGCTCTTTGAATAGAAGTTGAGCGGCAATAATACATGCTTTTTACACCTTTTTTCCATGCTGAAAAATGCACATCATGTAAATATTTCTTACTTACATTACCTGGTAAAAACACATTTAAAGATTGGGCTTGGCTTATTAAATGGGATCTGTCAGCAGCTAATTCGATAATCCAGCGTTGATCTATTTCGTAAGCTGTTTTAAACACATCTTTCTCATGGCCTGTTAAAAAAGTGAGGTGCTGTACTGAGCCTTCATGCGTGGAAATGGAAGACCATACTTGATCATTATTAAAATTTTTCTCTATTAATAATTTTTCTAAATTTTTATTTCTTACAGTGAATGAACCTGTTAGAGTTTTTTGAGTAAAGCTATTTGCAGCATAAGGCTCAATTCCAGGAGATGAATTACCTGCTATAATAGAAATAGATGCAGTAGGAGCTATTGCTGTTTTATAGCTAAATCTTTGTTTAATTCCGCATTCTTCTGCATCAGGGCATGGGCCTCTTTCGTCAGAAAGCATAACAGAAGCACGTTCTACTTCTGCATGAAGATGATCGAAGAGCTTTTTATTCCAAACTTTAGACATAACGGATTCAATAGGTACATTCTGAGCTTGCAGGAAGGAGTGTAAACCCATTACTCCAAGCCCAACGCTTCTCTCCCTCATGGCAGAATATTTTGCTCTTTTCATGGTATCTGGAGCGTTATCTATAAAATCTTGCAAAATATTATCTAAAAATCTCATTACATCTGGAATAAAATCCGTATTATTTTGCCACTCGTTAAAATATTCAAAATTTACCGAAGATAAGCAGCATACAGCAGTTCTTTCGTTGCCAAGATGATCTACTCCGGTAGGAAGAGTAATTTCGCTGCAAAGATTTGAAGTTTTTACAAGTAGTCCAAGTTTTTTGTGATGTTCAGGAGTATATTTATTTACTGTGTCTGTAAATAAAATATAAGGCTCACCTGTTTCTATTCTAGTGGTAAGTAGCTTGACCCATAAATCCCTTGCTTTAACTTTAGAGAGAACTTTTTTATCTAAAGGGCTTTTTAATTCCCATTCTAAATCTTTCTCTACTGCTTCCATAAAGTTATCTGTAACGCAGACACCATGGTGTATATTTAATGCTTTTCTGTTAGGATCTCCTCCAGTGGGTCTTCTTAAATCAATAAATTCTTCAATTTCGGGATGATCAATTGGTAAATATACCGCAGAGCTGCCTCTTCTTAAAGAGCCCTGAGAAATTGCCAATGTCATTGAATCTTGCACTTTAATGAATGGAACAATACCGGAAGTTTTGCCGTTATCTCTTACCCTTTCATTGATAGATCTAACATTACCCCAGTAACTTCCTATACCGCCACCACGAGCCGCAAGCCAGACATTTTCTGTCCATAAATTTACAATGCCTTCAAGGCTATCTGTTGTTTCATTTAAAAAGCATGATATAGGCATTCCCCTATCTGTTCCGCCATTACTTAACACTGGTGTTGCTGGCATGAACCAAAGATTACTTATATAATCATATAATCTTTCCGCGTGGCTTTGATCACTTGCATAATAAGATGCGACTCTGGCAAAAAGATCTTGGAAATCTTCTCCTTCCATTAAATATCTATCTTTTAAAACAGCCTTTCCAAAATTTGTGAGAAGCTTATCTCTTTTAGAATCTGTTTTAATTTCGAATTTTTGTTTTTTTCCTTTCATATAACCTTTTATGTGAATTAAGTAATTTAGAATCAGAATAAAGAGTTGATATTAATAGCACAATTGAAAATTACACATATAGTATATAATTTTTACGTTGCATACTATATGTAGTAGTTTTTTTAAAATTAAATGATTCTATTAGAGATAGAGCATGTAGAATTTTTGTCAAAACTAATTCTAGTATTATATATCTAACTAACTATTCTGACATTATCAACAATTTTTAAACCATAGGTTATTAACAATATTTATCCTTATCGGATTTGAATATATAATGGAGATAAATTATTGAGCGATTTATTATGAGAATAAAGATTAAAAAAACCGGTGCTTTGCTTGAAGAAATTCACGCTTCAGTTATGTACGGCGAAATGAGAAGTGTCTCCATTACCCCTACTTCATTTTATTATAGAGAATTTGAAGATGATATTACTGAGCCTACTTATCTAGAAAGTTACTTTTCAGGAAAAGTGATAAGATTTGGAATCAATGCTGCAACACTTAGTCCTGAAGTATGAGTCTACGACCTTTCATCTGCATCGGGAGCAGCTAGATCTACAGCTAGCGGTAGTACTAAATTTTCAGAAATTGCACGTAAAGTCGTACATCATTCTGCAGAAAAAAAGTGTTCAACGAAGCTATAGGTTATCTTCTTGGCTCTGGTGCAAATTAAGTTATATGCGATATCTTAGTCAGAGAGAAAGGCTCTGTAGTGTCATGGCCTGCTGATGTTCATTCTGTTGTATAATATAAAAACACTGCTGAATCTGATGGAAAGTATAAAATAACTGTTATTGATCCAAGTAATTTTCAATATAGCAGTCATTTATCTAATGACGATATGAAAGTTTCTTGCGCTAACCCAATGCTAGACTCAGTTATTACTTTTCTTGCGCCATTACAAATATATAAACCCGATGGATCTATTGGCCATGACGCAAGGCTGCATAGAGATTGCGTGGATATAGCAGCAAAGCTTTCTTTGGGGTTTAACAGTAATGCATTATCATATATGTTAGCTAAAGATGATATGAAATCTCATCCTGTTATAGTTGCGATATCGAATATCAATGAGGTAGACCCAGCCTTTTCGGGTGGTACACTGGCTGTCAGAATCAAACAAACATCAGATCATGCGGCTGTAATGCATTTTAAGAAACTTGAGGATGATATATTTCGAGATTTGAAGCTACTTCGTACAATCAAGGAAGAAGCATGGAAAAGAAAAGATACATATGATGAAGTTTTGAAAGCTGCACTCGGACAAACTAATTACGGTGAATTTGTTGCCATTAAAGACTCAAAATTGTCGGCAATATCAAAGTTTCAGTGGATTGTTGATCAAGAAGAAAGTCTTGAAGCGGAATATAGCTCTATTCTTTCTGGTGCATCTGATCCTTCGTGCTTTACTTCCTTATATGACTATCACAACTACAGGTGCTGTGCAAATAGCACCAGACGAGGCTTAGATATTTATTTTATTGATTTCTCTAGCCCTAATCTCGCATTTTTGAATGAGTAAATTTTGAAGTAGACGCAATAATGTATAACTTCACATTTAATACACTATTTATGCTAACATTGTAATTATTCTTTATTCAGAAAATTATTTATAACTTTTTCCACTTCGCTGGCATTTTCTATGCCATGATCATAGAAGAATGTTAATTCCGGAGAGTATTTTAGATTGATATCTTCGGTTACTTGTTTGCGGATGGAATGTTTCGAAGACTCAATAGCGTTTAATATCTCTTCTTTATGTTCTGCGCTTTTTCCAAAAGGTAGAAAATAGCAACTTGCATTCTTAAGATCAGGAGAGACCTTTACATTCGTTATAGTAATTTTATGTTTGAGTAACGCAGCGTCTAGTTTTTTGCCCTTATTTAAAACATTAATGAGGCTAAGTTTAATCAGATGCGCTACTTTTAACTGCCTATTCGAACTTTCTATATTTTTCATGTGTCCAATAATAATATAAATTTAGAACATTCTTCTTAAGAGACCATCCTTTCTTATAAAATGATGATATAAGGCTGCAAGAAGGTGAAGAGAAACGCATATTATCAGAAGTACTGAGAAAGCTTCATGAAATTCTTTTGCAAGGGAAGCAAGCTTGATCTTTTTTTCAAAGGCTTGAATCGTAAAGAGATTAAAAACATTTATAGGATATCCAGAATAAAGTGACATAAAAATACCACTTAATGGCTGGCAAAGCATTAGAAAATATAAAAATTTAATATTTACATCTGCTGCTATTACTTGCCAGTGAGGAGTATCTTTTGGCATTGATGGAGTTATATTCATTATTCTCCATATAAGCCTTATTACTATAAAGATAAGGACGCAAACTCCTGAGGCTTTATGCATGGAATAAAGTTGATATTTTCCGTCGGAATTAGGTAGGTCCGACATATAATATCCAACTAAAATCAAAGCAATTATTGCAATCGCTACTATCCAATGTAATAGTTTGGCGACAATGCCATAAGAGTCTGGTGTATTACCTATCATAATTTTCTATGCTTGTTATATACTGATACTTATTATTAGCATGATTATTCCAGATTTGCAAGATAAGCCTCGTAAAATGCTATTACAGCTGCATTTGATACGTTAAGGCTTTCCATTACGTTGGACATTGGGATTTTGGCTAGGATATCACAATTTTCTTTAGTTAATCTTCTTAGGCCTTTTCCTTCTGCTCCTAATATTATGCATATTTTTCCTGAAAGTAATTTTTTATCCAAAAGTTGATTTGCATTTCCATCTAACCCTATTACCCAGAAGTGGTTTTTCTTTAAAAATTGTATTGCAGAAGAAATGTTTGTTACCCTTAATATTGGAATATGTTCAAGCGCGCCGCAGGATGTTTTAGCAATTATAGCATTTTCTTCTGGCGAGTTATCGCTAGGAATTATTACGGCTTTGATTCCAAACGCTGCTGCGCTTCTGAGTATTGCTCCTAAATTATGCGGGTCAGTAACTTGATCTAATATGGCAATTTTTGCGTTATCTGGAAAATCAAACGATTCAAGATTAATATTACTTAGAGGTGAAACTAACGCAGCAAAACCTTGGTGTATTGCTTCTTTAGGAAGGAGTTGTGCTAATTCATGATTAGTTAAGATCTTTATTTTATTTTGTAACTTTTCAGGAATGAATGATAAATTTTCTTTAGTTATAAGAATTTCATAGATCATTCTTTTAGGATTTTCTATTGCAGCAAGAAAAGGATGCTTTCCGTAAATATAATAGCTTTTATGAGTAATTGATCTTTTTTTCATTTTGTTGCAGAAATTAATAATAGTACTTGACAAAAGCTAACCTGTACTGTAGATAAATACAACAATTTATTTCCGTCGTTGAAATTATCGGTGCGATTATTATTTGGATATCTAGCTGCCGGAGGGATGGCCGAGTGGTCAATGGCAGCAGACTGTAAATCTGCCCGCGTGAGCGTTCGTAGGTTCAAATCCTACTCCCTCCACCACCCAAGAATTTAAGCGGGTGTAGCTCAATGGTAGAGCTCCAGCCTTCCAAGCTGGCCACGTGGGTTCGATTCCCATCACCCGCTCCATTTTTGGAGTGTGTTATCGCGCGCCGGAGAAGTCGGTAAGGTTATAGGAAACATTATTAATTATTTTAGAATAGATAACTTTTAGAGGGTATATAAAATGGCTAAGGAGAAATTCGAGAGGAACAAGCCACATTGTAACGTTGGTACAATTGGGCACGTGGATCATGGTAAGACATCACTTACAGCGGCTATTACGATGGTATTAGCGGAGAGT
>CAMCRO010000035.1 GCA_945877265.1 Rickettsia typhi | reverse complement strand
TGCGTCTTACCTTGCTCAATAAATTCTATTACCTTCTTACGTAGATCTATACTATATGCTTGCATTCTTTCTTCTAAATCTATCTCATACTATACGCTAACTCAACTTAATTCACTATAGCATAGCTTTTATACTAAATTTCAGATAATTAGACGAGTTTTTAAGCTGGGTCTTTGGATCCTATATAAATATAGCTAAAGTATTTTAATTTGAGCATGGGAGCGAGCTACTGAAGTGTATAAATAATACACGAGGGAGCGATGGACGCATGATCAAATTATAAAGACTTAGCTATAGACAAGCGCAAGCGAATAAAAACACCATCCATATCGAATCATTCTTACAATACATATTTTCTAAAGCAGGATCTTCACGTAATTGAAGATCCATGCAAGCACTCAAATAAAAAACCTATAATGACTTCCTAGCTTTATCTACATAATATCCTGTTCCTGCTGGAATAAGTCTTCCAACAATAACATTCTCTTTAAGTCCGTGTAGCTTATCGATTTTACCACTAACTGCTGCTTCTGTAAGAACTCTTGTTGTCTCTTGGAAGGAAGCTGCAGAGATGAAAGATCTAGTTTGTAGAGAAGCCTTTGTAATACCTTGAAGAACTGGTTGAGCAGAAGCTGGCTTAAATCCATCATCAATTGCTTTGGCATTAATTTCTTCAAACTCTATTCTATCAATTTTTTCTCCAGCAAGTAATGTAGTCTCTCCTGGATCAGTCACTTCAACTTTTTGCAACATTTGTCTGATAATAACTTCAATATGCTTATCATCAATTTTCACACCTTGCAGACGATATACAGCCTGGATTTCCTGCACCATATATCTTGTTAAAGCTTCCACACCGATAACTCTAAGGATATCTTGAAGAACAGGATTGCCGTCAATTAGCATGTCCCCTTTCTTCACATAATCGCCTTCGTTAACCACAACATGCTTGCCTTTTGGAACCATAAATTCAATAGGCGCGCCGCCATCAGTCGGATGAATAACTATTCTTCTCTTAGATTTATAATCGCTTCCGAATTCAATTCTTCCGTCAATTTCTGCAATCACTGCATGGTCTTGTGGGCGTCTTGCTTCAACAAGTTCAGCCACTCTTGGAAGACCTCCTGTAATATCACGAGTCTTAGAAGATTCTCTTGGAATACGAGCTAAAATATCACCAGCATTAACTTTAATGCCATCTTCAACACTTAAAATCGCATTTACTGGAAGGTAATATCTTGCTTCTAAGCCATTGGATAAAATCATTGTCTCTCCATTTTCATCCATTAAATGGATACGAGGGCGAAGCTCAGCGCCTTTAGCGCTTTGCTTAGATTCAACAATAACTTTACTTGTAATACCCGTTGCTTCGTCTGTAATATCTCTTATAGATATTCCATCAACCATATCTTTAAAGGAAATTTTCCCAGATTTTTCTGTGATAATTGGGATAGTATATGGGTCCCACTCAGCAACTTTTTGTCCTCGTACAACTTTTTCTCCGTCATCAACTAATATCTTAGCTCCATATGGGACTTTGAATCTTGCTTTTTCTTGAGATTTATCATCAAGCAATAAAACCTCACAAGAACGGCTCATCACAATATGGTTTTTATTAGAGTCAACTACTACGTTTCTATTTAAAACTTTAATTTTCGCATCACTCGTAGCTTCCACAGAAGAAATTTCTGCACCTCTCGTCGCAGCCCCACCAATATGGAAAGTTCTCATAGTAAGCTGTGTTCCTGGCTCTCCAATAGATTGAGCGGCAATAACACCCACAGCCTCACCAACAGAGACAAGGTCTCCAGTTGCTAGATCTCTTCCGTAACATTTAGCACAAACGCCTTCTTTAAGCTTACATGTTAGAACAGAACGTAATTTAATTGAATCAATTCCAGAAGCTTCAATTTTTTCTAAGCTTGCTTCATCAATTAACTCAGCTGCTGCAATAATTAAATCTCCTGTAACAGAATGGCGAATATCATTTACAGCTGTTCTACCTAAAACTTGCTCAGATAATGAAACGATAACCTCTCCACCGTCAATAATTGGAGTAACAACTAACCCTTCTTGTGAACCACAATCAACGTCAGTAATAATACAATCCTGTGCGACGTCCACAAGCCTTCTAGTTAAATAACCAGAATTCGCTGTTTTAAGCGCAGTGTCAGCAAGTCCTTTTCTCGCGCCGTGAGTAGAGTTAAAATATTCAAGAACTGTAAGGCCCTCTTTAAAGTTAGAGATAATCGGTGTTTCGATAATTTCACCTGAAGGTCTTGCCATCAAACCTCTCATCCCAGCAAGCTGCTTAATCTGTGTAGGAGAACCCCTAGCGCCAGAAACAGCCATCATATAGATAGAATTTAATCTCATCTGTCCAATATGAGATTCAGATTTAGGCTTTAATTCAGAAATTTCTTTCATCATGTCAGTTGCAACTTTATCAGTACAACGAGACCAAGCATCTATAACTTTATTATATTTTTCACCAAATGTAATAAATCCGTCAGCATATTGCACTTCGAATTCTTTAACTTCAGTAAGAGTCTCATTAATATGTTTGCCCTTTGTTTTAGGCACAACCATGTCATCCATACCAAAAGAAATCCCAGATTTACATGCATATTTAAATCCGAGTTCCATAAGCTTATCTGCAAAAATAACAGTAGCTTTTTGCCCGCAATGTCTATAAACCACATCGATAACAGCAGAAATATCTTTCTTGGTCATAGCTTTATTCACATATTTAAAGCCAACATTTTTGCTAATAGGCAATAATTCGCTCAAAATAAGTCTTCCTGGCGTTGTATCAACGATAGTAGTTATAATTTCGCCATCCGCATTGGGCATAGTAATTCTAAATTTAATCTTAGAATGTAATGTAACGAAACTATTAAATAAAGCATGCTTCATTTCAGGCATGTCAACAAAAACCATACCTTCTCCTACTTCGCCTTCCAGCTCGGTAGTTAAATAGTATAATCCAAGTACTATGTCTTTATCTGGAACAATAATTGGGCGTCCATTAGCTGGGCTTAGTATATTATTTGTAGACATCATTAGAACTCTAGCCTCAAGCTGAGCTTCTATAGATAAAGGAACGTGTACTGCCATCTGGTCACCATCAAAGTCCGCATTGAATGCAGCACAAACAAGTGGATGTAATTGGATCGCTTTCCCTTCAATTAATATAGGCTCGAATGCTTGAATGCCTAATCTATGTAAAGTTGGAGCTCTGTTTAAAAGAACAGGATGTTCCCTAATTACTTCTTCTAAAATATCCCAAACTTCTGGTTTTTCAGAATCAACCATCTTTTTAGAAGCTTTCAAGGTAGTTGCAAGACCGTATAGCTCAAGTTTTGCATAGATAAATGGTTTGAATAGCTCAAGCGCCATTTTTTTAGGTAAACCGCATTGATGTAATTTAAGCTCTGGGCCCACAACGATCACAGAACGTCCTGAGTAATCCACACGTTTTCCAAGTAAGTTTTGACGGAAACGCCCTTGCTTACCTTTTAGCATATCGCTTAAAGATTTAAATGGACGCTTATTGTTGTTTTTCACAACCCTTCCGCGCCTTCCATTGTCAAATAATGCATCTACTGCTTCTTGGAGCATTCTTTTTTCATTTCTAACAATGATATCAGGTGCTTTAAGCTCAATAAGTCTACGAAGACGGTTATTTCTATTAATTACTCTTCTATATAATTCGTTAAGGTCAGAAGTTGCAAATCTTCCGCCATCTAACATCACCAATGGTCTGATTTCTGGTGGGATAACAGGAAGAACATTCATCACCATCCAATCAGGATTATTTTCAGATCCTAAGAAATCTTCAATAAGCTTAAGGCGCTTAACAATTTTTTTGCGCTTAGCTTCAGAATTTGTTTCAGATAATTCAGCTCTTAATGTTGTTTGCAGTTCTTTTAAGTTAAGATCTTTAAGCAACCTTGCAACTGCTTCTGCTCCAATTAAACATTCAAAGCTATCTTCCCCGTATTCATCTTGTGCTTTTTGGAAAGCATCTTCTGAAAGAATATCACCTCTAGACATTGGAGTTAAGCCAGGCTCAACAACTATGTAAGATTCGAAATATAAAACTTTTTCTAAATCTTTCAGAGTCATATCTAAAAGTGTGCCAATTCTTGAAGGAAGCGACTTTAAGAACCAAATATGCGCAACAGGAGCAGCTAAATCAATATGCCCCATACGCTCTCTTCTAACGCGAGAGGTAGTAACTTCCACTCCACATTTTTCGCAGACAATCCCGCGATACTTCATTCTTTTATATTTGCCGCACAAGCATTCATAATCCTTAACAGGACCAAAAATCCTAGCACAAAATAACCCTTCTTTTTCAGGTTTAAATGTACGGTAATTGATTGTTTCAGGCTTAGTTACTTCTCCATAAGACCATGAACGAATTTGCTCAGGGCTTGCAATATTAATACGCAATATATCAAATTGCTGAACATTGCTAACTTGACCATAAAAATTTATTGTTTCTGCCATATAGCTACTCTCCAGCCTTACTTATTATCTTTCTGTGTGTCATCATGCTCAAGTTGAATATTGAGACATAATGATCTAAATTCTTTTATCATTACATTAAATGATTCAGGTATTCCGGACTCAAAATTATTATCTCCGCGAACGATAGATTCGTATATTTTGATACGTCCAGTCACATCATCTGATTTCACCGTAAGCATCTCTTGTAATGTATAAGCAGCACCATATGCTTGTAATGCCCAACATTCCATTTCTCCAAATCTTTGTCCACCAAAGTGAGATTTACCACCAAGAGGCTGCTGAGTAACTAAGCTATAAGGTCCAATCGAACGAGCATGGATCTTATCGTCCACCAAGTGGTGAAGTTTGAGTAAATATTTATAACCAACTGTTACATTTCGATCGAAATATTCTCCAGTTCTGCCGTCAATTAATCTTACTTGTCCTGAAGTATCTTGGTTCGCAAGTCTAAGCATATTTTTAACATCTTCAACTTTCGCACCATCAAACACAGGAGTTGCAAATCTAACACCGCCTCTAAGTCTATCACAGAACTCGATCAGATCTGATTTATTCATTTTGTCTAATTCAGCAAGAATTTTATCGTTGCCTTCATAAATTTTCATTACAAAATCTTTAACTTCTTTGATGTCGGCATTTTCTTCGCGATACTGGCGTATCTTATCTTCCATTTGCTTGCCAAGGTTGTATCCAGCCCATCCAAGATGCGTCTCTAAAATTTGTCCGATATTCATCCTAGAAGGAAGACCGAGAGGATTAAGTACAATATCAACAACTCTACCATCTTCTAAGAAAGGCATATCTTCTTCTGGTAAAATTCTTGAAATAACACCCTTATTTCCGTGTCTTCCAGCCATTTTATCACCAGGTTGTAGTTTATGTTTAGCCGCAATAAATACCTTCACAACTTTTAAAGCACCTTGAGGTAAATCATCACCACTTTGCAACTTTTCAACTTTATCGTTAAATGTCTTATTCAAATCATCGCGAGTATTATCGTAGCTACGTTTGATCTGCTCCATCTCATTCATAACTTCGCTATCTTCAACAATCAGCTGCCAATATTGACCTTTTGATAATTTCGCAAGAAGATTTTTATCGATAACCTCTCCTTCTTTCACAGCTTTTGGTCCAGAAATAATTTTCTGCCCGTTAAGTAAGCTTTCAAGTTTTAAGAACACAAATCTTTCAATTATCGCAAGCTGGTCATCTCTATCTTTAGCAAGCTTTTCAATTTGTTGTTGCTCGATCGCAATTGCTCTCTCATCTTTGTCAACACCTCTTCTAGAAAAGACTCTAACTTCCACTACAGTTCCTTGAACTCCAGGCGGAACATGGAGAGAAGAATCTCTCACATCTCCTGCTTTTTCTCCGAATATAGCTCTCAGTAACTTCTCTTCTGGAGTCATAGGAGATTCACTCTTCGGAGTCACTTTTCCAACTAATATATCACCAGGTCTAACTTCAGCACCGACGTGAACAATACCAACTTCATCAAGGTGTTTTAAGCTTTCATCACTAATATTTGGTATATCTCTTGTAATTTCTTCAGGGCCTAACCTCGTATCTCTTGCAATAACTTCGAATTCTTCGATATGAACAGAAGTAAATAAATCTTGCTTAGCAATTCTTTCAGAAATTAAGATAGAATCCTCGAAGTTATATCCGCTCCATGGAAGGAAAGCGACAAACACATTTCTGCCAAGAGCTATCTCACCATTTTCAGTGCTTGGGCCATCAGCAATTACATCTCCCTTCTTAACCTCATCGCCAATATTCACTAGTGGTTTTTGGTTAATACAAGTATTATGATTAGATCTTTGGAATTTCATCAAGTTATAAATATCCACTTCAGGAGCGCCATCTTTCTTCTTACCCAAAGTTCTAATTACAATTCTGGTAGAATCAACTTGGTCAACAACTCCATCATTTATCGCAACGATCGCAGCTCCTGAATCTTCAGCTACAACGCTTTCAATTCCAGTGCCCACAACAGGAGCTTCGCTTCTAAGTAATGGTACAGCTTGGCGTTGCATGTTTGATCCCATCAAAGCTCTGTTAGCATCGTCATTTTCTAAGAAAGGAATCATTGAAGCGGCCACAGATACAACCTGCATAGGTGTTACATCAATAAAATCCACTTCTTCAGGTGGAACCATTGTAAAATCGGTATTAAATCTGCAGTTCAGCAAATCATCTGTTAATTTTCCAGACTTGTCACGAGTCGCATTTGCTTGAGCAATTTTATACTTACTTTCTTCTATTGCAGAAAGGTAAACAACTTCATCTGTAACCTTGGCATTAACAACTTTACGATATGGGCTTTCGATAAATCCATATTTGTTAATTTTTGCAAATGTAGCGAGTGAATTAATCAAACCAATATTTTGCCCTTCTGGTGTTTCAACTGGGCAGATACGTCCATAATGCGTTGGATGCACGTCCCTCACCTCAAATCCAGCTCTCTCGCGGCTAAGTCCTCCTGGGCCAAGCGCAGATAATCTTCTCTTGTGCGTAACTTCAGATAGTGGGTTAGTCTGGTCCATAAATTGTGAAAGCTGCGAAGAGCTGAAAAATTCTTTTACAATTGTAGAAAGAGATTTTGAGTTCACAAGATCATGCGGCATTACAGTATCAATTGCAACAGAGCTCATTCTCTCCAAAATTGCTTTTTCCATACGAACTAAACCGATACGGAATTGATTTTCTATAAGTTCACCAACAGATCTAACTCTTCTATTTCCAAGATGATCTATATCATCGATAGAATTTCTACCATCTTTGAGCTCCACCATTGATTTAACAACATTTTTAATGTCTATAGCTGTAAGCACAGTATTTTCGATAGGAATATCAATTGAAAGCCTAGAATTCATCTTAATTCTACCAACTTCAGATAAATCATAACGAGATTGATCAAAGAATAAGCTATCAAATAATTGTTTTGCTGCTTCTAAAGTAGATGGCTCTCCAGGTCTTAGAACTCTAAAGATATCCATTAAAGCTTGCTCATGATCAGAATTTTTATCAGCATTTATTGTATTTCTAATATAAGGCCCAACTTGAGAAGAAATCTCCAGAACTTGAATTTCAGATACTTTAGCATCTTCAATCTTTTTAATAATGTCAGCAGTTACTTCTAAGCCAATTTCAGCTATAATCTCACCAGTAGATTTATCAATAATATCATTTGCAAGATATTTGCCAACTAACTGCTCTTCACTCACATTAATTTCTGTAAGTCCATCTGCAGCAAATTTCTTAGCAAGTCTTGGTGTGATTTTATTTCCTGCATCAAGAACCACTTCTCCTGTTTTGCTATCAATTAAAGGATAAGATAATCTTTGAGCAGAGAAGTTTTCAGATCTAAACGCAGTTTTCCAGCCTTTTTTCATCTTGGTAAAGGATGTGGAATTATAGAAGAAATCATAAATTTCTTTTGTTTCCATCCCAATTGCTCTGAGCAATGTTGAAGCATATAATTTTATTTTTATATCTATTCTAAAATAAAGAAGATCTTTCGCATCAAATTCTAAATCAAGCCAAGAACCTCTATATGGTATTATCCTAGCTGCATATAAAAATTTGCCTGATGAATGTGTTTTTCCGCCATCATGGTCAAAAAACACTCCAGGAGATCTATGCATTTGTGAAACAACAACTCTCTCTGTCCCATTTATTACAAAAGTCCCGTTTTTTGTCATTAGAGGAATATCACCAACATAAACCTCTTGTTCTTTAATACCTTTAATCTCTTTTGCATTAGTATCTTGGTCTATTTCCCAGATTATGAGCCTAAAAGTCACTTTAAGTGGAGCTGCAAAGCTCACTCCTCTCTGTCTACATTCTTCAACGTCATATTTAGGATTATCAAACTCATATTTCACAAAATCGAGAGTAGCAGTCCCGGCTGAATCTTGAATAGGAAAAATAGATTTAAAAACAGACTGAAGACCAATATCCCTTCTTTTCTCAGCTTCTATATGAATTTGAAGAAAACTATCATCATAAGATGATTTTTGTAGCTCAAGTAAGTTTGGGATAGATGCAACAAGATCTATTTTACCAAAATTCTTTCTAACCAAACTACGACTACTTAAAGACCCTTTCATATATAACACCTCGATCAATTATAAAAACAAAGAGACAAACAAACAGGAAAAGCTAAAAACTTTAATAATTTTCTAGCAATACAACGTGTAATCTCATAGGAAGATTTATAAAAATTATAATTTAAAAAAAAATATATAAAATTTATTAATAAAGACACTAAAGCTCCATTGACACAAAAAAGATTTATTATTTTATATTTTTGACAATATGGTTTTGTTTCAATTTGCATTAGTTTAGGGTTTGAGAATTAAAATTTAGAAACTAAAAATTCTGGGGTTGCCCCCAGAATCTAATTTTAACAAAATAAAATTATTTCAATTCTACTTTAGCACCAACTGCTGTAAGCTTTTCTTTCATAGATTCAGCGTCAGCTTTCGCAGCACCAGCTTTTACAGTTTGTGGAGCGCCATCAACTAGATCTTTAGCTTCTTTTAAGCCAAGGCCAGTTAATTCACGAACAACTTTAATAACGTTGATTTTGTTATCACCTGCAGCTGTTAAAACAACATCAAAATCTGTTTTTTCTTCAGCAGCAGCTGAACCACCTGCAGCTGGCATTGCCATAGCAACAGGAGCAGCAGCGCTAACACCCCAATGATCTTCTAATTTTTTTGAAAGTTCAGCAGCTTCAACTACTGTAAGTTTCGATAATTCATCTACTAATTTTTGTAAATCAGCCATTTTATAACCTCTATTAATTATTAATTTTTATTTGAATAAGCAACAATCACTCTTGCAAGTTGCGAAGCAGGAGCGCTTGTTACACCTATAACTTTTCTTGCTGGAGCTTGTAGAATACCAACAATAGTAGCTTGTAATTCTTTGAGAGAAGGCAACTTAGATAATTGATCAACTATTTTATAATCAATTAAATTATTATCTAATATTCCGCCTACAATTTTAAAAGCGCTGTTTGTTTTTGCAAATTCGAACACAGTTTTTGCAGTAGCAACTGAATCTTGTGAATATGCAATCGCAACAGGGCCCTTAAACAAAGAATCAACATTTGCAATTCCAGCTTTTTGTGCTGCTATTTTTGCTAATGTATTTTTAACAACTTTGAATTTAGCACCTTCTTTACGAAGATTATTTCTAAGTTGAGTAACCTGGTCTACTGTAAGACCATGATAATGAGTTACTATTATTGCAGAATGATTGCGGTATAGCTCTTCAATCTCATTTACAGCATTAACTTTTTCAGAACGTATCATATTTTCTCCTCAAGCTATTACTGAATTGTTGCTAGATCTAACTTAAGCGCAGGGCCCATAGTAGAAGACAAGAAAACTTGTTTCATATATGTTCCTTTTGCTCCGCTAGGCTTAGATTTTTGAATCGCATCTACAATAGCTTTCAAGTTAGACATTAAGTCGCTATCTGAAAAAGATAACTTACCTATTCCTGCGTGAATGATACCTGCTTTCTCGACTCTAAATTCCACTTGGCCGCTTTTTGCATTTTTAACTGCAGTTGCAACATCAGGTGTAACAGTTCCGAGTTTAGGATTTGGCATCAAACCTTTAGGGCCTAAAATTTTAGCTACTTGACCAATCGTAGCCATCATATCAGGAGTTGCAATACAGATATCGAAATCTATTTTGCCAGCCTTGATATTTTCAACTAATTCACTAGATCCAACTATATCAGCGCCAGCTGCTTTTGCCGCTTCGACTTTATCGTCTTTGCAGAAAACAGCGACTCTTACAGTTTTACCAGTTCCAGCAGGAAGAGAAACCATACCTCTAACCATTTGGTCAGAATGTCTAGGATCAACTCCAAGCTTTAGAACCACGTCTAATGTTTGGTCAAATTTTGCGAATGCTAGCTTTTTCAGCATAGCAATAGCTTCACTTGCAGTATATTGTTGTGCTGGATCAATTTCTTTTCTCGCAGCGATTATTTTTTTACCACCGGTACTTTTCAGCTGTTGCATATCACTCTCCTACCACTTCAATACCCATTGACTCTGCAGAACCTTTTATAATTCTAGCTCCTGCATCTATGTCGTTTGAGTTGAGATCAGCCATTTTTATTTTAGCTATCTCACGACATTGATCGAGAGTCACTTTACCAACAAAAGCTTCCTTCTTAGTAGCAGAAGATCCTTTTGCAACTTTTGAAAATTGCTTAAGGTAAAAGCTTGCTGGCGGGGTCTTGGTAACGAATGTAAAAGTTTTGTCTTCAAAAGCTGTTATCAAAACAGGAACTGGTGTACCAGGATCCATACTTTGAGTAGCAGCATTGAAAGCTTTACAAAACTCCATGATATTCAAACCACGCTGTCCTAAAGCTGGCCCAACAGGAGGTGATGGATTCGCTTTTCCGGCTGGTATGGTTAACTTTATATAACCTAATACTTTTTTTGCCATGGTTTACCCTTTATTGTTGCTATTACACCTACTAATTGCATCTTAGCAGGATTTTTTAGCACTGTTAGAAGCTCACAGTCTAAATTCTTAAATTCTTTCAACTTGATTGAATGATAAATCAATAGGAGTAGCTCTTCCAAAAATCGAAACAGATACTCTAAGTCTCATTTTCTCCACATCTACTTCTTCCACAGTACCAGTGAATGATTCAAATGGACCATCTATAACTTTAACACTCTCTCCAATATCATATACTTTCTTAGTAGCCATAAGAGCCGGATTGCTATCAATCTGCTCCATGATTTTTTGCACCTCTTTCTCAGAAACTTGAGAAGGTCTTGCTCCACTACCTAAGAAGCCACTTACTTTTGGCACTGATTTAACGAGATGCCACGCATCATCAGTTAAATTCATTTTTATTAGAATATAACCAGGTAAGAATTTTTTTTCTGTATTTACCTGCTTTCCCTTTTTTATCTCAGGAACTTCAACAACTGGAACTAATATCTCCTCAAAAAGATGAGACATATTCTTACGTTCAGCTTGCTCTATTATAGTCTGCTTAACTTTCTTTTCAGAGCCAGATAAAGTATGTACGATATACCAATTAAAACTCACAATAACCTCTATTATCTTCCTATTTTAAGAAGAAATCTCACAAAACTGCTAATTGCGTAATCCACACCTAGGCAAAGCAAACTAAAAATAAGAACCACAGCAACTACTATCAAAGTCGAATTAATAACTTCCGATTTGCTTGGCCATGTAACCTTACTAATTTCTTGTTTTACTTGGTCGTAAAACTTTACAATTTCACCTATCTTGCTCATACTATCCTAACAACTAATCTGGCAGGAGCGACAGGCATCGAACCCGCAACCTCCGGTTTTGGAGACCGGCGCTCTACCAATTGAGCTACACTCCTAACATAGATTAACAACAAAATCAAGCTTTATTTATTTAAACACCTTAATTAACAGTTGTTTCTATGTTTAACGACGGTGAGTTATAAACCCACCGCCTAACTTATTTAATTAATAATTTTAGCAACAACGCCAGCGCCGACGGTTCTTCCGCCTTCACGAATAGCAAATCTTAAGCCTGAATCCATAGCAACTGGTGCTATTAACTTCACAACTAAATTCGCATTATCTCCAGGCATAATCATCTCCTTTCCAG
>CAMCRO010000034.1 GCA_945877265.1 Rickettsia typhi | reverse complement strand
CTGATTATCTGAGCAACAAAAAGGAAAATACTAGAGAAACTCAAGCTAAAATTAAATGCAAAGTTATTAATCTCATAATCGCAGCTTAAAACACCTACCTCCAAATACCTCCATTAATTTATACACCTCCTTCCATGCAACAACGCCACCTGTTGCTGCGAATGACATAAGTGAAGAGGTGGCGTTTTATCTATAAAGTGAGAATTTCTTCGTAGTTAAGCTAACTTAGTCCCAGGGGCTAAAATTACAGCGCCATAAAATTAGATCCTCTTGGGTTGAAGTGAGTATTCTATCTAATTGCTCTTTATAAGTGCCGCCTGTCATAGTGTTTATGAATACTCAGCATAAAATCTTTTTTTAATTTCCTTAGATTTTCCTTAGACATGATTTCCTTTAATTTTGTATGAAATAATTTATAAAATTTAAATATGAAAAATCAAAAATGCTGGCCGTTAGCGGAGGAGAAGAAGGGAATTTAGAAGAGATAGGCGCAAAAATATCGAAGCCAAAATAACAGCTTTTTGTATATAATTATAAAGCTAACTATTTTGGCTTCAATATGCAAAAGAATTATTTGCTATTAACAGTAAAACGGAAAATAGAGCCATTTTCTGAGCTATCAACCGTAATATTTCCATCATGCGCAGTGATAACCTTTTTGCAGAGAGCAAGGCCTATGCCCCTTCCACCAGAAGGGGTTTTGGTTTTAGAACTCACAATAAAAGGCTCAAAAATATCATAAATTTCTTCTTTCGGTATTCCTATTCCTTCATCTTGGGCTGAGAATTCTATTAAATTATTTCTATGATTTAAAGAGACTGTAATCGTCCCTTTCTTACTATATTGAATAGCGTTGATTATTATATTATCAATCGTTCTTGAAATATAATATTCATCGCACAAAGCTTCTATATTTTCTTCTATCTCAACATTGAAGCTGAGATTGGCGCGTGCTATTTCTTCTGAATAGAGCTTTTGGCATAGCTCTAGCCTATTATATACAAGCTGAGTTAGATACACCTTTCTCTTATTTAATTTATAATTGAAATTTTCTAATTTCGAAAGGTCGATTAAGTTATTTACAAGAGTTGTGAGCCTCTCTGAGCTTTTTGCTATATTTCTGATGGCATTTCTTCTTTGAGTTTCTGAGAGTTTATCATAAGCATCATCTAATACTTGCCCCATACTTGTTATGCCAGTGATCGGAGTATGTGCTTCATGCTCTAAATTTCTTAAAAACTCATTTTTTAGCATAGTGAGCCTTGTGAGCTCTTGCCTTTGATCATCCACTTTCGCAGATAAAAATAAATTATTTTCTTCAACTAAATCTACACTTTGTTGCCTTGGTTTTAAGAACAAAACAAGAGATCCAGATGTAAGTAACATTAAATAAACAGATTTAAATTGAGAGAAGCTTGGAGTTAGATCCCCTACTTGAGAATATATGAAGTGTTTATAGAGATAGGTAGTTATTATTAAACCGGCTAAAATATTAAATAAGGCCCATTTCCATCTTATTAAAGATATTATGACTAAAATATTTGTCATAAATACTATTAACTGAATTTCTGCAAAATTACTAATAAGTAAAATTAGATAGCTAAAGCATATCAGAACAAAGAACATTATTAAGTTCCAAATAATGGAAATAAATTCGCTTTTTTTCCAGTTCTCAAGCCATAAAGGATAGCTTATAAGAGCACTAGAGCTGAATAAAATTATTGGATATAAAGAGTCTAATATGAACTTATATTTATCCTGGATGGAGACTTCTAAATAATTCACGCTACTAAACGTGACTATCATCACAAAAAGGCCTAGAATAGAAATAAGCCCTTCTCCTTTGGGGTAATTTCTTTTGCATACGGCAATAATATCAAATGATTTGAGATCGCGAATAAGCTTTCTAACTTTCTCTTTTCTCTCATTTTGAAATTGCGAGAGGGTTTTCTGATCCTTAATTCCAACCCATCCACCTTTTTCCTTAAATAGATAATGAGTTCCCATCAGCCCTATAAGATTTGCTGTCATGCCAACAATTACACTATCAAGAGCAGTGATTTTTAATATGTAATTCCATGTTATTACAGCAATCAAACCAGATGCCATGCCGATTATTGCTGCTCTTTCGCTGCTTCTAAAACCTAAAACTGCCATTATGAAAGGCACACTAACAATTGGCATATAAAATGAAAATGCTAAAGTGATTAGCCCCATTATATCTATATCTATTGTTGCCAGGGAAATTGAAAATATACCGATAATAAGCGAGCCAATTCTCGCTAAGATTAATTCATTATAATTTCGTCCGATATTTAAAGGAGCACAAAAATCATGGATAATAATAACGGAAGTAGAGTTGATGTATGAATCTATAGTCGACATTACAGTTGCTAAGATCCCAACTAAAATTACACCTCTCATACCTATCGAGGTATGATCAAAAATTATATGTTTTAATATATCCTTAGAGTTAATATTTGGATTAATCGAGATCATTATTATGCTAATCCAGCTTAATATTAGCAGAAGAATAAAACATACTAATGCGGATATTGTAAAAGATGATGTGACTTGTTTTACATCTTTTGCCATTGCAATTCTTTGGAATATTGCTGGGTTAAAAGCTGGAAGCGCAAAACAGAGAAATAAAGAGAGATAATATAAAGATTTTGGCTGAGTGAAATCTAGAACTTTACTAAAATCGAATAATTCATTAGTTGAAAATATTTTCTCAATATTAGAAGTATTATCTACATTTTTTAACAGAATATAAGCTACTAATGGAATTACAACGCTAAATGTGAAAAATTGAATAATATCAGTGAAAGTCACTGATTTAATTCCTCCTAATGACGAATATAATGTTATGATAAAGCCTGCAACTAATATGCCGTAAATGCTGGGGATTTGGAGAGCATATTCAAATGTAATACCTGCAACCTTTAACTGAGTTGCGATGATCCCGCCAACTCCAAGAGAGCCGAATATCGCTGTTATAATTCTGACTTTTTGCCCGTAAATACTTCCCATAGCCTCAGCTATCGATATTTTCCCCAAAAACTCTCCCATGCGAGGGGCAAAAAACAAACCTACTACAAGTATGCAAACAATATCTCCAATTGAGGCGAATAAATGATAAAAACCATCTCTATAAATTTCTTCAATACTTGCTATGAAAAATTCACCGCTTATCCAAGTGGCAACGATTGTGGCAACAATTGTTGCGGTGCTAAAGTCTCTATTACCTATAGCATATTCTTTGATTGTCTTTATGCCTTTGCTAGATGAAAGGCCAAGCATAATATTAACAATTAGGAACCCTAAAAAAATCATTGTGTCTATATCAAAAAGCATAAGAAATTATAATTAGTTAATAATTCAAATATTTTTATAATAATCTGCTGAACGGGAAAGTAAACATATTTTTATATTATGTTATATTAATTAATAACACTTAAAGTGTTCTTGTTGTTTTAGATGAAATTTTTAGCTGCCTTCTTACAATAAAAAGATTGTCTAAGCTTGTCCTAATTTTAGGATTTTTATTCTATATTATATGAGAATATTTTTTCTGATAAGAAAGAATCATCTTGAAATAATAAATTAATTTTTCTTTACTTATTCACATTTATTATTTATAAATTTTCAGTTAACTCATTATTAAGAAAATTATATGCCCAGAGAAAAATTTATTCCTCCATTAAGCATGGAAACACCAAACCTGATAATAAGAAAGGCCAATTCGGTAGAAGAATTAGTAGATATAGATCGGCTTATTAATCAATCTCCAGATTCTAGAGAAGAGTTCTTAGGAAATGATGGGGCGTTCACTGTAACATCTTCCCTGTCTAAACTTTATGATGCAAGATTATTTGCATGCTCAACTCCACTAATTGATGGCGACTATTTAGTTATTCTTAGAACTGGAGACATTATTGGAAAAGTAAGTGTCGGTTTTAAGCCAGAAGAAGGAGCAATCGAATTATGCTATTATTTAAGGGATGATCAGCAAGGTAAAGGTTATGGCCCAGAGGCTTTAGGCTGTGTGAATGAGATGGTAAAATCTGCTATAGGAAAAGAAATAGATTATATTACTAATCCATTGCATCACAGTAGGCTAAAAGATATTAGCTCTGAAGAGCTAAAGATAGACACCAGCTCTTTAAACAAAGTTTTTGGTACGGTTGATTCAATTTCTAACTATCGTTCTTTAAGAGGAAGCTTAAAATCTGGCGCAGTAATTGAAGCAGTATTAGGCGATTTTATAATTTGTTCAACCGGGAACGGGGTGACCGAAGATAGAGCCTCGGCATTGATAGTAAGCTATAGCAAGGCATTATTTAGGGGCGAGGTTGAGTTGGCGGATAAAGTTAAATTTGTTGCTGATATAGCCACATATACTACAAATCCATATACTTTAATATTTGCATGTCTCAGACTAAAAGAGTTAGACGCGGAATATTCTTTAGAGGCAATTTGTGATGCGAGAAAAGGTGCAGGAATCATGCTAGTAAGAGATGATATAAAATCTTCTTGCGCATCTATTGTGGTAAAGGATTATTGTGACTTGAGAGCTTCGATGCAAAAAGCTTTATCAAACCGAGAATTCATCAAGTTACTTGAAAAGATTGATATTTCTTGTCCTGTAGAAGTTGAAACAGGATGCTTTGATGCTGCGTTTATGCCTGCAGGCGAAGCCTTTAGCGGTGGTGGGGAGGCTGCGTGCATGCCGGAAGATGAAAGATTTGCTCTTGGGGATGATGCAAGCGCCGCTCATGCTGAGGACTTAATTTAAATTTATTCTTATCTGGTTCTTATAATATTAGGAACCAGATAATTTCTCTTTTTATTCACTAGATAAAATTCTAGACAATTAATAAGAGATTAGTTATAACACTTCTAGATTTACACTTATAATAGCAAAATGGCTCGGTAGCTCAGTTGGTAGAGCAAAGGACTGAAAATCCTTGTGTCGCCGGTTCGATCCCGGCCCTGGCCACCACTTTCAAGCTATTTTTCCTGATTTTTAAAAAGAAAATTCCATTTAGGCCTTGCCAACAAGAGAAGTTTATTTTAGACTCAAATATCCACCAATTTAAAATTAGTTGATGAAAGGCCTATTTTTACTATCGAATAGACATAAACTCGGAAGCGTATATAACCGAGTCTCCAACACATATTCACTGATAATAATCTTATTTGCATTTGTAGCTATGGTTACTTTTTCAGTGAGTAATTACGTTACTAAGCAGCTAACTTTCGATTTAAATGCTAATGAAATATTAGAGCAGGAAGAACCTCAAATTTCTACCTATGAAGTAGTGGTGAAAAAAAATGATACCTTTGCCAAAATTTTAGCCTCTCAGGAACTCGCTCCTTCGGAAATTGCAAAAATTCTTGCTAAAATTAAAGAATCAAAAATTGATATTATTCTAAAACCAGGGCAAATTATCTCTTTTGATTATTCTGTTTTAGAGGAAGATATCAATAACGACGAGCTAAATGATTATATACTGCGCGAAATTGTTATCAATATAGATGCTGTCCATAGTGTTGTTATTACTAAAAATGAAAATGACTATTTTGTAAAAGATGTGGCTGTGCCACTTAAGAAAATGTTTGTGAAACATAATGTTACTATAAAAAATAGTTTCACTGCTGCTTTAAGTGAGCTTGGTATTAGCCCTGCTAATATACAGGAGCTTGCTAATGCTTATAGCTATGATATCGATTTCCAAAGGCAAATTAAGTCTGGCGACAATATTAGCGTTATTTGTGAAAAATTCTATACTGAGGATGGCAAGTTTACTCATAACGGCAAAATATTATTTGCAACACTGAATCTTTCGGGAAATCAGTATAATATTTATTGGTTTAATGACCCTAAAACTAAAAAATTCCAATATTATTCTGAAGGCGGAAGAAGCGTTAAAAAGAATTTACTTAGAACTCCTATAAATGTTGCTCGTATTTCTTCTTCTTTCGGTAAAAGACATCATCCTACTCTTGGCTATACTAAAATGCATAAAGGCGTGGATTTTGCGGCTCCTACTGGGACGCCTATCTTTGCAGCGGGTGATGGCGTGGTGACTGAAATTGGATATAAAGGTGCTTATGGGAATATCGTCAAAATAAAACATAGCACGAACCTTGCAACAGCTTATGCTCATGCGAGTAAATTTGCTAAAAATTTAAGAATAGGCTCTCCTGTAAAACAAGGACAGGTTATTGCTTATGTTGGCGCAACTGGCAGAGCAACAGGACCTCATTGCCATTTCGAAGTTATTATAAATGGGAAACATGTGAATCCTGTTTCTGTACAAACCACTCCTGGCATAGAGCTTAAAGGCGAAGCACTGAAACTATTTATGCAGCATAAAAAGCAGCTTAAAAATTATACAGAAAAATTACCAGAAAATACTCCACTAGAACTCGCAAATCTATGACACTAGAGGAATATCCAGCTTATGAAGTTTTGGCTGCTGGAAACCCGCTGCTGAAAGAAATTTCAAAAGAAATAGATCCTACCAGCGAAAAAGCCAGAATTATTGTGAGCCGAATGCATAAAACAATAGAGGCTTTGGGAGGTGGTATTGGGCTTGCAGCTCCGCAGGTGGGGGAGTTGGTTCGAATATTTATCTTCCATATTCCAGAAAATAATAGCAAAAATGCTCCTCCTCTGCCTTGGTCTGTGGTGATTAATCCTAAAATCGAAATATTATCTGAGGAAAAATCTGAAGATTGGGAAGGATGTTTTTGCTTTCCAAATTTAATGATTAAAGTCGCAAGATTCGAGCATATCAAATATTCTTATTACGATTTAGATGGCAATTCTTACGAAAAAGAAGCAAAGGGCTACCACGCAAGAGCAGTGCAGCATGAGATTGATCATTTAAATGGCGTTTTATTTATGGAAAGGTTAGAGACAGCTGCCAGATTTAACTATAGCGGTAAGATTCTTTGAATTTCTCCAGATAAAATATATTACATTCACGAATTTAGAGATTTGCACGAAACAGAGATATCATTAGCGCAAATACTAATAATAACTTTTCTTGCTGGTGCTGCCAAATTAGAATAATTAAAAGCCCAGTACATTTATAGAGTTTTATGTTTAATGAGGAACCGATTTGATAGTTGATAGGTATTGTGCTTTATATTATTTCTTCGTGTTGAGATTCTTATATTCCTAGGACTTTGCCATTTAATATTTTACTTTCCTACATTAGTATAGATGATGATGGTTTGACATGCCCTCTGCGCTGCTTGACAGGAGGAGATGCATTATCAGGCCTATAGCTATCTGAAGCATCAGAACTAGAGAGTCGCCTCATTCCTTCTACTAGAGAAGATGAAGTTATATTTCTTCTGCGCTCTTTTGGAGGGTGGCTTTGACTCTGAGCCTTAAGGAGAGATGTATTTTCACTATTACCAATCCATTTTTTGATCTCGGAACTATAACCATAACCGTGCTTCGTTGCTACCTTAGTGATTGCTTTGAGGGAAGTTGTTGCACCAAATTTTCCCTTACCGGTATTCTCAGCTAAAATGGGTGTGACTTTCTTTAATAAATCTGTAATGGTAGTCTCTGAGCCTAATTCTTTAATAGCCTGCTGCAGATTTTGAGCTTTCTGTTTTGCAAGAGGCCCACATTTAGACAGTCTTGTATATTGATCCTCAATTACTTCTATAATCTGTTTTTTACCTTTTTCTGAAATATTATGATGAATGTCAAACATATCATCATGACTGCGTAAATAAGCTTCTAATGCCTTAGGTGAAGTTTCGGCAGAAATGGGAGATAATGCTGATGTTGTTGCAACTTGTCTGTGAGCTTTTTTTAAGGTATTGACAACAAATTTGGAACAGAAGCTAGCCTCAGTATCAGGGACGATTCCAGTATTACTGTTTTTGCTCTTGAAAATTGAGAAAATTGCTTTTGCTGCACCATATTTTGTGGGTGTCGCTTGTGCATTACCATCCTTACGCGAATCTGCATCTGTACCATACTTAGCCCAAGTTGATATTGCAACAGCGCGTATTTCTTCCTGCAAGCTAGGCTCTTTAGTACGAAAAAGGATAACAGATCTTTCCCCTATTCCTGCTCTATGAAGCCCTTCTGCATCAAGATGGAAGTGGTCACCAGTTTGGTTATAAGCTATTCCAGCAGAGACAGTATCAAAACGACCTCCTTTGCTTCTACGAGCTAATGAAGCAAGGCTTTGCCCAGCTGCAGTAAGCATTTCTAACGCGGTGCTTTGCTTATACATTACAATATCTCCAGGAGATATTGTTTCATCTGATAACTTGATGGCTCCTAGAAGTGATGCTTTTTTTGATTTGGACATTATATTTTATCTTTTTAGAAGACTTTATTTTTCCCGCCTATAAAAAGATTGATTAAAAATTTTGATATTGTCTATAAGTTTTTGCGCGCAACTAAATAAACGATAATACTAGAAAATATAATGTGGTATAGATAAAGCAGAATATAATTAGTTAGATTCGCTTATTTTATATGGACGTTGCTAGAATTTTTAATTACTCAAATTTTTTCTTTTTTAGTTTGTAAACAAAACTGATTATTTTAGCCACGGCTTCATAATGTTCCATCGGAATTTCATGCTCTAATTCAACTAAATATAGGGCCCTTGCAAGAGGGGGATTTTCTACTATCGGTATATCATGCTCTTTTGCAATTTCTCTGATTCTCATCGCAACAAGATCAAGGCCTTTTGCAACAAGAATAGGAGCGCGCATTTGCCCATGTTTATATTCTAGAGCAATCGAATAATGTTCTGGATTTGTGATTATCACATCTGCTTTTGGCACGTTGCTCATCATACGTTTTTTTGCCTGAGCGGATCTTAGCTGCTTTTGTTTCTTTTTAATTTCTGGGCTACCTTCTGTTTGCTTATATTCTTCTTTTAATTCATGGCGCGACATCATCATATTTTTATGATGTTCATATTTTTGATATGAAAAATCCATTATTGCAATAGCTGCCATTATCAGAGTTATTGCAATGATAATATCCTTGATGATTTTAAATAATTCCAAAACGATCTCGCTATAAGACATTGAAGGGTATAATGGCATAATTTTTATATCATCGATAACGATGATATAAATTATAATCGAGGTGAAACTTAATTTGACTATACCTTTGAGAAATTCCATGAAAGATTTCAATGAAAAAAGCCTCTCTATTCCTTTGGATAAAGAAATTCTTTCATATTTGGGCATTATTTGATCTGGTGCAAAAATAAATTGCCCATGCTGAATTAGGCTTGAGAAAATTATCATGCATATTAAGAATAAAAAAATCGGGATAATTGCAAATAGAACTTGGTTAAATAAATTATATAAAAGCTTTGTGATATCTGGCCTGTTTAATTCTATATTTCCTGATTGTTCTAGTAATATTTTGAGATTTAATGCTATTTTATTTGATATATAAGGAAGCATGAAAATAGTTATAAGAGAAAGACTAAGAAGCATTATGAAGCTGGTGACTTCGCGCGAATTTACTACCTGCCCTTTCTCAATGGATTCTTCTATCCTTTTCTGCGAGGGTTCTTCCGTTTTGGATTCTTGATCTTCTAATTCATCTGACATCTAATCTATCTATAGTGAATTACATTAATATTTGAGGGCATCGTTGCTTTGCTCATTATTCCTGCCCAAACAGCAACTTAATCAACTATATTTGTGATTTATATCGCTTGAGATAAGGATTTAGAGCGTAAATTCTTATATTAAGTTATTAAAACTTACTTTATTATGCATATTTAATATATAATACCAAGTTACATTTTTAAAGAATCTTATATTGCCAAGTTTCATTTTTAAATGATACTCGGGGTTTTTTCTCGAACTCATCGTGTTCTCCTATTTGCTGATAGGCTGCCCGCGCTTCGTTTTTAAACCATTATTCTGATAAATCTGAAACTAGGCAACGGATTAAAAAGAAAATAAAGTAAGAAAATGTTGGAAAGAATTTTATGAAAATCGTGGTTGATATAATAAAAGAAAGTAATCTGTGGAAAGAGCAAAAATATATTAAAAAGACCTTAGTTAAAAAAATTATTAATTTGATTGAATCGGAGCTGGAAGTTTTTAAAAAAACAGAGAATCTTTAACTTGCTATATTGTTAACTGATAATGAAAAAATTAAAATTCTAAATAATCAATTTAGGAAGAAGGATAAAGCGACGAATGTGCTCTCTTTTCCTGATAGAGAATTAAACTGGGAGAAATTAAATGAAGAAGATTTTGCAGGAGATGTTATATTAGGTGATATTGCTCTTGCTTATGAGATTATTGAAAGCGAGTCTCTTGCTTCGAACCTTCCTATTCAAAATCATTTTACTCACCTTTTACTACATGCTATACTCCATTTGCTTGGATATGACCATGAAGAAGAAAAAGATGGTGATGTAATGCGAGTTTTAGAGATTAAAATATTAAGCAAATTAGATATAAAAACACCATCAATATATGCCTAAAAAATCTATACAAAAACACGAAATAAAAGCTTACAAAACCAAGAGCAAAAAGAATTCCATATTCTTGCATATCAAAAAATTTATTGATAATTTGCGTGGTAAAGAATCTGATAAGCAAATTGAACTCGAAGATTCATTTGAGCAAACAATTGATAGGATTAAGATCGCTGCACAAGTTATGTCTGAAGAAGAAAAAAATATCTTCCGGAATTTCTTGCTATTTGGGCATAAAACTGTTGCAAAAGTTATGATCCCGCGCAGTGATATTGGTACTGTTTCCTTAGACTCTAGCGCAGAGGAACTTAGCAAAATTATATTAGAAAATGGACATACTAGAACGTTAGTATATGAAGATACTTTGGATAATATAATTGGATTTGTTCATATTAAAGATTTATTTAATTCTTTTGTTCTAAAGAAGGAGTTTAACCTTAAAAAGCTCGTGCGGAAGCATATTATTGCAGCTCCATCTATGAAGCTAGTGGATTTGTTAGCAGAAATGAGAAAAAGAAGAACTCATATCGCCGTGATTTTGGATGAATATGGAGGCACTGACGGGATGGTGACAATCGAAGATGTAATGGAAGAGATTGTCGGACAAATTGAAGATGAACATGATGCTGAAGATAAAGTTATTGAGCATTATAAAATAGTAAACCCGCATACTATTTTATGCAATGCCAGAGTTGATATTGAAGAAATTGAGAAGATTTTAAAAATAAAGCTAAAAAAACAAGATGATTATTTTGAAACAGTGGGAGGATTAGTGCTTGCAAGAGCTGGGCATGTTCCTAAGAGCGGGGCTACGATTTTAATAGAAGATAATGTCTTTGCAAAAATCGTGGAAGCAAATTCGCGCACAATAAAAACAATTAAACTTTATATAAAATAGCAATTATGGGCATAACAATACATAAGCCAGAAGATTTTCTGAAAATGCGCAATGCAGGCCGGCTTGCGGCAGAAACTTTGGATTATATCACAGATTTTGTTAAGGAGGGTGTCTCCACTAACTACTTAAATGATTTGTGCCATAATTTTATTATCACTAACGGAGCTATTCCTGCGCCGTTAAATTATCGAGGCTTTCCTAAGTCTATTTGCACTTCTGTGAACCATGTTGTTTGCCATGGAATTCCGAATGATAAGCCATTAAAAAATGGTGATATAATTAATATAGATGTGACGGTGATTCTAGATGGGTGGCATGGAGATACCAGCCGCATGTTTTTAATTGGGGATGTAGCTATAAAGCCCAAAAGATTAGTGCAAGTGACATATGATGCGATGATGAAAGCTATAGAAATAGTGCGCCCTGGCACAAGGCTTGGTGATATTGGCCATGTTATCCAGGAATATGTAGAAAAGCATAATTATTCAGTAGTGAGAGATTATTGCGGGCATGGTATTGGAAGGGTTTTTCATGAAGAGCCTTCTATATTACATTACGGCAAAGCTTCAACTGGCATTACATTAGAAGAAGGTATGTTTTTTACTATAGAGCCT
The DNA here is from genome assembly GCA_945877265.1 of Rickettsia typhi. Lineage (GTDB taxonomy): Bacteria > Pseudomonadota > Alphaproteobacteria > Rickettsiales > Rickettsiaceae > JABDAD01. Next base: position 1,036 of record CAMCRO010000034.1, on the reverse strand, counting down.
ATGGTAAATGCGGGCCATTATGCAACCATACTCAGCATTTTAGATGGATGGACAGTGACAAGCCGAGATAAATCTTTATCAGCTCAATTTGAACATACTATTGGCGTGACAAGAGATGGATGTGAAATTTTTACTCTATCTCCTAAATCTTATTCTTGCCCTCCATATTCTGCTAAATGATAGAATATATATGAAAAAAGAGGCAGATTTAGTTAAAGGACATAGGCAAAGACTAAAAGAAAGATTCCTAAATTCTCCCGAAGGCTTGCTAGATTATGAAATTCTGGAATTAATATTATTTAATGCCATACCAAGAAGAGATGTGAGGGATATGGCTAAAATTTTAATTAAAGAATATAAAAATTTCGCCAAAGTAGTGGATTTTGACCCTACGAAATATAAAGATATGGAAGAGAAATTTTCAAAATCTGTGCTCTTTCAATTCGCTCTTATAAAAGAAGTGATTAAAAGGATATTAAAAGAAAAACTGTCAGATAACATTGTTTTAAGTAGCTGGAATTCTCTATATGATTATCTTCAGGCCACAATGGGACATCAGAATGTGGAAAATTTTAGAGTATTATATTTAAATACAAAAAATCATTTAATCCATGATGATGTGCAAGATTATGGCACTATAGATCAGACTAGTGTATATCCGAGGGAGATATTAAAAAAAGCAATTTTTTATGATGCTGCTTCAATTATTTTGGCTCATAACCACCCAAGTGGTGTGCCAACACCTTCTAAAGCTGATATTTTAATTACTAATAAAATAATAGAAGCATGCAAATCTATTGATGTTGCAGTGCATGATCACGTTATTGTGGCTGGTAATAATGTTTTTAGTTTTAAATCACATAATTTGATTTAATGTTATGTTTGCATCTTTGAAATGGCATCTTTGGAATTTTCTATCGAGTGAAAAAGTGGTGATTTTACCCATTTCTCTTGGCGGGAGCTTTCTGCTGAGTGTGGTATTATTAATTGCTGCTATCCCTGTTTTAAGATTTTATAATATGGTTGATATCCCAAG
>CAMCRO010000033.1 GCA_945877265.1 Rickettsia typhi | reverse complement strand
GCTAGAAGGGCCCATAAAGTTCCTACTGTTAGAGGCGGTGGCATTGCTTTGGTGATTTCTTACATTGTAACTTTATATCTTATTGCCGAAAATTTTCATGAGCCAAAGAATATAAATGGGATAATTTTAGGTGTGTCGCTTATTTCACTTATATCTTTTATTGACGATGTTAAGACTATTGGCGTTATGGTGCGTTTAGCGACGCATTTTCTTGTGTCTTATATTTGCGTGAGAGAATATTTAAGTCCGCATTTATTATTTAGAGGGGAACTTCTTCCATTTTTAGATATTATTCTCACAATTTTCGGGCTTGTTGCTTTTTTAAATATTTATAATTTCCTGGACGGTATTGACGGCATTAGTGCGATGCAATCTATTCACCTTGGGCTGACTTGTTTGATATTATGCATTATCCGGGATAAAGTTATCATTAATATCGATTTAGTATTTAACAGTAGTGTTATACTGGTTGGGATTTCTATAGCATTTTTAATTTTTAACTGGCATCCGGCGAGAGTCTTTTTGGGAGATGTTGGGAGTATTTTTATAGGGCTGCTTCATGGGCTTAATCTGATTTTAATCGCAGCATCTAGTGAGAGGTTATTCCTAGCTGCAGCTATATCTTCTTTATATTATATTGCAGATGGAGGAATTACTATTTTGCTGCGTATAATTAGAAAGGAAAAATTCTGGCTCCCTCATTTAAACCATTTTTTCCAACAAGCAGTGCGAAAAGGAATGAGCCATAAAGAGATTGTCTCTAAAATCTCCTATTGTAATTTTATCCTTTTGATTCTTGCTGTTGCTTCTATTTATACCCCGCATCTTGCTATTATTTTATCTATTATTACAGTAACTTACATATTAGCTCATTTCCATCATGGCAAATCATAATCTTAAGGATTCTATAAGTATTGTGCTAAAGAAAATCTTTCTTAAAAAAGGAGAGATATTTGCAGAAATAATTATGAACTGGGAAAAAATCCTAGGAAATGAATTTGCAGAAAGCGTATATCCAGTTGATATTAAATATTATACAAGCAATAACAATAAAATTTCATGCCTTGTTTTGAAAATGACAGAAAAAGGCAATGCATTAACTTTGCAATTTTCTGCATTAATTATTATAGAGAGAATAAATAGATATTTAGGTTATAATGCGATTACAAAAATTAAATTCATCTGAAGAATGCCTTATATGAAAATTAAATTAGCTGAAATTTCTAAGTTTACACTAGCTTATTTGCTGCTAGTTAATGGACCAATTTTATATGCGGATTTTTTAACTTATAAAAGTGTTCCATTTTTTGCAATTTTAGAAATTTTAAAAAATAGCATATATATATTTATTGGCGCTTTTGCACTTATTTATGGGCTTTCTTTAACAAAATCATTATTTATTGCTGGTACATTTTTATTATTTTTATCATCTAGCTTTGGGATATATTATATATCTGAATTTGGCATCCAAATTACTCCAGAGATAATTAATATTATAGCTTATAATGAACCAGAAGATGCATTTGAGCTTGTTGGAGTGAGGGTTATATTATGGATGATTTTTGTAGGCCTAATTTGGTATTACCTTGTTAAACGCTATGCGAGTTTATGTGAAAATGGAGAGGAAAAATCTATTACACATAAAATTTCTGCAAGTTTGCTGCTTATTTTTTCTTTATATTTTATGGCATGGCCTGAATTTAAGCTTTATAAGCATTTTCTTCCATGGCAGGCAACTAACAGCTTTGCGCTATTTATCCAAAAATCTCCTGAGGCAACTAAAACAGATATTTCAAGCTTATATCAATTTGAACTTGCAGATAATGAGCAAGATAAAAATATTATCTTGGTGATTGGAGAATCTGCTAAATATAATCATTTTAGTTTGAATGGTTATGAGAGAGAGACTAACCCCGAGCTAAAAACAATCCCAAATTTATTTAGCTTTTATGCAAATTCCTGCGCTTCTATGACTTATTTATCCGTTAGCTGCATGCTCTCTAGATATGGAAAAGAAGAATTTGATGTTCATAAAAATGAAACTTCTATTATTTCCATTTTTAACAAGCTTGGCTTTGATACGGCATGGTTTGGAACGCAAAATATCGGAAAATATTTTGAAGCTAGAGCTGCCGGCTCATTTTATAAAGAGCCAAAATTACTTTTAATTCCTGGAGGCTCTGCTTTGTATGCTATGAATGATCATGACGAAGTTATGCTGCCATTTATCGATGATTATTTGAAGAAGAAGGGGAATAAATTTGTTGTAATTCACACCATTGGGAGCCACTGGGATTATGCAAATCGTTATCCTAAAGAATTCGAAAAATTTCGTCCAGTTTGCAATGGAAAACTTATGGGAAAAAAAGATCCTAGGGATTGTAATCAAGAGGAGCTAAAAAATATATATGATAATAGCATATTATATACTGATTATTTTTTATCTCGCGTGATTGATCTATTAAAAGCTAAAAATAGCCTGCTTATATATGTTTCGGACCATGCAGTTTCCCTTGGTGAAGGCGGTAGATACGGGCAAGGCGGAAATGCACCAGAACAATTTGAGATACCATTTATAGTTTGGGGAAGTGATATATTTTTAGAAAAACATCAGAATTTTAAAGATTTTATGGCCAGTAGCAAAAATTTAAAAATCAGCCATGATTATGTTTTTCATTCGCTTTTAGGGTGCGCTGGCGTTAAATCTGATTTGATTAAACCTTCTCTTAATTTGTGCAAAAACTAAGTTGATGAAAAAGCTCGAGATGCGAGTAATAAAAGATGTCGTTCCCATCTTATTCAGCGGTTTTTTGGTAGTTTGATGAGATCCTAGTAGCGCTCCAGGAAGACTTTATGAAGGGATCCCTTAGTCGTAGTTTCTTGCTTCTAAATGAGACATAAGTGCTTCATTAAAAATCATCTTCCCAACCGAATAAAGCAGCATCAAATTCTCCTGAAAGATCAACGCCAACTGATTCATCGATACTTTCAATGAATTTTTGATAGTGGTTTTCACTTGAATAAAGCTCCATGAAAAGTTTTTGTATCAACTCGGGAGATTTGCCAATTTCTTTTAAAGTCTCTGCTCTAACAGAAAGCAATCTTGCTATTGTTTCATGACCGTTTGGCGTATAGCATTTTTCCATTATTGGAGCTAGAAGAATAATGTATTCCAGTGTATTAAGGCCAAGCGTTTGAGTACATTCTATCACATCTGGTACGTAGTCTTCTAGAGCGTATTGAGAATATGCCAAGCTAAACTTTGCTTTATCATTAGATGAAAGAGATGCAAAATATGTTTCTAGAGAGTCTGTTGTGATCTCTACCTCACTAGCATAAGAGGCATTTGGATTAATATGATACACTTTTTTAGAATCACGGTACAGAATCAAATCCGCAGATAATGGTTCTGGCCTTTCTATAATTGTTGTATGGCTATATCCTGAATCTAACATTTCCAATAGAGGAGGAGTTGCTCCCCCTGTGCCAACATATAAATTCAAACCTGCAAAGCTAAGTATTTTTGACAATTCCGTGATAAATGGCGTGAAAGCTTTTCTTGCTTCCGGAAGATGTTCAAAAGAATCAATCACAATGCCACTGATTTCTCCATTTTTATCCATAGCTAACCATGTAAAGCAAGTTGCTTTTACTTTATTGCCATCTTTTAAGATTATTAAACCTGCATTGGGATCAGTGTATACTGGAAGAACTGCAGAATCAGATGAGTCGCCAGTATAAAATTGACAGCATTTTGTTAATTTCCCTGCAAAAAGTGCAGTTGGGTCAGTTTTTTTGCATAATTTTGCTTTATATGTTTTATCACCTAATTTTATAGAAAATTCAAAATCTTCTGGATTTTTTTCATCAAGATGATAGAACAAAGGCCTTCCGTCATATATACTTATGGCTTCAAAAAGTTTTTTTCCTAAATTATCTTGAGATAATTCAAATGTTGGTAATTCTTTTGTGATAACGTCTAGAAAAACACAGGAAGGCATATTAAATTTTTTTGCTAAAGCTATAAATTCTTTAAAATCGAAACCACTTCTATATTTAGATAATTCAGAAGTAACTTTTTCTAATTTAAATGCTTCTGGATTTGGGTGTGTTGCAATTTGCCCTTTTATTTTTTTTACAGTAGTTTCAGGCAAGAATTGGGTTAGTATATCAACATAATTAACAGCGATTGCATCTTGAATTGTTTGCATCAAAATATCTGCTTCTGATTCTGATGAAATTCTGTAATCTTTTGCTAGAGTTTGAAACACACTATCGAATTCTTTAGCAGCAAGCAAACAAGCATAATAAAGGATTAGGCCTTTTTTTCCCTTGAAATTAATTAAATCTTTCGAGAACTCTCTTGTTTCTTTAGGTAATGCTGAAAATTCAAATATATTCACACCCCAAGATATGTTATCAAACTCTTCTCCTAATGTATCAAATTCATTCCTTTGGCCTCCTATTTCAACCAGAAGATTTTCCAATTCTTTTAGGTTTCTTACGAAATGAGATATATTGTGTATAAAGTCGTACCAATCATATGCCTTAAAACCATTTTTATCAGAAAGCCAGGTTCCTTAATAAGCTTCTAAAGTATGGACTGAAAGATAATAATCTCTTGATTCATACATATTTGTTAGATTAGAGATAAGTCTTTGATATTTTAAGCGAAAAAAGCCTTCTGAGTCAACTTTTGGCACTAGCACACGCTCATCTTCTTTTTTTAAGCTATCTATATATTCATTTGCTTCCTCGAAGGTTTCATATTTGTGCAGAAGTTCTAATGGGACTAGGAGTGAATACTCTATCTCTGATTTTATAACTAGTTGAATTTCCTTAGAGATCAAACCTCTTCCTATAAGGCCATCTTCACACTCTTGTTCTGCAAAAAATTCATTAATTGACTCCCTAAACTCAGGAGAGCAATATTCGCTATTTAGCAGATTATTACTATTATAAAGTATTTGAAGTCTTTCTACCGTATAGAATTTTTCTCCTTCTGAATCAATTTCTTCTATATTAAATCTAGAAAGAAGTTTTGAGCGCATTGCTCTAAAAAATGGGAAGTTTATTAACATCAGATATGACACCTAACTAGTTTTCAATTAAAATAATAGAAATTAAAGAAAAATACAAGAGGACTGAAATATTTTAATATACTTACCGATTCTATGTTTTGTTTATGAGAACTTGGTGCATAGTGATTCAATGCTTAATATAATGAGAGAAATTATTGAAGATTTTCGATTTCCTTTACTATTTCTTCCATTTGCTCCATATCTCCACTGCAATGTAGCAGATATGTGCAGCCGGCATCTATAGCTTGTGCTGCTCTTTTTCCGTAGCTTCCGCTTAGAGCCTCCATTGTGAGGCAATCTGTTATTATATCACCTTTAAAACCTATCACTTCTCTACAATACTGGATTACTTTCGAGGAGATTGTTGCAGGCGCTGAATCGTCTATTGATTGATATATTATATGAGCTGTCATTGCGAAATCGCAAGACCTAGATAGCTCGCGAAATATAGCAAAATCTGATTCCTCTAATTCCGCTAAAGAAGCTTCAACTGTCGGCAGTTCTAAATGGCTATCTTGCCGAGCTCTGCCGTGGCCCGGCATATGTTTGATAATTGGGCGGACGCCTGCAGCTAAATGAGCGGTGATAACTTGCTTGCAAAATTCTATGACAATTTGCGGAGTGCTTCCAAAACTTCTATCTCCTATCACATCACTTGCGCCATCAAAAGAGAGATCTGCAACTGGAGTGCAGTTAACATTTATGCCCATCTCTTTAAGTTCAGTCGCCATTTCAAAGTTAGAATCATAACAAGCTTTTAATGCTGCATCTCTGCCTTCTATTTCTACTAAATCTCTGAAATAACTTGGGGCGGGATATTTTTTTGTGTGAGGATCTGTGAGCCTTTGCACCCTACCGCCTTCCTGATCGATTAAAATCATTATTTCTCTATCAGAGAAAAGAGATCTTAATTCTGAGCATAATGATCTTAGTTGCTCCTTTGATTCAATATTTCTTTTGAAAATAATAAAGCCTGCTGGCTGATGAGCTAGAAAAAAGGCCTTTTCGTCTTCTGTTAATTTATATCCCTTAAAGCCGAAAATAATAGGTTTCATTTAATATTTTTGCTCCAAATTGCCAAATTTAGAATGATTTCCATCGTAAAATAGCATTACATTGCCGATTGGGCCATTACGGTGCTTTGCAATTATCACTTCTGCTTGATTATGCACTTTATTGAGTTTTGCAAGCCATTCATTATGTTTTTCTGTGCCAGCTTCTGGCTCTTTTCTAGCTAGATAATATTCATCTCTATATATGAACATCACAACGTCTGCATCTTGCTCGATTGCGCCTGATTCTCTCAGATCTGAAAGCATTGGCCTTTTATCATCCCTTGATTCTACAGCACGGGAGAGCTGAGAAAGAACTACTATTGGTATATTAAGTTCCTTGGCAAGAGACTTAAGACCCATTGTAATTTCGGAAATTTCAAGAACCCTGTTATCTTTCCTTGTATTGCTACTAATTAACTGAAGATAGTCTATGAATAATATTGAAAGATTATGCTTTCTTTTGAGCCTTCTTGCCCTTGTTCTTATTGCTGAAATTGTGAGTGCTCCGCTATCATCAATGAAAAAAGGTAGGCTGGAAAGCGCTTCAGCATTTTGCCGGAGCGAATTATAGCTTGCCTCGCTTAATTTACCTGATCTTATGCTTGTGCCGTCAACATTAGAATTCATAGATAACAGCCTTGTTGATAGCTGCTCAGCTGACATCTCAAGAGAGAAAAAACCAACAGATGGAGGATTCGGCTCATTCTTATGGCGATTATAAAGACTAGTGCAAGCGTTAATTGCAAGATTTAATGCAAGAGCCGTTTTACCCATTGATGGACGGCCTGCAAGGATTACTAAATCAGAATTATGAAAACCAAATAATTTATGGTCTAAATCTACATAGCCAGTGGTGACACCAGTTGTGCTTTCGGTGGATTTCATTACTCTGTTAATTGTGGCAAGAGATTCATTTATTGAGCTTGCAATCTTCTCGAAACCTTTTTCAGAAAAGCCTTCTGTTGCGAGGTTAAAAAGGTGCGCTTCTGCTTCTTCCATAAGCTCAGAAGCATTTTTTTCTAGCGTTGATTCATAGGTGTTATTTACTACTTCTTCGCCAATTTTAATAAGATTTCTTTTTAAGAATAAATCATAAATTATTTTTGCATGCTCAACGCTGTTAATTATAGTGACAGAATTTGCTACTAAATTTGCTGTGTAATTTCTGCCGCCAAGCTCTATATAACTTGGATCTTTTGAAAGAAAAGAATCAACAGAAAGCAAAGAGGCACTCATGCCTTTTTCAAGTATATTATTTATTGCTGCGAAGATTTTTTGATGAATTGGTTCATAAAAATGTTCTGTGCGCAAAAAATCTGCAACCTGATTTAATACTTCGTTATTTGTGATTATTGAACCTAACAGAAGCTGCTCTGCTTCTGTGTTATATTGCGGATTTCTGAGAATGGATAAATCTTTTGTCATTTATTCTGCTGCTTCTAACATATCTTTATATATTTCTTTTGCGAGTTTCTTTGCATCAACTATGCCAAGATTTATTGCATATATACCCGCCTTTATCATTTTCTTGGATGGCTCTTCTGGAGTGAGAACATAACCATGCCGCGCTAATTCTTTTATTACAGCTTTTGCTTGCTGAGAATAATTTTCAAAAAAATAGCTATTATCAGCCTTTTTTATAGCATTTGCTATTATTCCAACAAGATTCATATTTGCTAATGAGCTAAAGGTTGTTTTGTTTCTTTTGCAAGCCAGGCAGTAAATTCGGTGCTTGCTTCATCTATATTAATTTGAATTATTTCAGGAAGAGAATAATTATGTAAAGATTTTATTATAATCATTACATCATGGGCTTTAGATTTTACCGTTTTTATTGATAATTTTAATTCTTTATCATGAACTATTGCCCCATTCCACCAATAGTGGCTTTCTACGTTAGACACATGCACGCACGCAGCTTTCTTAGATTCTAGCAAGCTGGTTATTAGAGTTTGCGCTGTTTGCTCTGAGTTGGTGGTGGTTTCTATTATTACCCCTGAATCTTTCATAATCCTCTATATCTAAGTCTTTATAATTTGATCATGCGTCCATCGCTCCTTCATGTATTATTTATACACTTCAGTAGCTCGCTCCTATGCTCAAATTAAAATACTTTCGCTATAATTAATCTGAGATATAATTTATTGCATTATAATATTCTTTTTGCAAGATTTCATCAAATTCTTCTAGCGAAATTTTAACGCCCAGCTTTTTCATCGAAGTTACGCCAAGTTCTTTTACACCACAAGGAATAAAAGATGCGAAATTTTCTAAATTTGTTGAAATATTTACTGCAATTCCATGGTATACCACCCATTTTCTGGCTCTAATTCCTATTGCGGCAATTTTTGAGTCAATCCCATTAATATTTACCCAAACACCTATATGGTCATTTCTTTTGTGAGCAAAAATTTTAAAATGGGCGAGACTGTTAATTATCCATTCATGTAGGAAATTAAGATATCTTTTTATATCCCTATTCCAAGGAGATTTATCTATATTGATTATAGGATAAATTACTCTTTGGCCTGGTCCGTGAAAAGTATGTTTGCCGCCCCTGGATGTTTCGATTATAGGAATAGTAGAATTATTTATTATTATGTCAGAAATATCAGAGCTTGTCCCTGCTGTTATTATTTCAGGATGCTCTAGGAGAATAATATGGTCATTTTCTCCGGATATTACTTGAGATAGAATATTTTCCATAAATGAAAGAGCTTGGTTATAGGGAACAAGCTCTTTGTGAATTATCCATTCTATCTTTTTATGGCTGTCCACCTAGCAACTCGATTTTGATATCAGGAATATTTCTACTATAAAAATATTCTATTACTTCATCGATAAAGCTGGCTTTAAATTCATCCTTTATCTTTTTCCTATTATTATTTTTTATCTTTTCTGCTTGCTTTTGATCTGTGAAAATTTTAGTAACTTTCGCAATATATGCATTATCATCTATAATGATCAATGAAGAAACAGACCCAAGAGGTGTTTCTAATACTGCTTCCTTAACTTCCATAGAAATATCGTTATTTTGGAGAGTCCGTTCGAAATCTTGGGTTTTTACAGATAAATTAAATTCTTTCGCAAGATCTTCAAAGCTTTCGAAGCTTACTTTGGATTCAAATTCTTTTAATTTATTTATATTTGCCTCTATTATAGCTTTTCTAACATAAGCTTTCTCAACTTCTGGTTTTACTAACGCCAAGTCTGGGATATAAGAATTTGTGATTTTTGTTACGCCAAATAATAATAAGCCACCGTTATTTTTTAATTCATAGGGATAAGAAACTTCTCCTTGTTCCATTGCAAAAATTTGCTCGGCATGTGGAGCAAGAATTGGATCTTTCATTATCCCTTCAAAGTTCCCGCTTACAGATTTTAGTCCTGCTTTATGATTATTTGCAATTTCTGTTATATAAGAGCCTGAGGCTACTTCATCTTCTAATTTTTGGGAGATTGCCGCAAGTTCTTTTGCAGTTTCTTCTTCGCTGTTTTTATTCGGAACTGGAACAACAAAATAACTTAGGCTTCTTTCTTCTGCTTTCTTAAAATTATTTCCATTTTCCTGGTAGAATTTTATAAGATCATCTTCGCTGTGAGATGGAATTTCTATGCCATTTTTTTCTGTGAGATTTACTGCGATATATTCTGTTCTTTTAACCTGTGCTACATAGCTTGCTAGTATATCTTCCATTAGGTTAGGTAAAGTGACAAATTTTTTCGTGCTAGACATCAAGATATCTTTTGAGAATTGTAATTTAAAATTATCATAAAATTCTTCTTCACTAATAGTTAAATTAGAAATATATCTTTTGAAGATTTCTAGATTGAAATTGCCTTTATCATCTTTAAACTGGGGGTTTTCTTTAAGGTTTCGCGCTACAATTTTATCGCTCACCGCAATATTGGTGGCATTAATCCAAGCTTCAAACATTCTCCTGCTGATTAAATCACTTAATATCTGCCTATCTATATTCATTGCCTCTAGCTTATCATCAGTGATTTTTTCTTCTGAAGTTTCCTCTAAATATCTTATGACTTGCTGTTTTAAATTATAAAAACTGCTAAGTGTTATATTTGGTAGTTTTGAGAATTTCACTATATCAAAATCATTCCTTCCGCGAATTACATCTCCTACCCCCCATAAAATGAAAGTGAGAACTATTAGAATTAACACGGCTTTGAAGAAAATATTATTCGCAGCAGCCCTTAAACCATTAAGCATAAAAAAAGCACCAATTAATTTGTTAACAGGGTTATAGTCGGTTATTTTGGACTATATATAGAATTTATAGTTAAATAAAGGCTCTATATTCTGTATTCCTATTTGATCATAAAAATAGTATGCTCTAAGTGTCTTAGCAACAATATTTTAATTTTAGTAAAATGGATAAGCTAGTTATCGCAAATTGGAAAATGAATCTAAACCTTGCAGAAGCAGAAGAGTTATGTTCAAAAATAATGGATTATTATAAAAAATCCGAGCCAAAAATAATTATTTCCCCGCCTTCGGTTTATATATCCTATCTTGCTAGTATATTTCCGCAAATGAATTTTGCAGGCCAAAATATCTCAGTTGTGCTAGAAGAATTTGGTGCTTTTACTGGCGAAATTAGCGCTAAAATGCTGAAAAACCTTAATGTAAATTATGCAATAATAGGGCATAGCGAAAGACGCAAGAATTTTGCTGAAACAAACTTATGCGTAAAACAGAAAGTGCTTAACGCTATAAAAGCTTTAGTTATTCCTATAATTTGCATAGGAGAAAACTTAAAAACGGAAAGTATGGAAGAGGCTTGCAAATTTCTAGAGAGGCAAATTTTAGAATCTATTCCTCAAACAAATTCTCCTATCATTATTGCTTATGAGCCAGTATGGGCAATAGGGACAGGCTCTTCACCTTCCAGAGAATATTTAGAAATCATTACTCAAAAAATAGACGAAGTAATTTCCAAAGTTGCCAAAAATTATCAAATAGTATATGGTGGGTCAGTTAATGGAGAAAAAGCAAAGCTATTTTCTACTATGCAAAAACTCGATGGCTTCTTAGTTGGGGGAGCATCGTTAAATTTCGAAGAATTTAAAGAGATTGTAAAAGCATATGCTTGATATTTTATTAGTTGTACAAATTGTTATTTCGCTTTTGCTCATAGCTGTAATTTTGCTTCAAAGAACTGGAGCTGACAGCCTTAGCGGTCTTAGCGGTGGAGGAACAACAGGAGTTGTGAGCGCGAAAACTGCAGCGAATTTTCTCTCTACCACAACTATTATACTTGCTACTTTGTTTATGCTTAATTCCATAATTCTTGCAAATCTTTCCTCAAGGCCAAGAGATGGCGCTATGAAAAAAATTGAACAAGAAGTTGCTAAGGAAGTTCCGAAAGAAGCAACTAGCGCTCCTGAAGTTAAGTAAAACACTTATAGCTAGTTTTACATTAATTCTTTAAGTTTCTAGTGTTTTGATTATCTATTTTATATCAGCTTTTCTTCTTGTCCCTATCATATAACCCTAATTAACCCACTATAATTTTCTTGCCCTTAGCTTTTCTATATCTTTTAGTTGTTTGCTATAGGTTTTTCTTCTTTTTATATAAAATAAAGAAAAAAATTGGACTATAGCTGATCTTTATAATTTGATCGTACCTAGTTTTATTTTTAAATAATCGAAACGATTTTGCGGTATTCAGGGTGCTCACCTATTATATATAGGCTCCGCGCGCTTAAACTTTAAAACCATTTGTTTTTTTTAATCTTAAACTAGATATTACATGCTTCCATCGCTCCTTCATTTATTATTTATGCACTTTAGTAGCTCACTCCTATGCTAAAATTTATATACTTTAGCTACAGATAAACTAACATTTTCAAAAAATTCTGATTCCGAAAAGCAAGTTATGCTCTCCTGACATGCTGATTTTTTTGCTCTTATTACTAGTGGAATTAAACTAATAGAAGGATATGGCTATAAGAAATATGATTTTTCTTAAAATTATCTGTTGACATATCAAATCGATTTCCGTATAACTACCTCTACCAAACGCAAAGCTTTACTGAAGCTAAGCGTGCTGTAAAAATAGTAAATGATTAGATAAAGGTAGCGACAAGTAAATACATTTCTTGTCAATTTTTTTATAATAAAAAGTATATGACAGTATCAAAACATGAGAGTTTGATTCTGGCTCAGAACGAACGCTGGCGGTATGCTTAACACATGCAAGTCGAACGGACTCTTGGAGCTTGCTCCAAAAAGTTAGTGGCAGACGGGTGAGTAACGCGTGGGAATCTGCCTATCAGTACGGGATAACATTTGGAAACAAATGCTAATACCGTATACGCTCTACGGAGGAAAGATTTATTGCTGATAGATGAGCCCGCGTATGATTAGGTAGTTGGTGGGGTAATGGCCTACCAAGCCGACGATCATTAGCTGGTCTGAGAGGATGATCAGCCACACTGGGACTGAGACACGGCCCAGACTCCTACGGGAGGCAGCAGTGGGGAATATTGGACAATGGGCGAAAGCCTGATCCAGCAATACCGCGTGAGTGATGAAGGCCTTAGGGTTGTAAAGCTCTTTCAGTTGGAAAGATAATGACGGTACCAACAGAAGAAGCCCCGGCTAACTACGTGCCAGCAGCCGCGGTAAGACGTAGGGGGCTAGCGTTGTTCGGAATTACTGGGCGTAAAGAGCGCGTAGGCGGTCTATTAAGTTGGAAGTGAAAGCCCGGGGCTCAACCTCGGAATTGCTTTCAAAACTGGTAGGCTAGAGTTCGGTAGGGGGTGATGGAATTCCTAGTGTAGAGGTGAAATTCTTAGATATTAGGAGGAACACCGGTGGCGAAGGCGATCACCTGGCCCGATACTGACGCTGAGGCGCGAAAGCGTGGGGAGCAAACAGGATTAGATACCCTGGTAGTCCACGCTGTAAACGATGAGTGCTAGATATCGGAAGTTTAACTTTCGGTCTCGCAGCTAACGCATTAAGCACTCCGCCTGGGGAGTACGGTCGCAAGATTAAAACTCAAAGAAATTGACGGGGGCCCGCACAAGCGGTGGAGCATGCGGTTTAATTCGATGCTACGCGAAAAACCTTACCAACCCTTGACATGGTGGTCGCGGATTTCAGAGATGATTTCCTTCAGTTCGGCTGGACCACACACAGGTGTTGCATGGCTGTCGTCAGCTCGTGTCGTGAGATGTTGGGTTAAGTCCCGCAACGAGCGAAACCCTCATCCTTATTTGCCAGCGAGTAATGTCGGGAACTATAAGGAAACTGCCGGTGTAAGCCGGAGGAAGGTGGGGACGATGTCAAGTCATCATGGCCCTTACGGGTTGGGCTACACGCGTGCTACAATGGTAACAACAACGGGAAGCAATACCGCGAGGTGGAGCAAATCCTTAAATGTTATCTCAGTTCGGATTGGTCTCTGCAACTCGAGACCATGAAGTCGGAATCGCTAGTAATCGCGGATCAGCATGCCGCGGTGAATACGTTCCCAGGCCTTGTACACACCGCCCGTCACACCATGGGATTTGGATTCACCCGAAGGCAGTGCGCTAACCGCAAGGAGGCAGCTG
>CAMCRO010000032.1 GCA_945877265.1 Rickettsia typhi | reverse complement strand
ATCATGCATATGCCATATGCAAAATTATCTTGGCCTATTTCCCAAACCTTTCTGTTGCACTTCTTGCTTTGCAGGAATTTGGGTAATGGTCTTGCGACTACCTGTTATTAACCTTTCAATCATCTCATGCGCTTTTGTTCTTGCAGTTTTCTTGCGAAATTTACCAATAACATTATGTGCAAAATCAGCGACTCTTTGTTTCATCCCACTTTTCACTTTCACACCAGACTTGCGGAGATTTTCTCTAACGTAACTCCCTAGATGCTTTCTCATTAATTCAAATTCATCATACTCCTTATAAACATCTGGAGTACCTTTTTGATAGGGTCTATGTTGTATAATCTTCTCAAAAATATCCTGTAAATTTTCATCTTCTCTTCTAAAATCTCTGGTATTTTTAATTTTTCCTGCCACCGCTTCAATGTATCGATCTAAAGGTTTTTTGCCATTATTATCTGGGATATTTATATCTGCACCTAGATTAATAGCAACTATCAGAGCCTCTTTATATCCCGCCTCGGCTGCATGATGAAGCGCTGTTTTCCCTTCTTTGTCTTTCTTATTTATATCTCGATTTTCTGCAAGCTGCACCATTAATTCCATATACTTATGCTCACCATTTTTTGCTTGAACGTCATTCACAATTTCGCGCATAGTTGTTTCAAAGTTGTAAGCAGGTTCTTCTATTTTTCCTGTTTTACCTCTAGACATATCCTACTCTCCTTATATTTAAGCTTTTAAATAATGGTAATGAACTTTGAATCTTCCACAAGACTTAGACTAATAAAAAATCAAAATCATTTTGAATAAAAACTAGGAGATGGTTCTTCTGCAACTTCATTTACCTAAAGAATGAGATGAATTGAGAAAAAGCTATATTTTACCTTAAATATCATATCTTATAAAATTAATAAGATAGTTAAGAAGGAATATGCTCAGTAAAACTTTAGAAAGCACATTAAATAGAGCTCTCAGTATTGCAAATAAATATAATCACGAATTTGCAACATTTGAGCATTTGCTTTTAGCTCTTTTGCACGATAAAGAGGTGGTCGAAATTTTAACTAACTCTGAAATAGATATAATTGATCTTGCAGATAAGCTCGAAAAATATTTAGAAACTGAGCTTGATGCATTAGTGAATAAAAACACTAAAGAGGCTCGCCCCACAATGGGCTTCCAAAAAATAATCCATAAAGCAGCAATCCATAGCAATTCTTTTGGCAGAAATATACTCACAGGAATTGATATACTCGCTGAATTCTTTTTCGAAAAAGATTCTTACGCCACAAAACTTTTGACACAAAGCGGTTTGCAAAGAAAGACTCTATTAGACTATGATAAAGCAAATCCTCTAAATTCTGCCGTAAAAGAAGAAAAAACTTCTTTTCAACCGCAAGACTCTGAAAAACAAAATCAATCTTTGATAGATCCATCCAAAACGAATTTTGCTCCAAAATTAGAAAATCATAAAAAGACATACACATGTCTTGAAAGCTATTGCTCAAATCTAAATGATAAAGCCGCTGCTGGTTTAATAGATCCCTTAGTAGGCCGGGAAAGTGAGGTAGAAAGAGCGATTGAAATATTAAACAGAAGGCAAAAAAATAACCCTATCCTTGTTGGTGAAGCTGGAGTCGGCAAAACCGCAATTGCAGAAGGCCTTGCATATAGAATAGTAAAAGGCAATATCCCTGAACAACTTAAGGATTTTGAAATATATTCCTTAGATATAGGCGCATTAGTTGCTGGCACAAGATTTCGGGGAGATTTCGAAGAAAGAATAAAAAATTTATTAAATGAGCTAAAAGAAAAATCAAAGGTAATTTTATTTATTGATGAAATCCACACTATTGTTGGGGCGGGCTCCACCACAACAGCTTCTTTAGATGCAAGTAATCTTATAAAACCTGCTCTTGCAAGAGGAGAAATAAGATGTATAGGCTCAACTACATTTAAAGAATTTAATCAAAGCTTTGCAAAAGACTCAGCCTTAGTTAGGAGATTCCAAAAAATTATCGTAGAGGAACCATCAGAAGAAGCAACGGTCAAAATTTTAAAAGGCTTGCAGCCTTATTATGAAAGCCACCATAAAGTTAAGTATTCAGCAGAAGCGATAGAATCTGCCGTATCATTATCTGAGAGATATATTCATGATAGATATCTGCCTGATAAAGCAATAGATTTAATAGATGAAGCTGGAGCACATAAAAAAATAGTAGCTCAAAATGACGAAGAAAAGCTTATCACAAGCAAAGATATAGAGTTGATCATCGCAAAAACTTTAAATATCCCTGCGGTCACGCTTGCCTCAAGCGATACTCTCAAACTTAAGAAATTAGAATTTAACCTAAAAAGGATAATATTCGGGCAAGATGATGCAATATCAGAGTTATGCTCTGGTGTAAAAATGGCTAAAGCAGGCCTTAGAGACCATGAAAAGCCTGTGGGATGTTATTTATTTGTGGGGCCAACCGGAGTAGGCAAAACAGAGCTTGCCCGTCAGCTTGCAACATTTTGTAGCATGTCGATAAGCAGGTTTGATATGTCTGAATATATGGAGTCTCATAGTGTTTCGAGGCTCATAGGTTCACCTCCTGGCTATGCAGGTTATGATAAAGGAGGCTTGCTCACAGATGCAATAGACAAAGCTCCATATTCTGTAGTTTTATTTGATGAAATGGAAAAGGCTCATCCAGAATTATTCAACATCTTGCTCCAAATAATGGATTACGGCAAATTAACAGACACTGTTGGCAAAACTGTTGATTTCAGAAACACAATTATAATCCTCACAGCAAATTCAGGCGCAAACGAATATAGCAAGAATAAATTAGGCTTTGGTGCTCAGGAAGATTATGGCTCAGAAAAAGCTATGAAAATTGTGGAAGAAACTTTTAGTCCGGAATTTAGTCATAGGCTCGATAAAATTATAATGTTTAATCCTCTGGATGATAAAGTAGTTAGCATGATAATAGATAAAGCCATAAAAGAGCTTGCAGAGCAGCTAGCAGATAAAAAAGTCCGCATAGAATTTGCAGATAGTGCAAAGGAATATTTAATTAAAAAATGTTTTGGCAAGGAAAAACATGGCGGAGCAAGACTTCTTGAGAAAGAAATAGATAATGAAATTAAGCAAAATATCGCTGAAGAAATTTTATTTGGCAAACTAAAGAATGGCGGAAAAGTAGAAATAACAGCAAAATTAGATGAGTTAATGTTCACATTCGAAGGCTTGAATAATAAAATAGGAGAAAAAGTATGAGTAGAGGAGCATCAGCCGCAATCGGAGCTGCAGCAGCCCAAAGAGGTTTAAGAACAAGAGAGCCGAATATAGGAGTAGATGAAAGGCGTTTCGCACCCGGCACAGAAGATAGATTATTCGCTGAAAATTTAACAGAAACAATGAATGGGATTATTAAAGACAGCCGAATGGATGAGGCTAGCAAAGAAAATACACGTTCTTTATTTTCAACTATTTTAAAAAACACGGATATTGAAATTTTTGAGAGCAGGCAAGAAAAACTCACTGCTTTCAAAATAACTGCCGCTGCTTTTGGAGCAGATAATCCAGGATATAAAAAAGAAATGAACTCGGTATTTGATGCGATAGAAGCACGAGATGCTCTCGATAATTTACCCCCTAAATCTAGAAGCTCAGCACCACAAGATGTCCTGCCTAGCTATCCTGAGCTCAGAACATACAAATATGGTGAAGGCTCAAGGTTATATGAAGCAATGTCTGGCAGAAGTTCTTCTGCTATCGCAAAAGCATTGCTTGAAAAACGGAAAGCTTCCAAAGGCACAGCAGAAGAAAAAGACATAGATATTTTTGAATTAGCCGATAAATGCCCTCCAAAACTTCTTGCCAAAATTGCAAGAGTTGCCCAAAAAATGCAGGAAAGAGAAGATTTAGAAGCACGAGCTGCTAAAGGCGAAAGAAAAGCGAAACTCTCATTAATCTGGAAAAATGGAAAAGCAAACTTATCTAACTTTTTTAGTAAAGTTGATATAGAAACAATTGATAAAGACTTAGCAAAATTACCTCAAACATTAACCGGGCAGACTAAAGAGGAAATGAATGAGTTTAAAGCAGGAAAGAAGATTGCATTAGGCCAAGAAGCTGCAGAATCTCTTCCAGCAGCATCAGCAGCAGAAAAGGAGGCCAGAACTGCGCAGTCTAAAAAAAGAGCGGAAGAATTCCAAAGATATGGAAAAATCGCGGATCACGCCGTAATCAAAGAAGAAAATAGTAATATCGATGAATTAACAGCCAAAGCATCTACACTGAGAAAAACACAACAGCAAGGCATCGCGATAGAACGAGCCCCAAGGCATGAAGCTAAGGGATTGCGGGCGACTTTAACTAGCGCTCTTAAAAAAGCAACTCACCACACTCCAACTAAAGGGCCCGAAAGTCCTACAATGTCTAAGTAAAATTTTGCTGCCATAATAAAAGGAATAGCTTAGGGGATATTTCAAAATATCCCCTTTTGTTAGCAGCTGCTAAAATTTAGTTAGCAATTTCTGATATCCATTTTTAGCGCTAGCGAGTGCTTTCACAACGCTTCCCGCATACTGAGAATCCATATCGCCGAAAATAAACACATCATCGACTTTGAGATCTTCTGATGATGCATCATATATAGAAAGAGGAGAAGTCCCAATTGCAAATAAGAGAGATTTCGCAGGAATTATATTAGTTTGTCCTTTTGTAAGAATTTTTACTCCAGAGCAAAAATCTTCGCTGTCTTTTTCGATTTCGATTATTTCGCTATTTTCTAGAATTTTAATTTTATGGTTTAGTGCATCTTCTAATTCTTTGTGGTTTATTTTATATGCAGGGCTTTGTTCTATTCCTTTTCTATAGCAAATTAGCACCCCTCCAAGATCCTGTGTAATTTTATCCAAATCAGCCTCACGCTTTTCTTTTAAAGCCCGAGCTTCTTCTGCCAAATATTTTTCTCCTGCTTCAATTAAGAATTTTGCATCTCGTTGCTCTAAAATATTTAAGAAAGACAAATCTCTTCCATGAAGTTTTTTGTAAATTTTCTTCGCAAGAACAGGATAATATTTTGTAATTTCAACTGCACTATCGATAGCCGTCAGACCTCCTCCAACAACAATTGCTGGAAGAGATATCATAAAATTACAATTACTATTTTCAGATAACAAACACCCAAGATTTAAAGACATTAAAAAATCGCTCGCAGTGCGCACGCCTGTAGCATCAATATTTTTAATTAGTGGCATATTAGGATAACCACTCCCACAGCATAAAGCTATTTTGTTAAATCCTAATTCTTTCGCCTGTCTATAAGTTAAATTCGCCCCAAATTTTACTCCACCGATTAAAGTAGCATTCCTTCTTCTTTCAAGCAGAATTCTTGCTATAATTAAATTAACTTTATCCCATCTATCAGTAATGCCATATTCAGCAACGCCTCCAAAACCTTGCGGGTGAATCTGGGTAAATATTTTTTCAATTTGTGCAAAATTTTTAATAGGCTCTGTTAAAATTTCTTTGGGTAACTTCTCAAATTTCAGGCCATCAATTGCAGTCACTTCACATCCAGCTCTAGATAGATAATGAGTTAAAGCAGCACCAGCAGGACCAAGCCCGACTATTAATATTTTTTCATCTAGTTCACCTGGCAGAAAATCTTGCGGTTTTAACACTTGCCACATAGTCAGCAAATTATATATCTCAAGGCCATAAGGCAGATTTAAAACATCTCTTAAAATTTGGGATTCAATAGAGGGTATATCAACCGGGTCCTGTTTCTGATAAATGCAAGCCTTAGAACAATCATTACAAATTCTGTGGCCAGTAAAAGCAACCATTGGGTTATCAATAGTAATAATTCCAAGAGCACTAATTAAATTAGAACTAGCATAAACTTCATTCATTTCAGAAATTTTAATTTCAAGAGGGCAGCCACTAAGAATATTACCTAAAGGATTTTGCTTAAATGAGCCTTCAGAAACCATCCCCTTTCGACAAGAATCTTTGCCAGTTTTATGACAATTGATACAGTAAAAACTTTCGCTATAAGCATGTTCTTTGAAATTGGCGGAATAATTTCGGTTAACTCCAGATATAATATTTCCATCTCTTGAAAATGGAATTAAATTGAAAAAATCCTGTTTTTCAGGTCTTGAAAATAAAATACTCTTTGGACCATAATATATCCTATAAGCTGCATATTTTGCTAAAATTTCATATTCTTCAGAGTCACTTTCAACAGTTTCTAATAATTCTATAAATAAACTATCTTCTCCTTTATGAAGGGGGGAAATGTTAGAAAATTCCTCAAGTATTTTTTGAGAGTCTAAATCTTCTTTTTTAAATTTTTGCAGTGAGTATCTATGGATAAAATTTCGTTTAATAGAATAAAGTTTTTTTGAATAATCTCTCTGATCGCGATATTTTTTTATTTCCTTCTCTATAGAAAAAACTTCAATAATAAATTTCTCTAATTTCTGCGAAATTTCTATTAATTCCTCAGAACTGAAATTCTTTTTGCCTTCTGTGCGAGCATTAATAATTTGATGAAATAAGTTATTTTCTTTTTCTTTTAAATAATTCAAAAAAAGAGAATCAATTTTGCTCAAACCCTCACTAGAATATAAATCTTCGAATTGAAGGCCAAAATTTAGCTTCATAGATAATAAACTACATTCCTGCTGATTTTTTTCACAGTATATATCATGAGTAAACTTAAAGCCACAGTGACAGCGCAAGCTTTTAACATAATTATGTAAGAAGGAAATTCTCCATCAATAATGAGCACCTGCATAGGCCGCATTAAATGGAAAATTGGGTTAATTTCAAATAGCCATTTTTTATTAGCAGGCACCATATTATATGGATACACAATAGGCAAAGCCCAGTAAACTGCATTTAAAATTACTGTTATCATTTGTGGTATATCCATAATATAAGGCGTCAGATAAGCAAGAATAATCCCCACCACAATAACAGAGAGAATAAGTGGGACAGCCGCGAATGGAGCAAGGAAAACTGAAAAACTAAAATTTTCAGGATAAAATATAATAAAAGCCACATACATAGCAATGAAAGAATATACAAAAGTATATAAATGCACGAGCACATCTGTCACAGGGAGCAGAGTTTTTGCTATATATACTTTTTTCAAAATCAAAGATCTTTCGATTAAAGATTTAGTAGAAGCAGAAACAGAGCTTGTAATAAAAGACCACATAGGAAGGCTCGCAACCAAATTTTTCACCATCATTTCAGCAGGCTGCTTAAGCAAAAAACTAAAGACATAGGAAATTATAACTATATGCACAAAAGGCTGAACAAGGCCCCAGGCGGCGCCCAGAAAAGAGTTTTTATGCTGTCTAAAAATTGAAGCTTCTACAAGAATAGATAAAGATTTCCAATATGTAAGATTAAATATACTAACTTTTTTCATTTAATTATTTTCTCTATTATATTGCCTATAAATTTCTTCAGGGCTACCTTCTGCAACTATCTCCCCTTGTTTTAAATAGAAAACTTTATTACATACTTCTTTTATCAAATCCTCTTGGTGGCTCACAAGAATCGAAATAGGAGTGTTTAAAAACTTATCTTTCATCACTTTTAAAGATTTATGAACAAAATGGCTATCTCCTGCTGCAAAAATTTCATCTAAAAGCAATATATCAGGCTTCTGGTATAAATTTACCGAAAAAGTCAGGCGAGATAGCATCCCAGAACTATATGTTTTCACTGGCCAGTCTATTTTCTCACCAAGTTCTGAGAATTCAATTATAGCATCTTCTAGCTCTTTCGTATAAAGGTCTAACATATTATTATAAACCATCATGAGCTTAATATTTTGGCGGCCCGTCATCTCATATTCCATGCCAAAACCCATTTCTATAGAAGCTGCAATCCTTCCTTTAACATCGAATATGCCTGATTTTATAGGATAAATTCCTGCAACAACTTTGAGCAAAGAGCTTTTACCAGACCCATTTTCTCCAATAAAAGCAATTTTTTCACCAGCTTTGCATGTAAGATTAATATTATTTAGAATTGGAATTTTGGTAAGTAGTAACTTGCCTTTCCTCAAGAAAAAATGCTTTAAACCTTGAGCTCTATTGTAAGTATTAATTCCTTCTACATAAGCATTTTTTAGAGAAATATACACATCTTCAGCAGCGTTATTATTTTCATAAGAGGTAAAAGAATAATTTTCTTTTTCATTTTGCTCTATATTTGTGACAATTTCCTCACCTCCGTAAGAATATTGCTCTTCTTCGTCTTCCAACTCTTCTGGCAAATAGCCGATAAATAGATCCGAATCTTCTAAATCAACATCTTCTTTAATAACAAGAATCTCACCTTGCAAAGATTTCTTTCTTTTTTTGGCGTCTTTAGGAAATTCCAAAAGCACTATGTCATGATCTAGGTCCTCTGCTGCATGATAGCTGGTGCTTTCATATTCATTAATTTCAAATATATTTTCCTTCTCTAATTCGGAATCATAGCTCTTAGAGCTTTTTGGGGGAATATTTTTTTTGGAGGCTTTTTTAGCCACAGTTTTTTTGGGGGCAGAAATTTTGCCTCTTTTTGGCAATGTGGCGTTCTTTGATGGCATAGATATTAGATGTTATTTTCTATCCATTCAATTAAAGCAGGTTTTTGAACAACACCAACTTTAGTGTCAATAAGAGCTCCATTTTTGAATAGCATCATAGTTGGTATACCTCTAATTCCAAAACCAGAAGGGACATTAGGATTTTCATCCACATTCATTTTAAGAATCTTAACTTTACCTTGCAAGTTAGATGCAGCTTCTTCTAAGATAGGAGCAAGCATTTTGCATGGTCCGCACCATTCAGCCCAAAAATCAACCACAACAGGAACTGAAGATTGAATTACTTCCTTTTCAAAGGTGCTATCAGTTACTTGAGCTACCATAATTTTCTCCAAAATTTTAGTTATTATATCTTTTGTATATATAAAAGGAAAGTTATAAAGCAAATCTAATTGAAAATATAGAATTTTGTATTACTATCTACCTCGAGGAATAACTTCGGAGAATATAGTGGAAAAGCAAAATCTGGATAATAGCTATTTATACGGAACAAATGCATTATTTATTGAAGATTTATATGAAAAATATAAAGAAAATCCTTCTTCGGTAGACGAAGAATGGAGAATATTTTTTGCTGCGAATGATGCAACAAGAGCTCTTCCGTCTTGGTATAAAAAGCACATTAATGAGAAAAAGCCAGAAGCTTCAAATAAAGCGGATATAAGCAAAGAAGATCGATATAAAGATGGCGATGATAGACTAAGAAGATTAGGCCACTTGGCTGCGAGTATTGATCCTCTAGGTTTTGATACCCCAAGAAGTTTAGCTTCACTCGCAATAGAAGAAAATACTCCAAATCACAAGATCTACACTTCGACAATCGGAGTAGAATTTAGCCATATCAATTCGGAAACAGAACAAGAATTTTTATATAAAAGATTCGAAGAAATTTCTCTCCATCAATTCTCTAACAAACAAAAAATAGAGATGCTGCAAGATCTAGTCGAAGTAGAGGGACTAGAGCAATATCTTCACAAAAAATTCCCAGGCGCTAAAAGATTCTCGGTTGAAGGCGGAGAAAGCTCAATCATTTCTTTGTGCAAAGTTATTGAAGAAGGCGGAAAGCACGGCGTAGAAGAAGTTGTTATCGGAATGGCGCATAGAGGAAGGTTAAATAGTCTAACAAAAGTACTAGGCAAGCCTTATGAAGCATTGCTTGCAGAATTTCAGGGTCAGTCAGCTTTTCCAGAAGAGCTAGGTATAGCAGGAGATGTAAAATATCATATGGGCTTTTCTAATGATATAATCACAGATTCTGGCAATAAGCTCCATCTCACTCTAACACCAAACCCATCTCATTTAGAAGCAGTAAATCCAGTAGTTGCAGGAAGAGTGAGGGCAAAACAAGATTTCATCGGGGATAAAGATAGATCTAAAGTATTAGGGCTTTTATTCCACGGTGATGCAGCTTTCTGCGGTCAGGGTATTGTTGCAGAATGTTTAATTATGTCCTCAATTCCAGCCTATGATACAGGCGGAATTTTTCATGTTGTAATTAATAACCAGGTAGGTTTTACAGCAAACCCAAAAGATGGACATCCTTCAAGCAGATATTCAACAGAATTTGCAAAAATAATCGGAGCTCCGATTATACACGTCAATGGCGATGATATAGAAGCTGTGGTAAAATCCACAATACTTGCTTCTGAATATAGAGCTAAATATAAAAAAGATGTGGTGGTGGAAATACTATGCTACCGCAAATATGGCCATAATGAGGGAGATGAGCCAATGTATACTCAGCCTCTCATGTATCATACAATAAAAAATAAGAAAACACCTGCTTTGATCTATTCTTCACAACTTATCTCTGAAGGAGCTATTCAAGAAGGCGACTATGAAAAAATGGCTGAAAAATTTAAAGAAAAATTAGATAAAGCCTACGAGCTTTCTAAAAGCTATAAACCAAAAGCATATTTTTTAGAAGGAATATGGGAGGGCTTTGCAAAAAACAAAACTGATAAAGATAAAAATTTAGCGACAGGAATTGAGCTCAAAAAATTAGAAGAAATATTAGGCAACTTATGTAGCTTTCCTTCTAGCTTCAATATAAATCCTAAATTAGAAAAATTATTTACTCAAAGAATCAATGATTTTAAAGATGAAAAAACAATAGACTGGGCAACTGGAGAGCAACTTGCTTTTGCAAGCCTACTTCAAGAGGGATATCCTATAAGAATCACAGGGCAAGATGCAGGGCGCGGCACATTCTCTCATAGGCATTCAGTATTGCATGATCAAGCAAACGGAGAAAAATATATTCCTCTTAATCATCTAAAAGATAAACAAGCAAATTATGAAGTTGCAGATAGCTGCCTTTCTGAATATGGTGTGCTTGGATATGAATTTGGCTATTCTATGTCCAACCCTAGAACTCTCTCTATTTGGGAAGCTCAATTCGGAGATTTCTCCAATGGGGCTCAGATTGTTTTTGATCAATTTATTTCTTCCACAGAAACAAAATGGCTCAGGCTTTCTGGGCTTGTAATGTTGCTTCCACATGGATATGAAGGTCAGGGTCCAGAACATACTTCAGCTCGGATGGAAAGATTGTTGCAATTATGCGCTGAAGAGAATATGCAAATTGCATATCCCACAACTCCTGCTTCAATATTTCATATTCTGCGCAGGCAACAATTAAGGCAGGTGCGCAAGCCTTTAATTATACTATCTCCAAAATCAATGCTACGTAATCCTCTTGCCATATCCAAAACCAGCGAAATTGGGCATGGCACAAGATTCCAGCACGTTATAAGCGATGATTTAGATCCAAAATCTATTAAGAAACTAGTGATTTGTAGCGGGAAAGTATATTATGACTTGCTTGATAAAAGAATAAAGTCAAATATAAAAGACGTTGCATTAATTCGTATTGAACAGCTTTATCCTTTCCCTATTGAGGCATTAAATAAGGAAATAGAAAAATATCAAAATGCACAAATAACATGGTGCCAAGAAGAGCCAGAAAATATGGGTGCATGGGGTTATTTTTATTCAAGAATAGCAAAGCTCATAACAAGAGGTAATGAGATAAAATTAGTAAGTAGAAAAGAAGCTGCTTCGCCTGCAACAGGTTATGCAAATGTGCATATAAAAGAACAAAATGAATTAATTGAGAAAGCGCTAAAAATTTAGGAGTTTAAAATGACAGTCAAAATAACAGTACCAGCTCTTGGCGAATCGGTTTCAGAAGCCACAATAGCAAAATGGCACAAAAAGCAAGGCGATAGCGTGAAAGCAGATGAGCTAGTCGTAGAATTAGAAACGGAAAAAGTAACCTTAGAAATCAATGCTCCTGCTAGCGGAGCTATTAGCGAAATTCTAATGCCAGAAGGCTCTGTTGTTAAAATTGGTGATGTTATTGGCTCAGTTAAAGAAGGGGCAAGCGGAAACGTCTCAGCACCTGCTTCGCAATCAGCTCCAGCCTCTCAGGCAATAGAAGCAAAATCCCCTATCCTTTCTCCTTCTGCTCAAAAAATTGCAACAGAAAATGCAGTTAATGTCAGTCAAATTTCTGGGACAGGAAAAGACGGGCGAATAACAAAAGCGGATATTCTATTTAACAATAACAGCAGCACTGCGCCTTCTTCAAGAATTGAAGAGAGAGTTAAAATGAGCCGCCTGCGTAAAACCATAGCGCAGCGTTTGAAGGACTCTCAAAATACAGCAGCAATTCTCACAACCTTCAATGAAATAGATATGACAAACGTCATAGAGCTTAGAAATAGATATAAAGAAACTTTCGAGAAAAAACACGGCATCAAGCTTGGCTTCATGTCATTTTTTGTAAAAGCTGCAATTAACGCGCTCAAAGAAATCCCTGCTGTAAATGCAGAAATAAATGGTGATGACATTATCTATAAAAAATATTACGACATCGGCGTTGCTGTCGGCACAGATCAAGGCCTTGTTGTTCCTATTTTAAGAGATGCAGATTTAATGTCTTTTGCAGGAACAGAAGCTACAATTGCAGATTTGGGCAAAAAAGCTAAAACAGGCAAGCTTTCTATGTCAGAACTCACCGGCGGAACATTTTCCATCACTAATGGTGGTGTTTATGGCTCATTAATGTCCACACCAATCATCAACCCTCCACAATCAGCAATTCTCGGCATGCATAAAACAATGGAAAGGCCAGTAGCAGTTAACGGTAAAGTAGAAATCAGACCGATGATGTATGTCGCTCTTTCTTATGATCATAGAATGATAGATGGCAAAGAAGCTGTAACATTCCTTGTAAAAGTAAAAGAGGCTGTAGAAAACCCTGAAAGATTGCTTTTAGATTTATAGAAAGCGATAGTGGATAAGGAAATTTTTAAGTCAGTAATTAAAGATATCATTAGACATTCTGATGATATCTTTGAGCTTAAAATTTCTGCGCCCTTGGCAGCAAAAAATTATCTTCCAGGGCAATTTTTTAAACTGCAAAATTTCCATAATAAAAGCTCAAAATCTTTTGAACCAATAGCAATCACAGCAAGCAATATAGAAGGTAATATTATCTCTTCTATAATTCAAATTGTGGGCCAATCCACTAAGTCAGCATCACTTCTTAAAAAAGGAGAGGAAGTTTCTCTAGTTGGCCCTTGCGGCGAGGCTTCTTATCTTCCTTCTGGTTCTTCTTTCTTACTCATTGGGGGAGGAGTAGGTGTTTATGCATTGCTCCCTTATGCTAAGCGCTTAAAAGAAAATAATAATAAAGTTTTGATGCTATGCGGTTACAGAAAAAAAGAGCATTTTATATACGAAAATGAAATAAAAAAATTAGCAGATAAGTTTCTTTTCACATTCGATGAAAAAATTGAAGGAATGGGAGAGGAATGCCTCCAAGGATCGATAATAGATGGCCTTGCAAAATTTCCTCTAGAAAATATAAAGAATCTTTTTGTTGTAGGTTCAAGCTCTATGATGCAAGCAGTTAGCGCATATTTAGAAGATTATAAAGCCCTGGAGAAAATAGCTAGTATAAATGCTCCAATGCAATGTATGCTTGGTGGTGTCTGCGGCCAGTGCCTCACTTTAGTTCCATCCGCATCAGGTGATAAACTAGTTTTTATATGTAAGAATCAAGATCAAAAACTTCACTCTAATTTAATGTCTAATTTAAAGAAAAAACTCAGGCAAAATTCCCTGTTAGAAAAGATTTAATCAACGCAAAACTCCTTTTGCACTTCCTGCAGGATCTAAAAGATGTCATGCTGAACTTGTTTCAGCATCTCTTGTTTGTTGCCTTCGCAGTATATATAGTGAATTAAGTTGAGGTAGCGTATTTAAAGAAGAAAGCTATTGAATCAAATAAGGAGTCAAACTTCTCGATTTTTTGCTTAACCCATCGTTTCATATTAGCCCAGAATTTTTCTATTGGATTAAGATCTGGTGAATATGGTG
>CAMCRO010000031.1 GCA_945877265.1 Rickettsia typhi | reverse complement strand
CCAGAAAATATCGAACAAACAAGAGCCATTATTCCACTTGGCTATCCCCAGGCGCGTTTAATTGGAAGCGCATCTCCTGATACTCAAACAAATGTTATTGATAGATTAATGCAGAATAAAAGAGAATCTAGCTCACAAGAAATACTAATCACTTTATCTGAGAATGAAAATACTCCTTCAGAAAAACGCGCTGAGATTATAAGAGAGATTTGTATAAAACCCAAGCTTGAGGAATTAATTGAACGCACATTAAGAACAAATGGAATCACTGAAAAAGACATGAGCCAATTCAATAAAATTAAAAGAGATGCCCAAATGCTAGGTGAGATACTAGGAGACTCAGAAAAGGCTGCCGTTAATAAGCATATTGGCGGGATAATAAGAGAAATTGCTATGGAGAAAGGAATAAAACTCAAGATAAAAAGAAGTCCACTGCAAAAACTATCAGACATTGCTCACAGCATGGGATATAAAAAGAAAGAAAGAGATATGGTAAAGAAAATGATGGGATTGAGCACAGCTAAAACTATAGGGGCACTTCCTTCTACTGCGCCAGCAAAAGGAAGTGTAATATCAAAATAACTTTTAATCTATTTCACCTGGAAGGTTTAGGCAATATCCAGCGGATCTAATAGTTTTAATAAAAGGAATATCGTGTTTGCCTTGCTTCATTAATCCCCTTAGTCTATTCACATGAACATCAACAGTACGAGCCTCAACTTTTTGATCGACTCCCCAAACATAATCTAAAATTTGTTGCCTAGAAAATATTGTCTTAGGCGATTGAACTAGAAGCTGTAAAATTTTAAACTCAGTAGGGCCTAAATGCACTTGTTTTGGTCCTATTGTAACTTTATAAGTCGCAAGATCCATGCTTACTTCTTTATATCTTATAACCTTATCTTGGAACACAGGGTTTGAACGCCTTAACAAATTCTTTATTTGTGTCATTATCTCATTTGGAGTGTAAGGTCTTTGAATATACTCAATAAGGTCATCTTTTGCGTTAGCATAAGATTTTTCCGGAATATTTCCTTCTGTAATAATTATTACTGGTATATTATCGCATTGATCAACTTTTCGTATTTTCTTTACAAAATCTGTAATTTCTACTCCAGGAGTCTTTGCGCTGATTATAGTAACGTTAGGCTTATTTACATCTGCAAATCTTATTGCTGAATCTTGGTCAAACGCTCTAATGACATTGAACCAATATCTTTCTATAGTGTTACACAAGGATGTTCTTAATATATCATCCGCTTCCACAACAAGAATTTTTGGCGGTAATTTATCTGTCATATTCCTTCATATTTTTTAATTTGAACTTTAAATTATAACATATATTACATATATCATCTATATTAAAATAAGGTTAATTTTTTTCGTTTAAATAATTTTATTTATATATTAAATAGATTATTTAAATGCCTGATAAAGATATGTGTTGAAATAATGATATAAATTTGCTATAGATAGTCTGCTAAAATTTTATAGTGTAATTGGAGTTTGTTTTTTTATGGCATTGTACGAAACCGTTTTTATCATTAGACAAGATATCTCTTCAGCTGATGTTGATAAGTTAACAGCAGATTTTTCTGAGATAGTCACAAAATTAGGAGCCAAAATTCTTAAAACCGAATCTTGGGGACTAAGAAATCTTGCTTATGATATAAACAATAACAAAAAAGGGCATTATGTAATGCTTTGTACTGACGCTCACTCTACCCATATCAAAGAATTGGAAAGAAAGATGAAATTCAGTGAAGATGTAATCCGTTTTCTAACTATTAAAGTAGATAGTATAAGCAAAGAGCCTTCTCCGATTTTAAAAAGCCAAACAGAAACATACGATAACATCATTGATGTTACTGTTAATTAATATAAGAGTATTATAGTATGATTGAAGAACAAAATGATTCAAAAGTTCTTACCCGCATGGCGGATAGAAATACACGTAGAGTCTTTTTCAAAAGAAGAAAAGGATGTCCATTATCAACCCCAGATGCTCCTGAGGTAAATTACAAAAACCCTAACTTACTTTCTAAATTTGTTTCGGAAGGTGGAAGGATTTTACCTAATAGAATTACAAATGTTTGCGCTAAAAAACAACGCCAACTTAAAAATGCAATCAAGATAGCAAGGATGCTTGCTTTGTTGCCATTTGTATCGAATTCTGGAAGGTAAAAATGAAAGTAGTAATCTTAAAACCTTTAAAAACATTAGGGAAAATTGGCGATATAGTTGAAGTAAAAGACGGATACGGCAGAAATTTCCTACTACCTCAAAATATTGCTGCAAGAGCAACAGATGAGAACTTAAAACAATTTGAAGAAAAAAAGCACGAGCTTGAAGAAAAAAACAAGGCTCTTTTAGCAGAAGCTACAGAAGAAGCAAAGAAGCTAGAAGGTAAAGATTTTGCTTTTATTAGACAATCTTCTGATGATGGGCGTCTATTTGGTTCTGTTTCTAACAAGGAAATAGCAGGGCAGCTCTCAAAAATTTCTAAATTAGTGCGTTATTCTAGCGTTATTTTGCACAATCCAATCAAATCTCTTGGAGTATATGAAGTAAAACTTCAACTTCACGTGGATGTTGAAACAAAAGTGATAATTAACGTTGCGCGAAGCGAAACAGAAGCTCTTGAAGCTATCAAAACATACAAAGCGAAAGAAGCGCAATCTGAACACGCTGCTTAATTTAATTAAATTATAATAAACGCGTCATACTATTTTAAAGTAAGGCGCGTTTATTTTTATAAATCTTAATGACCTACCTACAAAAAATTTACCTTGCGCTGCAAATAAATAGCTTATAAATAAGTAATATCTCAAGATATTCATATTCGAGTTATGCTAGTAAAATTCATCGACAGAAATAGACTTTTCTTTTTAAAATTTTTCAATTTATTACCAATCAGTTTTCAGAAGCGTATAAAAAGCTTTTATAGACAAAATATCTTAAAGAATATCCTAAGCAACGCTAAACAAACACATAACAATGTTATTTCTTATGAAAATGGAGCATATAAAATCCATAAATTATTGAATTCTAAGGCAACCCATGGTGTTAATTTAATAGGGTTTCCATCACAAGAATTTGGATTAGGCCAGCATTTAAAAAACGTTGCTCTAGCTTTTGAAAAAGCTGCAATACCAATTGCTTAC
This sequence comes from Rickettsia typhi, assembly GCA_945877265.1. Lineage (GTDB taxonomy): Bacteria > Pseudomonadota > Alphaproteobacteria > Rickettsiales > Rickettsiaceae > JABDAD01. The sequence continues at coordinate 11,606 of CAMCRO010000031.1, read as the reverse complement.
TACGATTGTTCATTTTTGTTTATGAATGAGTATAACCAAAAAACTCCTATTGATAACCTAATATATAATATAAATATTTTTGTATGTAATGGTGATGGGATAGCAAAATTATTCCTAGAGTTTGGAGAAAAGTTATTTAAAGATAAGTATAACATTCATTATGGAGCATGGGAAATCCGAGATTATCCTAAAGAATGGATCGCGCCTCTTACATTAGTCGATGAATATTGGGCCATGTCTAGCTTCTTGCAAAAATCCGTTTCAGATAGTGCTATACTACCTGTTATTCACATGCCTTATCCTGTTGAATTTAACATACCCAATAAATACACCAAAAAAGACTTCCAATTGCCTTCTGATAAATTTCTCTATTTATTCACTTTTGATATGTCTTCTGTAATGCAAAGAAAGAATCCAGAAGCTGTAATTAATGCATTTTATGAGGCATTTCCTAAAGAAGAAGGTGTTGGCCTTGTAATTAAAATGATGTCCAAAAAGAATTTAACTTCACATCAAAAAGAAATAGAAAAATTACAAAAAAGAATTAGCGCTGACAAAAGAATATATATAATAGATGAGCTTTTGCCTAGAGACAAAATCCTTGATTTAATTAATTGCTGCGATGTCTATGTTTCTCTTCATAGAGCAGAAGGTTTCGGTATTGGAATGGCAGAAGCTATGAGAATGAAAAAACCTGTAATAGCTACAAATTATTCTGGTAATACAGATTTTACTCTCGCTGATAATTCGTGCCTAGTTGGTTATAAATTAAAAGCTATAGGGCAGGGAGAATATATCTATGAAGATGGAAAATATTGGGCAGATGCTGATATTAAGGAAGCAGCAAATTATATGAAAAAATTATATGATGATAAGAACTTTAGAGAAAAAATATCTAAAAATGCCGAGAGATATATTGAAGAAAACTATTCTGCAGATGTGATTAAAAATAAATATATTTCTCGCTTGAAAATTCTTGGACTAATCTAGTAGGAGAAGTGCTTTCCTTGTTGCATAAAGTTTAGTTTTTGATAAATTTGTTGAGTAAAATAAAATATGAAAAATTGTGCAAGATTCAACAGAAGATAAGTTATTACCGGTAAGCATTTCTGAAGAAATGAAAAAGTCTTACTTAGATTATGCAATGAGTGTGATTGTAAGTAGAGCGATTCCTGATGTCAGAGATGGTCTAAAACCCGTACATCGTAGAATTTTATACGCAATGTATGAAGCCGGATATCATTACAACAAAGCTTACCGAAAATCAGCAAGAATCGTTGGTGATGTAATAGGTAAATATCACCCACACGGTGATAGCGCAGTATATGACTCATTAGTGAGAATGGCGCAAGATTTCTCTCTAAGAGTTCCATTGATAGACGGTCAAGGTAACTTTGGCTCTATGGATGGTGATTCTCCAGCTGCAATGCGTTACACCGAATCTAGGCTTGAAAAAGTTTCACACACACTTCTTGAAGATCTCGATAAAGAAACTGTTTTATTCCAACAAAACTATGATGGTTCAGAAACAGAACCGAAAGTCTTGCCTGCTATGTTCCCTAATCTTCTTGTTAATGGAACTGGCGGTATTGCTGTGGGTATGGCAACTAATATACCCCCACATAATCTAGGAGAGATAATCGATGCATGTTTGCATTTGTTAGAATGCCCAGATGCTTCTTCAATGGATTTAATGCAATTCGTAAAAGGGCCTGATTTTCCAACCGGAGCAACAATTTTAGGCTCAAGCGGAATAAGGTCTGCATACGAAACTGGCAGGGGCAGCATTGTAATGCGCGGTAAAACCCACTTTGAAGATATTTCAGGTAATAGGAAAGCCATAATCATTACTGAAATTCCTTATATGGTTAATAAAGCAAAGCTGATTGAAAAAATTGCTGAACTAGTTAACGAGAAAAAAATAGAGGGTATATCGGATTTAAGAGATGAGTCCGATAAAAGCGGTGTTAGAGTTGTTATCGAAATAAAAAGAGATGCAGTAGAAGAAGTCGTTCTGAACCACTTATTTCAATATACTCAGCTCCAAACCTCTTTTGGAGTTATAATGCTTGCTCTAGATAATGGCATGCCGAAAGTTCTTACTCTTGTGGAAGTTCTAACTGCATTCTTGCAATTCAGAGAAGAAGTTGTAACAAAAAGGACAATTTATTTATTAAATAAGGCTAGAGATAAAGCTCATATTCTAGTAGGACTCCGAGTTGCTGTAAATAATATAGATGAAATAATTAGGCTAATACGTGCATCCACAGACCCCAACGAAGCGAAAAAACAATTAATGGAAAAAGCTTGGAATGCTTCTGACATATTAGAATTAATTAAGCTAGTTGATGATAGAGCAAGTACAACTGAAGATGGCAAATGTTATTTCACAGAAGCTCAAGCTAAAGCAATATTAGAAATGAGACTTCAACGCCTTACAGCAATGGAAAAAAATAAAATAGAAGATGACTTACATGAATTAAGAAAAGAAATTCTGGGTTATTTAGAAATTTTAGGATCAAGAACAAAGTTACTTGAAATTATTAGGGCAGAGCTATTACAAATAAAAGATTCATTTGCTACTCCAAGGCTCACATCGATAGAAGAATCAGATTTTGATATTGATATAGAAGATTTAATCCAAAGAGAAGAAATGGTGGTAACTGTTACTCTCGGGGGTTATATTAAGCGTGTACCACTTTCAACATATAGAGCTCAAAGACGTGGAGGTAAAGGCAGATCTGGCCTTAGCATGCATGAAGATGATGTGATAACTCAATTATTTATTGGCAGCACTCATACTCCAATGCTCTTCTTCTCAAATAAAGGGCAAGTATATAGCTTAAAATTATACAAACTTCCTCTTGGAAACCCACAAAGTAAGGGTAGGCCATTAGTCAATATCCTCAAGTTACAAGATGGAGAAAAAATTACCAATATAATGCCAATGCCTGAAAATGTTGAAGAATGGGATAATTTAAATATTATGTTCTCAACTAAACTTGGAAATGTTAGACGTAATGACTTATCTGACTTCAAAAAAATCCAATCTAACGGAAAAATTGCAATTAGGCTGGATGAAGGAGATAGTTTAGTCGAAGTTAAAGCATGTAATGAGAATGATCACATCCTGCTTGCAACTAAACAAGGAAAGGCATTAAGATTCCCCGTTCAGGCCGTCCGAGTCTTTAAAAGCAGAACGTCAGACGGAGTCCGAGGAATTAAGCTTGCTCCTAAAGACTATGTAATCAGCATGGCTGTACTTTCAGGAATAGAATGTGAGTTTGAAATTAGAGATAAATATTTATCTATCCCTAAAGACACAAGAAAATCAATTGCCGAAGGATCAATTTTAGCAGAAGAGTTTAAACAAACAAATGCTATTGAAATCGATTCAACTCAAATTGAAAATCTTGCTAAAAATGAGGAATATATACTAACAGTATCTGAAAATGGTATAGGAAAAATCTCATCAGCATATGAATATCGAATTACGAACAGAGGCGGAAGTGGCATAGTGAATATGGCAATTAATGATAAAACCGGTGAGGTAATTGCATCTATGCCTGTGACTTCACATGATGAGATAATGCTTATAACAAATTTAGGAAAACTTATTCGCTGTCCATTAGACTCTGTAAGGGTAACAGGAAGAAGTACCAGCGGTGTAATTTTATTTAAAACAAATGAAGAAGAAAAAGTAGTATCCGTGTCATTAATAGCTGGCGGGAATGAAGAACCTAATTCTGAAGATATAAATGAAATTGAAGAGGAAGTACAATTGGATGTTGCAGAATAATATTACTAATATATTATTCAAATAGAATTAAATCAACGTTAGGGGTGCCATTTTGGCTGAGAGAACTGAAAAGTTCAACCCTTTGAACCTGATATTGTTAATACAATCGGAGGGAAATGTGTTTACCGTTTCAAATATCTCAGGCACAATTGCCTTTGCTACTTCTTTAATAGGCCTATTGCCACAAATTTACAAAGTTCACAAGAGCAAATCCAGTAATGATATATCACTACTTATGCTCATAAATTATTCTATATGCTCTATTGCTTGGATTATTCATGGCATTTTAACAAGATCCAATTATGTTATATATAGTAATATTTTTGGCTTGTTGACTGCTATTATTTCTATTTTTCAAAAACTTAAGTATAGCGATTAAATGCATGATATTTTTGAGCAAATTTTCAGTAAATTTGAACCTAAATCTATTTTGTGTCTAAATGGTTCTATTCCAGGCAAAGCTTTTTTTAAAAATTTTAAAAATAGACTTCCAATTATAGCAGCAGATGGTGCAACAAATAGACTCATGAAAATTGGAATAAAGCCAGATATAATAATAGGGGATCTTGACAGTGTAGACTCTAAATATTTAGAATTTATCCCCAATTTTAAAAATTCAGACCAAAGCACATCTGATTTTGAGAAAACTTTAGAATATACAAAAGCAAAGATGATCTCACCTTCTATAATAGTTGGCCTAGGAGGAGGGTATTTAGATCATATATTGAATAATATTAATATCTTTACAGCAAGCGAGTTTATTGCATTTTCCGACTCGACAGTAATTTTAAATATCACAAGCTCATTAGAATTAAAATTACCAACAAACACTAAAATATCATTATTTGGAATGCCAGAAGCTTGCATTACGACAACAGGATTAAAATGGAACCTGTGTAATGATTTGTTAACATTTCCTGGAAAAAACTCAGCACTAAATAGAAGCTACGACGAAAATATTAGGATTACTGTAAAAGAAGGAATATTACTTTGTATAATATATTTAAAGGATATCAGAGATGCCGCTTTTTCTTCTAAAAAAGTTGATTGATATAAATTAATTACCATAAACTTTTAAATATCAAATAAAGTTTAAGTTTTTAACCTTAAAATATTTATGAATATGAAATTATCAAAATTAAAGTAAAGTGTTTTACTAGTATCTTTCTTATATTCACCCACTTTATCTTTAAATGCTAGCGCAATTGATATAATGAATTTTAGAAGAGCTAAGAGCTCAAGCTGCAGCACAATCTTCTAGCACTCCTCTTATTTGGGGATTTATTATGTCCTGTGCAAATACTTTAGAATACCTGATGTTAAACCAAGAAAAATTAATGCAAGAAACAAACGTGACACCAGAAGCATTAGGATTCTTATTTCTTGGTGATTCGAGCCTTCTTGTTAGTCAACTTCAAGATAGCAATCTCAAAGGTTTAATAGCTAATTTACAAATAGAATATAGCAAAAACCATGTATTAATACAAAATCTTGTTGCAAATAGTGTTATTGGTGAAGCTATTATTGAAGCTTTTGTAGAAGGAGCAGCTAAAGGTGACTATAGGGAACTTTCTGGCAAATATCCAAAAATACTCTCTTCTTTAGATGGTCAAAATGGAGAATTTTCAGTAAGCTCTAAGCCAATTTCCAAAACATTCTATAATTTGGGCGCTGGCGTTGGAGCGAGAAGCGGTATAACAGAGTTCGAAGTCTGTTATGACGTAACACTTGCTAAGAAATTTGTTGGCCATACTGGTGCTGTAAAAGTCCGTGTAAATCTCTAATTTCTTCATAAAGATGTGTGGGATAACCTTGTTTATCTCACACCATCATCATACATTCTGCTAAAGACTTACTTTAAAAACTTCTCATACACGCATCTAAGCCTTGGTTACATCTTTAAAATTTACACTTTATCGGCTCAATTATCCTATCCTTAAATTCTGGAAAATCATAGTAACGAAGTTTTTTAGCCACGATAGACTGCTGATTATCTATGATCATAATTTGCTCTGTTTCTCCTATACTCATTGCAGCTTGCCATGATATTGCCACCTCTTTTTTTACTCTATCTACAGATAAGTTTGATATGAAATTTGCTGTATCATAACTATTAGGGGTAAATGCTATTTTATAAGTGGAATTTGATAAGAGGCTATTAGCTCCCCTTTCACAATAACTAGTTTTTAAATCGTTTAAATCTTGCGCTATCATCAATAATCTAACCTTATATCCCCTAAAATACGGGATAGATTTAATAAATACATCCATTCTTCCGATGCTTGGGAATTCATCCAATATAAATAATACACCATGAGTATCTTTCTTGGCATCCGTCGGCCTGCAGAGGCTTTGCGCTATATGTTGATAGAAAAATTGCAGTAAAGGACGTAGTCTTTTAATATCATTAGGTTCTAGACCAACATAAAGAGTAGATTTTTCACTTCTAAAATTAGCAGGATTAAAATCTGATTTAGATGTTGCATGATCTATTAACGGATTGCCCCAAAGTTCAAGATGAGTTGCAAGAGAATTAGTGACTCTAGCTTGCGATTCTGCATCTTGCCCTAAAAAATTATTTATAAGTAATAATCCAGCATTATGAATTTTAAGCTTAGAAGCTGATGTGAGTTCCTTAACTAAGTTACCCATAAGAATTCTATAAATTTCACCAAAGGTTTTAGGTTTTTTAGAATCAGCAAAAATATATAAAGCAATAGAGATGAATAGATTTCTTTCCTGTGCGTGGTCAGAATGACAATGATCTGGTAGCAATATATATGCAATTTTTTGAATATCATCAAACATTTTGTCAGGGTTCATACTTACAAAATCAAAAGGATTATAGCAGTGAGTTTTGCCTTCCGGATTTAGAGGCTCAAATAAATATATTTTTTGTCCTTGTTTTGCTCTCCATCCGCTTGTTAGTGCGAAATTTTCTATTTTAATATCATGGACAATAGCAGATTCAGAAGTAGATAATAGATTCGGTATTACAAAACTTACCCCTTTGCCCGCTCCAGTAGGAGCCATTAAAAAAATATGTTGATAGCCATCGACTCGGTAAAAATTATCTCTCTCATCCACACCAATAATCAACCCATCTTTTGATCTTAAGAAATCTTTACTAGCCATTACTCACTCCACAAATATTAATTTACAGAATAAATTTTAATATATCATTTACTGCATTTATACTAAATACTAAGGATCGCAAGTGCTATTTCTTCCCGCTCATTGCTTTTATACAATCTGTACACTAGGCTTGATAATTGAGAAAATCTTAAAAGGACAAAGTATGTTTTGAATTTGTTGGAAAAGAGTCTTGTATACAAGGCATTATTTAGAAAAATACAGAGAAAGATAGCTAGAGAAAAAATCTATCTCACAATTTTTTTCAACCCCGGAAAGAAATTCCGGGGATAGAAAGAGACTATTTATTTTTCGACTGATTTACAAATAAGCATACCAGCTTTGCCTTCTATAAATAATATTTTATAATCTTTTTCCACCAATAATAACTCGCATTTATTGTTAGTTGAAGGAATATTGCTTTTACCTGTGATAGAAAAAGTTTCTCCCCCAAAAGTTTCTTTTTCTACTTTTAATACTGTTGTCCCACCGGCTTTTTGTGCACGTTTAATAATATTTTTATTTGTTCCAATAGTACCAGTTCCACCTTCGACTATAATATCAATTTCTCCAGAACCATCATTTTTAATTTCAAGTTCTGCAGCATATGAATTGTAATTTACAAGTATCGCAGCACCTAAAATACCGCTTAAAAGAAATTGTTTATAATCTTTTCTCATAGTAACCTATTACTATTATATTTTATGTATCGTAGAATCATATCTACAACCTATAGTTTAATTCATATAATATTTTAATGTCAATAATATTATTAAATTTAAGAAATTAATAAAAAATTTTTTTAAAATTAATTTAATTATTCTAAGCTTCATTATTTTTATTTAGTTCAAAAGCATAGCTGCGCAATACTTCTGCAGAAAAAGAACTATACGAGCTAAGAAACCTAATCATCATTCCTATACCTAATAAAATAAATATAAGAGTCATAACGTTACCTCCCGGGGTATTACTTATAGCGATAAATAAAGCAGTTAAAAAACTTGCAAAAGACATATTGCGATTAAATCCATATTGGTTTCTGAAATCATCTATACGCACCTTATCTTCTTCATGTGTACGGGCGCCGACAAAAGCAGCATCAAAAATGTTAAGCTTATCTTCTAATAGTATTTTTTCAGATAAGTTTGTTTCTTTTTTTGCCCTCTCAATAACGTTTTTTCTCACGCTTTCAGGCAGAAGCTTATAATCTTTGCCAAGCAACATAGTAATATTTCTTTGGTTTTTTTTCATATTTGAACCAAGCTGGATTTCCATTGGATGGCCCAAAACTTTATTCAACAAAATAGATTCATATAATATCGAGGAAGGGATAGTAATTATTTGACCCATAACATAGGCTATAATTAAGCCTAGTATAATTTGTTGCGTAGTCCATGTTTTTGTAAAAGTAGTGCTTCCACCAGTTAGCAAATAATCGAGAGCGAAAAGAATTAATATACCGCTAGAGAGATATGTATAAAAATCATAATCGCTAAAAGGAAACCAAGTTTTCATACGTCTCCTAGATTAATAATTGAAAGATTTATAAAAAACGAATTATAAAGCTAGGCGAGGGGTTTCCTCTCCTAGTTAAGTAATATTTAATCTAGCACATCATCTAGCCATTTTTTATGGCTTTTTTCATCTGCAAGACCCTTTTTTAATGCCTCTTCAGCATCATCCCACTTTTCCTTGTGAGCATTAATTCTTTCATATGCAGTGTTTGTATCTTCTTCATTAGAACGCATGGCTCTTAAAATTGTTTTATCACCTACAAGATTTGCTAAAATTACCTTTCCCTTGGTGAGCCAACTTTTCGCATCAGGCGAATTCACAATTTTCTCATTATGAGAATGCAAAATTCCATTTAAGACATTTATATGATTTTCATGATCTGATTTGAATTTTTCAAGTTGAGATTTATATTCTTTGTTTTCTAGCCTATCAATCGCTGCTTTATATGCTTCTACTGCATCATGATCAAGTTCAACTAATTCTTTTAATGCATCAGCAAACTTTGCTTGCATTCCTACCAAGGTTGTCATATTACACCTCCCTAATTAAATTGAATATGCAACTATAAGTTTAATCTAGTGCATGCATTAGAGTCAAGCGCTTAGTTTTTATTAGCTATTTTGGATCTAATAAAATTTTATTGATTTAAATACAATCTCAATTATTGGCTAAACATTAGAGCGTGATGCTTTTTAATAGCTATTATACAAAATTTATGTAATATATGCCGATCTAAAACACCAGCTAATATAAAACTGAAGTTAGCTTAAATGCCTCAAGCCCATCTCCTTTCTTCCTTTACTCTTAACATGCATGGCTGTGAAATAGATATACCTATAAGATATAGCTTAAAAGCAAAGCGTATTTTTATTAGAATAAATTTAGAGAAAGTAGAATTGGTTCTGCCTAAAAAAGCTAATCTCAATATTGCACATCTCTTTCTTCAGAAACATGAGCTATGGATCAGAAAAAAATTAGCTCAAAACAAAGTGCCAAAAAATACACTTGAAGAAGGACAGATGTTCATTTTCGGAGAAATTTATAAAATAAAATATAAAATTTCCAAAAAAAATAATGTTCATATAGCAGCCAAAGAAATAACCATAGAAGAAAAAGAAGGCAAGCATCATGAGTTTTTTAAAGCTTATTTAAAAGAAGCATTACTAGAAAAAATACTTAAATTAGCTAATGCGATTTCTACGAGGTATAATTTAAATTATACCAAAATCAACATCAGAAATACTCTAGGTAGGTGGGGGAGTTGCTCAAGCAAAAAACACTTGTCTTTTAGTTTGAAGCTTAGCCTAGCACCACATAACATTATTGAATATGTAGTAGCTCATGAGATGGCTCATCTTAAAGAAATGAACCATAGTAAAAAATTCTGGAAGTTAGTTGAAGAAATTTACCCAGAATATAAGAACGCAAGATTGTGGTTAAAGCATAATAGTAAGATGGTAAATTCTATGATTCGTAACTTAAAGTAAAAAACTTCGCGAGAATAATTCTGCTCTATCCTTCATAGATAGTTATAAATTGGCTAAATCTTTAAGAAAAATAATCTTCACAAATCCGATTATTTTTTTTTAAATAATTCTTATAACCATTTGCGTTTCTTGAAAAATCTAAAAGGAAGCCACGCAGAAACTAGCATCATAATTAGCGCCAGAGGATAACCAAATGGCCAGCTAAGCTCTGGCATAAGCCTAAAATTCATTCCATACATGCTTGCAATTAGAGTAGGGGGCAAAAACACCACTGAAACAACCGAGAAAATTTTAATAATATTATTTTGCTCAATATTAACCATCCCAAGTGTGGCATCTAATAGAAAATTTAATTCTGTAGATAAAAAATTTGCATAATCACTAAGTGCTCCTATATCAGTTGATATTCCTTTAAGTATACTAACATCCGATTCACGCAAGAGAAAAAACTCTGATTGGTGGGGGTAGGAAAGCATTCTATTAACTGTAATTAAACTTTCTCGCATTTTAGATATTAATATCCCGTTTTTACCTATAGTTTTTAGTAAAAATTGATAGTCTACTCTTTCATTTTTAGATTCAGTAGAGGAGGGGCGAAAAATGCTCTTTGCAGACTCATCTATATGATTTCTAAGCTTTTCTAAACTATCCGCGATATTTTCAACTATGCTTTTTAATAGTTCAGAATAAATAGTTGGAGCACTGTAATTTTCATTTTTAAACCTTACTAGATTAACAGAGATATTTTTAAATGCTTTAAACTCACTGTAACGGACAGTAATCAATAAATTATTGAATAAAATAAATGTAACTGCATGGCTTTCAGGCTCGGGGCCATCAGCATGAGCAACTAGAATTGCCGTCATATAAACAGCTCCATAGCGAGTGTATAATCTGCTAGAATGCTCGATTTCATTCATTTCTTCGCGAGTCGGAATATTTATCTTTACAAAGCTCTCTACAGATTTTTCCTCTTCAGGGGTGAGATTATATAAATCTAACCATACAAAGCCGTTAGTAGGCAATTGGTCTTTATTACTATGTATGGTCCTTTTAATGCCATTTTCTTCTTTGGTATAGGCAAATATCATATAATTTCGTCTTGTGTTTAGAGAGAATATTACACTGCTATTGCTTTTAATATGCAATGTAAAATAAGATTGCGATTATTTAAAAATCGCGAATGTGGTATTTCATCCTATTATGTTCTGGTTTAGCATTTATTAATTTATTTCCTGATACCGCCCGAAAGAAGCACCAATACTAATTGAAAATGGTAAAATAAATAAAATTAATTTTGGTATGCTGTACTTCCAGACTACAAATTAGCCGAACATAGTAATCTTCTATTTTCTCGGGCTCCTGCTAAATTCCTCTCAGACAATAAAACGCTAAGTTATCAATAAAACTTAAAACTCTTGACATTAATGTTTAAATATACTAATATATAAAACCAATTAAAAATGAATAAAAATATGTTAGTACAATTTCAAAAAATAGTACATTTTCAAACATTAGGATTAGGATATAGTGAATTAAGTTGAGGTAGCGTATTTAAAGAAGAAAGCTATTGAATCAAATAAGGAGTCAAACTTCTCGATTTTTTGCTTAACCCATCGTTTCATATTAGCCCAGAATTTTTCTATTGGATTAAGATCTGGTGAATATGGTGG
>CAMCRO010000030.1 GCA_945877265.1 Rickettsia typhi | reverse complement strand
ACCATATTCACCAGATCTTAATCCAATAGAAAAATTCTGGGCTAATATGAAACGATGGGTTAAGCAAAAAATCGAGAAGTTTGACTCCTTATTTGATTCAATAGCTTTCTTCTTTAAATACGCTACCTCAACTTAATTCACTATATTATTTATCGTCTGAATTACTATCTATTTATATGCTGCGATTATTGAACATAGCCTTATTTAAATTATGAGACTAAGCCCTGTCTAGAGATTGCCGTTTTTTTACAGTTATAGCGCTTGAAAATGCAGTTGCACTAGCACTTTTACCTGGAGAAGTGATTTTGGTAGATTTTCGAAAGGAGTTTACAAGGTTTGTAGCTTTTTGTTTGAGACTCTTAAATCCTTCCTTGCTTTTTTTGATAGCAATAGCTAATTTTTGAGATGTCAGAGATAATCCGCTTGCTAAATATTCCTGAAAAGAGACTGGCCTAACAGTTTGCATTGCATCTGTTTCTCTTATACTATAAAGCTTTCCTGTTTTTTTTAATTCTTCTATTGTTCCAGCTGCCTTCCTGTATGAGCCTGCACCGTGGGTGTTTAAGGACGCATTTGGAAGTTTTAGCTTAAATCCTATATGGGCAAATAATCCTTTCGGTGGAACCCTAGGTACTATATCACTTTTTTGTCTGACCAGTAATGTCTTATTAGCAAGCCCTGCTCTGGAATATGCTTGGGCTCCTTCTTTGCTAAATACTCTTGGAGAACCAAAAGTTACTATCGAAGTATCTTTTGCATCGCATTGTCCTGAAGAAGTTAAATCAAGGGCAGCTATTTGAGATAGTGCTCCACCTAGACTATGACCCGCGAAAGTTATTGGTAATTTTTTACCCCCTGATAATTCAGTTACATAGTCTTGCATTTGAGAAGAAGAACGCTTATATTCTTCTAGGAAGCCCTTATGCGTTTCGATTGTGCTTCCTCCACTAAGAGTGAATGTGCCTTTTGTTGCTTTCAAATCCGCTTTAATTTCCCCCCAATTGTTGCCTCTTGTGCCATGATAGGACACTAGCACTGCTTCTTTTCCTTGAGAGTCTTTTACTTTTATTACACAACCTGCAAGAGTTTTTTTATTCTGTTTTTTAGGGTCATCAGTTTTATAAAAATAACGAACATCTTGCATTTCTAGATGGCTTTTGTTGAGCCTCTCCCTGAATTCTTTCGTTACTTCTTCTGTTCCTTTTTCATGCTGAGTTTTATTAGCTATCCTTATCGAGAGCAGGCTTATTTGTATTGTGTCTAATAAATCCGTACTTCTAGCTTGTTCGCCATCTTCTATTGATGAGGTATTTACCGCTAATTTGCTCATTATAAAAATTTTTCTTTTAAGTTTATATTATGAGATGAGAAATATTTAGTTTGATAAAATATTTACGATATAAAAATTATACGATGTGATATTTGTGCTTAGGCGGATCAATTCATTGTTTTTATTTATTTAGAGCTTAAGAAGTAATAAAGCGAGGTAACGCAGATATAGATTTAGGACAGAGCTTTTGAGAAAAATAGCTCTGTCCTATATTATTAGGAAGTTTTTAAACTTTTCTTTCTCTCTTGTTTTTTTTCTTTCTCGGGTTTTACTGATTTTTTCTTATTACTAGTAGAAGAGCTTTTATCAAGTAATATTTTAATTTGCTCGCCAGATAAAGTCTCTTCTTCGATTAAAGTTTTAGCCAGTAAATGAAGTTGGTCTAAATGCTTAACTAAGATGTCCTTAGCTGTTTTATAGCCATCATCTATTATTCTTTTAATTTCAGAGTCTATCATCTCAGCTGTTTTTTCTGATCTAATAGAAGATGGCTGTCTTCCTCCATAAGCGTAAAGATCTTCAGAACCTCCATGGAATATTGGGCCAACCTTATCGCTTAAACCCCATTCAGTTACCATAGCTCTTGCCATTTGGGTTGCCATTTTGATATCGGAAGATGCGCCAGAAGTAACTTTCTCGTATCCGAAAATTAATTCTTCCGCGACTCTGCCAGCCATTGCAACGGCAATATCTGCTTCCATTTTTTCTCTTCTTACAGAAAAGCGATCATCTACTGGTAGGCGCATTACCATGCCAAGAGCTCTTCCGCGTGGGATTATAGTTGCTTTATGGATTGGATCCGACGCTGCCATATGTATACCTACAATTGCATGCCCGCCTTCATGATAAGCTGTGAGCTCTTTCTGCTCATTTGTTATTACCATAGATCTTCTCTCAACGCCCATCATAACCTTGTCTTTTGCTTCTTCAAAATCTTGAGAGCTTATGAATCTTTTTTGATTTCTCGCTGCAAGAAGAGCTGCTTCGTTCACAAGATTAGCAAGTTCCGCACCAGAAAACCCAGGAGTTCCGCGTGCTATAATTCTAAAATCAATGCCTTCTTCGCATTTTACTTTCTTAGCATGAACTTTAAGAATTTGTTCCCTTCCTTCGATGTCAGGATTACTTATAGTGATTTGTCTATCAAATCTGCCGGGACGCAAAAGAGCAGGGTCTAATACATCAGGCCTATTAGTTGCTGCGATAATCACAACACCTTCATTTGCCTCGAAGCCATCCATTTCAACAAGGAGCTGGTTTAAAGTTTGCTCTCTTTCGTCATTTCCTCCGCCAAGGCCAACGCCTCTATGGCGCCCTACTGCGTCTATTTCATCGATAAAGATAATGCATGGAGCATTTTTCTTCCCTTGATCGAACATGTCCCGGACTCTGCTTGCACCAACGCCGACAAACATTTCCACAAAATCTGAGCCAGAGATGCTAAAGAAAGGAACATTTGCTTCGCCTGCGATAGCTTTTGCAAGCATAGTTTTACCTGTGCCTGGAGGGCCAATAAGCAAGCAGCCTTTAGGAATTTTGCCGCCTAGCCTGTGGAATTTGCCAGGATCTCTTAAGAAATCAACAATTTCAGATAGCTCCTCTTTTGCTTCATTTATTCCTGCTACATCTTTGAATGTAACTTTTGGACCTTTATCTGAAAGGAGCTTCGCTTTTGATTTGCCAAAGCCCATGGCTTTTCCTGCGCCGCCGCCCATCTGCTTCATGAAAAATATCCAAATTCCGATGAATAGTAACATAGGGAACCAAGAAACAAAAATGCTTAGAGCCGAATTCATTTTGTTGTCGGGAGGCATTACTTCAATATTCGCGCCAGACTCATATAATTTAGAAAGTAGTTCAGGATATTCAATTGCATAGGTGGCAAATTGAGTGCCATCATTTAATTGACCTTCTATATTTCTGCCTAAAATTTTTATAGAGCTTACTTGTTTCTCTTCTACTTTCGATATAAAATCAGAAAAGGCTAATTGTTTTTTACTCTGAGAGAAGCTATCTCCCTGCACAAAATTAAATATTACAATTAGGAATACAAAAACTGCACCCCAGATAAGAAAATTACGACTATTATTCATTGCTAAGCTATTTTAATAAGTTGGATATCGATTTCTCTGTTCACCTTCGGATTATAGTAATATATATGTGGGATTACTAGTAGTTTTTCAAGAGAGAATATTGCAGGAAGAGTTAGTACTATAGTTTTTTTTACACTTTGAGTTAATTCATCATCAAAATTGAACGATTGGGGATCTTCCTTGAGTAGTAGATTTAATTCATTTAGAGATAATTTTCTTACCTCTAATTTTAGTTTGGAGATTATTCTGAATCTGTTGTCCCACATAATAGTATCTTCTATTTTACAAATTTGAGGAGAAGTTCTTCCGAAATCTCTAATGATGATACAAATATCATTTTCACTTGTGAAACAGCAGCCTCCTAAAGATTTTTTCTGCCCCTTAGAGATTGCCTGATCAATTATTTTAATAGAATTTAATCTTAAATCGCCTTCTTGTTTGCTGATTTTTAAGATTAATGACCTGATTATAGAAAATTTTATTTCATCACTAAGGCTTTTATAACTATTAGTTTTAAATTTTGCATAACCTAAATGAGAGAATGTTACGTTATTCTTAATATAATCTTCTGTTATTTGTGCAAGAGAGTTAGAAGCTCTTTTGATATTAGATATGGCAGTGATTAGTTTTTTCTGATTGGAAATATTTAAGAGGCGAGATGCAATTGGCCTTATTTTATTCCTTAGATATTTATCTGCTATGTTTGTTGGGTCTTCCCACCATTTTAATTTATTTTCTTTTGTATATCCTATTATTTCTTCTTTAGAGAAATTCAAAAGTGGCCTTATGATTTTAATGCCATTTAATATGGTATTTTCAGGAATACAAAAACTATAAATTCCCGCCCCTTGTGATAGGCTAATTAAAATTTGCTCTATTTGATCTCCTAAATGATGTCCTGTTAGAAGATATGGAATTTTTTCTAACTTACAGCAAGATAGGAGTAGATTATATCTCGCATTTCTTGCTTCCTCCTGAATGTTAGATTTAATATCTTGGTGTTCCCATTTATATATATGATGCTCTATATTAAGAGATTTGCAATATGCACCGACTTCTAGGGCTTCTTGTTCTGATTCGGCCCTTAAATCGTGATTAATAGTTATTGCTACTAGTTTGATTTTATTTTTGTCGCAGAATGTTTTAGATAAGTGCAGCAAAGCGATGGAATCGACTCCTCCTGATAAAGCCACAGAGATTTTCTCTGCATTAATTATATCAGGAGAAATAGAGATTAATATGTTCGCAAAATCTTCATAACAAAATTCCGTTCCAGAAGAATTTAAAAGATCTTGCATGAGAGTTTGCCTAAAATATCATTATTGAAGATTTGATTCTGCAAATTCCCAGTTAACTAAATTTGTTAAAAAAGAAGCAACGAAATCTGGCCTTTTATTCCTATAATCAATATAATAAGCATGTTCCCAAACGTCGCAGCAGATAAGAGGGCATTTGTTGGATGTGATTGGTAGGTCTGCATTGGAAGTTTTTACGATTTCAAGACTCTCTCCATTTTGCACAAGCCATGCCCAGCCACTGCCAAATTGTGTTGTAGCTGCTTGTTTAAATTGCTCAGAGAATTGTTCGAAGCTGCCAAAGCTTTGCTCTATCATGCTAAGAAGTTTACCTTTTGGAGCATTACCGCCATCTTTTTTCATAGAATGCCAGAAGAAAGTATGGTTCCAAACTTGCGCTGCATTATTAAAAATCCCAGTTAACTCCGCTTTTCCATGTGAAAAAATAATAATTTCTTCTAATGTTTTATGCTGCAAGCTAGCGTTAGATTCAAGAAGTTTATTTAAATTTGTAACATAAGCTTGGTGGTGTTTTTCGTGATGATATTCAAAGGTCTCTAAGCTCATATGAGGCATAAGAGCTGTTTTCTCATAAGGTAGTGAAGGAAGAGAAAATGGAAAGCTTGCTTGATTAGCAACAGAAGAAAATGACATATGTTATCCTACTAAATATTTATTTGGTAACTATAGCCTTAAAATTTTTAGCAATCAATTCTATATGTGAGTTTGCCAGCTTATCTAATAGAGAATTTATTATCGTTATCTCATCTTCCTTAAAATCCGATAAAACATAAGAAGATACCATACTTGCAAATTCAGGCCTGCTTATTCCTATTCTAAGTCTATGGTAACCACTCCCAATATGTTGATCGAGAGATTTGATTCCATTATGACCTGCGCTTCCGCCGCCCATTTTATATTTCATTAGGCCTATTTCTATATCTAAATCATCGTGAATAACGATTACATCCTCCAAAGGGATATTATAGTATGATTTGATAAGAGAGACAGAGGTTCCAGAAAGATTCATGAAAGTTTCTGGCTGAACTAAAATAATTTTATTATTATCTATATTTCCGCTTGCAATATTTGCTTTGAATTTGGAAGAGCTTTTCCAGATAAGATTAAGGCGGTTAGCTATTTGCCGGGCCGCCATAAATCCAACGTTATGTCTTGTGTTTTTATATTCTGATCCTGGGTTACCAAGGCCGACTATTAACACAGTTATGCTTTAGCTCCTTCAGCTTCGCCTTCTGCTTCATTGTTTTTTGATGCACGGCCTGTGATTGAAGCAAGAACATAGTCTTTTTTTGAAACTAAGCTGCAACCTTCTGGAAGCTTAACATTAGCTGCTTTTACAGAAGAGCCGACTATCATGCTTGAAACATCGATTGAAACATTAGAAGGAATAGCATTTACGGGGCAAACAAGCTCTAATTTTCTATGGATTATATTGAAGAACCCGCCTCTTTTTAAGCCTAGAGATTTATCTTTTCCTTCATATAAGATTGGTACATGAACTTTTTGTGTTCCCTTTGTTGGAAGAAAAACAAAATCTGCATGACGAACCAAATCTGTTATTGGATGAAGATCTACAGCTTTTGGTAGAACTTTATATTTTTTTCCTGATAATTCTAATTCAATTACTGTTGAACTAAATCCTGGCTTTCTATATAATTTAGTTACTTCTTTTTCTTCCAAGCTAACTGATAATGGCTCTTGTTTGTTGCCATATAAAGTAGCTGGAATAAGGCCATGACGGCGCAATTCTCTTGCTGGACCTGTTCCTGTGTTATTACGCACTTCGCCTTTAAGGACTGTAATTGCAGACATTTTTAAACCTACGTTCTAATATTCTTCTGAAAGTCTGGCATCATAATATAAAAATTAAGATTTTGCAATAGACTTATTGTGGGAAAATTATTTTCCTATATCTGCTTGATATTAGTGCTAGGATTTTTTCGTGTAGAATATAAGCAATACCAAGCTTCATTCTTAAATGATCCAAATGAATTTAGCAACGCTCGCCTTTGCTCGCATATTATATATAAGCTGCGCAGGCTCGATTTAAAATTCATATGTCTAATTTAATCTGAAACTTGGTGTAAAATAAAAAAAGAGATTATATGCTACACCAATATATCAGAAAAATTTTCACCTCTTCTAATAGGGAGAAAAAATCCTATAGCGGAATTTATCTGGCTGATGAATTATTCATGCAGGGAAATAATATAACTGCAGAAGAATATTCTAACAATGTTATAGTTCACCGGTGTGTGAATATTATTTCGCAAGCGGCAAGCCATATCCCCTGGGTGATTTTTGAAAAAAGAGGAAATTCAAAGCTGTTTAAATTAGCAGATCATCCCATCTATTCACTATTAAGAAGGCCTAATAGGAAGCAGGCTGGTGCAGATTTTTTCTCTGAGCTCGTCGCGACAAAATTATTATATGGTAATGCTTATATATATGGAGTCGGAGAAAGAGAGCCGAATAATTTATTTCTACTTCATCCGAGAAATATGGATGTTATTCAAGAAAATGGTTCTATCACTAATTATATTTATAAGGCTCATGCTAAGGAAATCAAATTTCCAGTAAATCAAAAAAATGGAATTTGCAAAATTTTGCATATAAAAAATTATAACCCGCTTGGAGGTAGCAAAGGCATTGCTGCAATTCAGGCTTCTGCAAAAGCAATTGAGCTGCATAATAATACTTCTAATTGGAATAATAATTTGCTTAAAAATGGCGCAAGGCCGACTGGCGCTCTTGTGATGAAAGATGCAAATAATTATTTAACTGATGAGCAATTTGAAAGGTTGCAAGAACAGCTATCTCATAAATTTTCAGGATATGATAATTCCGGCAAACCTTTACTGCTCGAGGGTGGCCTAGACTGGAGAGAAATTGGCGTGAGTCCTAAAGATATGGATTTTATCGAATCGAAAAATTCAGCTGCTCGTGAAATTGCTCTAGCCTTTGGCCTTCCTCCTCAATTGCTTGGCATCTCTGGTGATAATACATATAGCAATATGCAAGAAGCACGGATTGGGCTTTGGGAAGAAACAATCATACCTCTTCTAGATAAAATCGCAGATAACCTTTCTAACTGGCTCTCTATATGGCTTGAAAAAGAAATAATTATAGATTTTGATAGGGAAAGCATCTCGGCACTTTCAGAAAAAAGATATTCATTAATAGAAAAAATCTCTAATGCGAGTTTTATGACCATAAATGAGAAAAGAGCGATCTTGGGACTCAGCCCTATTAAAGAGGGCGATGAGATTGCGGGAGTGAGATGAGGTTTCGTCATCGCGAACGAAACGAAGTGGAGTGTGGCGATCCAGAATAATGATTTTGCTGGATTGCTTCGTTTCTCGCAATGACAAAAAGAAGGCTGGATTGCTTCGTTCCTCGCAATGACGACCTAAAATAACAAATAGCAAATTAACTAATTATTTTATGAAAGCTAAATTGATAACAAATAAAATTACATCCCAGATCGAGGAGCTCGCAGAGATTATCGAGCAGGATGTTGCTGATTTAAACCTTGCAAACCTAGATAATGAAAGAGTTAGAAATATTAAATCTCTGATCGAGAGCTTAAATAAAATAACACATACTATGCTTCAATTAAAAAAACTTGATTTAGATGGTGATTACGAAGAAGCGAGGCAATTAAGCGAAGATGCAAAAATTATAGAAGAATATATTAAGAAACGATCAGTTAAGAATAAAAATGCATGAAGAAAGAGACGTAGTGAATGCTTTGGTTAGAAGCGATTTGCCAAGTTTTATACATAAAGTATTTAACACAATTAACCCTAATTCCGAATTTGCGAGCAATTGGCATATAGATTTAATTGCGGAATATTTATGCGCCCTAGAGAGGGGTGAGATAAAGCGCCTTATAATTAATATGCCGCCAAGAAGTCTTAAATCTCTTTGTGTGAGCGTTGCCTGGCCCGCGTGGCTTCTCGGCCATAATCCTAAAGTTAGAATTATGGTTGCGAGCTATTCTCAAATTTTAAGCACTAAGCTTTCATTAGATACGCGCTTTGTGATGAATTCGGACTGGTATAAAAACCTATTTACTCAAACAAAATTGCATTCTAAGCAAAATCAAAAAACAAAATTTCTCACAACTAAATATGGCTTTAGATTTGCAACTTCCGTTGGAGGCTCTGCAACAGGTGAGGGAGGGGATGTTCTCATTGTGGATGACCCACATAACCCAACTCATATCACCTCAGAAAAAGCTAGGAATAAGGTGATTAATTGGTACTCTGAAACATTTTCCACAAGGCTAAACAACAGAAAGGATGGCAAAATTATTATTGTAATGCAGCGTTTGCATGAGGAGGATTTAACGGGGGTTTTAACCAGCCATAAAAAAGATGAGTGGGAAGTTCTTAAAATCCCAACACTCGCTTCGGAAGATATTGAGTATAAAATAGGGAATTTTTATTATAATTTGGCAGCCGGGTCTACGATTCACGAAACTTTATTTAGTGAAAAGATAGTGGAGGATCTGATTAAAGAAGTTGGGGAGAATAATTTTCAGGCACAATATCAACAAGCCCCTCTCAAAAATTCTGGCGGAATATTAAATATGGATTTCTTACTCTTTTATAAGGAGTTGCCGGCAAATTTTGATTATTATATTCAAAGCTGGGATACAGCAATCAAAATTTCTGAAGATTCAGATTTCTCGGCTTGCACCACTTGGGGCATTGCGGGCGACTTATATTATCTTGTTTCCTGCATTTGCCATAAATATGAATATCCCCACCTAAAAAAGCAGGTTAAAAGCCTCGCTCAGCAATATCTTCCTGCTAAAATTTTAATTGAAGATAAAGCAAGCGGGCAATCTCTAATCCAAGACCTTAAATTAGAGGGGATGAAAAATATTGTCCCTTGCAAGCCGATTCTCGATAAAATCACGCGTTTTGCAACTTGTGTGGATTTATTCGAGCAGGGAAGGGTGATGATTCCCTATACTGGCTTTCAGGCCAGAATGGTTCAGCAGCAATTGCTCGAATTTCCTCATGTGAAGCATGATGATATAGTGGATTCCGTATCGCAATTTCTGGGTTATATGAAAAATAATTCTAAACTTAGATCGGTTCCGAGCATTAGGTCTATTTGATTGTATGTTTTTTACTGGATTGCTTCGTCGCCCTTCGGACTTCTCGCAATGACGTCTGTGCTTTTGTCGTCATCACGAACGAAACGGAGTTGAGTGTGGCGATCCAGAATGTATAATGTATCTACTGGATTGCTTCGTTTCACTCGCAATGACGGTTGTGCGTTTGTCGTCATCACGAGGCTCGAAGAGCCGTGGTGATCCAGAATGTAAGTGTTTTTACTGGATTGCTTCCCGCCACGACTTCGTCTCCTGGTCGCAATGACGGTTGTGCGTTTGTCGTCATCACGAGGAGGCTGTAAAGCCGACGTGGTGATCCAGTCCAAAAGTTAAAATTTGATAAATAAGTATATGAAGCAGCCCGCAATTTATATTATCGCTAATAAAAGAAATGGAACATTATATACTGGTGTTACTTCAAATCTTGTTGGGAGAATATACCAGCATAAAGAAGGTGTGATTAAAGGCTTTTCGAAAAGATATGGATGTAAATTACTCGTATTTTATGAATTGCATGAAACTATGGAATCAGCGATATCAAGAGAAAAGCAAATTAAAGCAGGCTCTCGTGAGAAGAAATTAGAATTAATAGAAAGTATAAATCCTGACTGGAAGGATTTGTATGAAGATATTATTTTGTAATTAATATTTTGCTGGATTGCTTCCCGCCACGACTTCGTCTCCTGGTCGCAATGACGTCTGTGCGTTTGTCGTCATCACGAGGAGGCTATAAACCGGCCTATTGATCCAGAATGTAAGTGTTTTTACTGGATTGCTTCGTCGCCCTTCGGACTTCTCGCAATGACAAGTTAGAGTGCCAGGAATGACGTCTCATAGCGATAAAAATGCAACATATTACTAGTGATATTTTTACCATTATAGTTAAATTTTCCACATTAAATTTATTTAACGCTTGCCACTATTCAGGTTTTTGCTATGCTAGGTGCGTACTGAACTATCCTATATTTAGTATTTAGTACTGCTGTAATGTTAGTTTAAGGGGTTTTGTACTGTGATTGCGAGTGAAACGAAGCAATCCAGAATTTATGGTTTACTGGATTGCCGCGTCACTACGTTCCTCGCAATGACGATTGTGCGTTTTTCGTCATCGCGAACGAAACGAAGTGGAGTGTGACGATCCAGAATGTAAGTGTTTTTTACTGGATTGCCGCGTCACTACGTTCCTCGCAATGACGGTGAATAAGTGGATTGACGCGCTCTGCTCGCAATGACGAGTGCATGACAAACCCCAAACATAACATTAGAGCAGTGCTAAATAAGAATCGTGGAAGTTTGACGAGTTTATTAATTTAACTAAGAAAGGTTTATTTATGTCTAATAAAAAACTAATAAAAAACTTGCTAACATCAGCTTCTGCTCTTGCTGTTTTAGCTACAGGAACTAGCGCATTTGCGGCTGAAGTATTCTTCAATCAAAATGCTGGTGACGTAACACTTGGCAATGCGGCTCGTACTTACGATACAGCTGGTGCTAATTTAGGTGGTGTTGTCCCCAATAATGCTGACCATACGTATATTCTTGCTCTCTCAGCTGGTGGTAATCGCTTAACGCTCGATCAAAATCATGCTGTTCCTGGTAAATTCACAATTGATTTGAATAAGCAATCAGGTGCTGTTGTTCGTTTAGGTTTAGCTGATCAAAATATTTTATTACAAAATACAGATTTAGGTCTTGTAACTAATGCAGCTGCTTATGCTGCTGCTGCTAACATGGGCGGTGTTATTGGTGGTGCTGTCCCTGTTGCTGCTGCTCCGAATGTTCAAACTGCTCAAATACAACTTGGGAATTTTGCTGGAAATTTAGTTGGCGGGTTAGAATTAGTTAATAAAATTTCTTTTGCAAATAATGCTAATAGTGCCTTGAATATTAAGGTTGAAGGAGTTTTAGGTTCTGCTAATGGTGCTGAGATAACTACAATTAATCCTAATGACGGTAAGTTAAATATTGACGTTACAGGAGCTGCTGCTAATGCAACAAAAACAGTTACTTTCGGTTCTAATAATGGTGTTGTTACCTTAGGCGCCGTAATAGATAGTATTAACGTGAAGGGACACAACAAATTAGTTCTTGCAAAAGCAACTGATTTGAAGGCTAATGGAGCTAATAATGGTACAATTTTGGAAGCTAATTCTTCTCTTGAAGTGAAAGATACCGCGCAGGCTGGTGATGTTACTGCTATAACTGCAAACTCTGTAGTTACTATCTCCTCTACACATGCGAATGCTGCGGACACTGTGAAGTTAAATAACGGTGCTATAGCTAATATTTCAGCTGGTAAAACTGCTCAAGTTGAATTTACAGGAGCAAATGCCTCTAAAATTAACTTAAGTGGTGGAACAATAACTAAAATTACAGATGTTTTGAATAGTACAAACATTCTTACTGTCTCTGGTGATTCAACTGTTGGACAGCTTGGTGATGCTAATGCTATTGGATCAGTGAATTTTGCTGCGGATAATAAATTAACACTAGATAATGGCGGCGCTCATGCTGCTAAAGCTATTACAACAAGCAACGATGGTGAAGGTTCTATTTATTTAGCTCAAGATTTAACAGTTGAAACTGTTGGTGCTGATAAAATGGCATTGAAAAACATCACATTTGCTGCTAATCAAACTCTTACAGTCTCAGGAAAAACCTTTGCAGTGAAAACTGTTGATGGACTTGGTGGCGGAATGAATGCTGCCCAAGGTACAGTTGTATTCCAAGAGGATGTTGATCTTTCTGGAGTTATTTTTGGTTCTACAGATGGAAAAGCAGTATCAGAAATTACTTTAGGAAAAGCTAATAAAACAGCAATTTTCGGTGATTCTTTAAAGAATGTTGCATTGGTTAAGTTTACCAATAATGATGCAAAAGCAACAATCTCGTCTGTTGGAAATAAAGCAATGACAATAGATGCTAATGGTCCTGGTAATGGACAATTAACATTTGATAACAAAGCTGATTTAGAAGTTGCAAAACTTGGTTTTTCTAACGAACTTGGGGTTGTGAAACTTAATGGTGCTGGTGTTAAAGTGAGCAGCAACGACGTTAATCACTCCAAAATAGCTAAATTAGTTTTTGGAAAAGATTCTCAAGCTACATTAGAAGTGTTCAAATTAAACAATATTGCTGCGTACGAAGCTGAAGGAAATGGAGTTGGTGTTGTTGCGTTTAGAGATGACTCTCAACTTGCTGCAGATCTTGGTGCAGCTGATCATGGAATTCAAGCTTTATCCTTTGTCGGAACTGTAGATAAAACTCTTGATCTTAATACAAAAAGTACATTTGGCGCAGTTGTTACAGCTGCTAAAGCTGATACATTAATAGTTACTGGTGCTGGTAGTAATGCTGCTGATACTACATATGGTGGATTTGGTGCTAAAGATGCAAGAGTTAAAAGCTTAGCATTTAATGGCGCTGGGCGTACAGCAACTGTAAAAGGTAACGTATTCTCTAAAGATATCACAACTATAGCTGGCACAAAAATTAAGTTTGAAAAAACAGTTGATGGTGTTGACGGAAAAGGAGCATTTACTATTACAGGTGCTGCAACAGAAGTGACATTTGCTGATGGAGCTAGCTTGCTTAACATTAAAACAGACGGTGCAAATGATGGAGAAGGTAAATTAACCTTCGAAGGTAGCCATACTGTTGGATTAATTGGTACTGCTAAGAAAGTTGCTTCTATGGATTTCAAAGGAGCTGCTGGCAAAACAATTACTATAACAGATAGCATCATAGCTAATGCTGGTCTTGATGTTAAATTTGCTGCTGCTACTGTTGAGCTTCAAAAAGCTGCTACAATTGGTGGTAAAGTTACTGCAACAGGAACAACATTCAATATCGGAACAAATAACTTAACATTTACAGAAGCTCCTACTTTAACAGGTGCTAATGTTGTAACAAGCTATAATGGTACTACACTTGGTCTAGTTGATGCTGGTGCAGCAAATGATGCTACAGTTGATAAATTAACATTCGTTGTTGCTGGTAGTAGAGCAGCTCCTGGTAAAACAGTTGATGCAGTATTTACAGCTAAGAATGCAAAAACTTTATTAGAAGGTGGAAAGTTAGCAGTTGCTGATCAAAAAGGATTTACAAAATGGTCATTTGCGCAAGGATCAGCAGATACCAATGTTAAATTAGTTGCAAGTGACAATACTGCGGCGTTCGTAGAGGCTCAAGGTTTAAGCAGAGACTTAGCTGCTTTATTCAGTGATATGAATGTAACTGCAACTGGTGAAGCAAGTAAGCTTTTAGATAGCCTTCAAAACTGGGCTGCTGTTGACCCAGCAAAAGTTACTGAATCTATAGCTAGATTAACAGCTTCTGCTGCTCCTGCTACAGCAACATCTGCTGCTGCTGCTTCAGTTGCTACAGCTGTATCTAGCAGAATGGCTTCAGTTGCTATGCCTAGTGATGCTCCTTCTGCTGGTGATGAACCAATGGGCTTTGGTCTATGGGCACAAGGTTTTGGTTCTAAAGCAACACAAAAAGCTAGAAAAGGTGATGCTGGTTACAAAGGTACTGTAATGGGCGGAACAGTCGGTGCTGATACAATGGTTTCTGACTCTTCTATGGTTGGTATCGCTGTTTCTTACGCTTCTTCTGAACTTAAGTTTAAAGATGCTAAAGCTGGCGATAAAACTAAGTCTAATAACATGTTCTTCAGCGTATACGGAAGACATACATTAGCTAATGACTGGTTTGTTCAAGGTAATGCTGCATTCGGTTCTGGTAATGTTAAAGCTAACATGAAAACAGCTATGCTTACAGCTGCAAGTGCAAAATATGACACTATGGCATTTAGCATGGAAGCTCTTGCTGGTTATAACTACAAACTTTCAAATGTTGCGACATTAGTTCCTGCTGTTGGACTTTCTTATCTGAATGTTAACGAAGGTGGTTACACAGAGAAAGGAACTGTTGGTAGAACAATTACTAAGAAATCTGCAGACAAATTCACTGCAATTGCTGGTGCTACCGTGCAAGGCGGATTTGATATGTCTGGATCTTATGTGACACCAGAAGTTCATGCTTTTGTTAACTATGACTTAAAAGCTAAGAACCCTACAGTTGAAGCTAAAATCGACGGATATAGCAAAGGTATTAACGTAACAGCTGCTAAAGCTGCAAAAGTTAACTACAACTTAGGTACAAGCTTAACAGCTAGAACAGGTATGGTTGAATATGGCGTTGGTTATGATGCTAAACTTGCTAACAAGTTTGTTTCTCACCAAGGTACATTAAGATTAAGAGTTGATCTATAATTCTTAAATCTCTCATACTCTGAGACTTATAAAAGGGCGCTTTCCGGCGCCCTTTTTTTTATGTTTTTACTGAATTGCTTCGTAACCCTTCGGACTTCTCGCAATGACGGTTGTGCGTTTGTCGTCATCACGAGGCTCGAAGAGCCGTGGTGATCCAGAATGTAAGTGTTTTTACTGGATTGCTTCGTCGCCCTTCGGACTTCTCGCAATGACGGTTGTGCGTTTTTCGTCATCGTGAACGAAACGAAGTGGAGCGTGACGATCCTGAATCAAGTGGCGTTGTTGCATGGAAGGAGTGAGAAAAGGGTTGAGATAGAGAGGTAGTTGGGCTAATAAGGTGTTATTTTATGAGAAAGCACCGAGAGAAGCGCAACTGGTCGGGATATAACGAGAAATTAAAGAAGATAGCAAGGATAGA
>CAMCRO010000029.1 GCA_945877265.1 Rickettsia typhi | reverse complement strand
GCAATATTATCAAGAAAAGATAAGCCTCTTGGAGAATTTATAGAAAATTATACAGAGCAGAGAGTTTATTATATAGATTCTAATCCTACGGCTGAGAATATAGCGGCGCATTTATTTACTATTATTATCCCTCAACTTTTTCAAGATATTGAGGTTGAGATATTAAGAGTCAGGTTATACGAGACTCCTAATTGCTATGTTGAAGTAGCCACTTAAGCAGTGGCCTCATGAGCTTCTACAACTGCGCCCATAGTCTGTGGTTGGTGGTCTGGTTGCGGGAGAACATTTTGCACTACTTCTTCTCCGCAACAAGAGGCCCAAGGACAAGAAAAACACTTTTTGAAACAATCATACCAGTGTCTTTGGGTTATAGGTTCGGTTGCTATTCCTGTTCCAGGAAATAGATTTGGCGGTACAGCTAATTCATGTGCAACGACAGAAGGCTGCCTATCAGCTGTGTGTAATGCTATTGCTGACGGGTCTGTCAAGCCTACTGTCCCTGCTTCGCCTGTAGGTGTACCATTTCTAGAGAGAAAACTTGCTCTTGCGCTAGGGGCAGCAGAAGGCCCTTCTGTTAGAGTTGTGCTGCTTTTGCTGCCAGTGCGAGCCATTGGATCATATGATTCTGCTCCATCATCATCATCGGCTTCTTCAGTTACTGAAGCTAATCTTGTATGAATTGTGATTTTTCTATCTTCTAAGTTGCCTTTTACAAATTCTGACATAGCCATTATAATATCAATATCTGTTGCAATGACCTCGATTTTAATTATACCTTTCTTGAAAGCGCTTATAAGTTTTAAAGCATCTGTAACACCTAGCTCCATTTGAGGAGTCGGAGTTTGATTCTCGCAGAAAAAAGCTTTTACGGCATCATAATATTTTTTTAATTTAAAAATTCCGTTATGCTCTCTAGCTTGAAGAGTTAAAATTTGTGTGTGATGAAAGGGATCTAAACATAATTTACAAGCAGTTTTTGGTATAGTTGTAGTGAGGAAACTATATATATCAGGGATTGAATTTAAACACCTAATAATCGCATTATCTTCTCTGGTTGAAATTACTAAATCTGCTGCGCTTTCAAAAGCACTGATCGCCTGCTCTATAATAGGCGGGAGCGGCACAAAAGATAAGCCTGGTATTGCAAATTCCGGAGCTGCTACTTCTCCAGAATTACGAGCCATAAAGCCTGTGAAATAAATCTGGAAAGTTCTTATAAAACTTGAATAATAATCTCTTAAATGAGGGTCTGCTTCTATTGCTGTAAGCATTTGCTCATGCTGTACGCTATCTGCATTATGTGCTATAGCAAAAGTTACTTGTTCTGTTCGAACATAGTCATGCTTCATTATTTCTAATTCAGCTCTTAATTGGTTATTTTCACGCATGGTCGCTTTTAACATCACGATCATTTCATTCATTTGATCCATCGTTGCATATCTATTGGTTGCAACTTGTAGAGATTGCTTTAATGCATCTTTTGCTCTTAAAACCATCGTAGGAAATGAAGTAGTATGGGAATGTGAGGTTTCAGATGTTGTGGATTCTCCATCTAAAGATAGCCTTAAATGTGCAGTCATTTCATCTAAACTTTGAGCGGATGCTCTACTGCTTGCATCCGGAGCATGTAATGGAGAAGATCTTAATCCTGAAAGTGGAGAAACTCTCACACTTGCTGCACATACTGATGTTGGGGCCTCTCCAGCTAAGGGATCGGGAGCACCAGCTCCTGATTTTAAGGAAAGATGTCTTTCTGCATAATGAGGAGAATCAGGCATTTTAGCTATCCTTTGGCCTGTCAGTGAATCTAAGTTTCTAACGCTTGCAAAACGCATAGAAAAAAGAGCTTTTGAAGGAGAAAATTCTTTAAATTCAGTTGGCGTGCTAGATGGTGCATCTGGCATTTGAAGTGCCTTGGTGCTGTCTATAAGGCTCTGTACTTCTTTTAATAACTCTGCTCTTTTATCTCCCTTTGACAGTGTATATTCATCTGGTCCTCTCATAAAATTAGGCGGTACACTAGAGCTTTCTATAAGTCTACTTGCCATTCCTAGAGACTCAGATAAGCCTTCTTCTATATGGAATTTGCTAAGGCTGCTTGCTTTTGAGCAATATAAAATTGAATTTCCTGGATCTAATGCTATCGCATGATCGTGAGATGCTATAGCTTCTCTTTCTATAGCTCTAACATGAGGTAATTTTTCATGGTTTAAAATCGCATTTGCATATTCTTTATTAACTTCGAGTGCTAAACTATAATATTTTAAAGATTCTTCTGTTTTTCCTAAATCAGACTCTACTTCAGAAAGTTTTATTAAAGCTAGAACATATTGTGGATTTAAAGCGATAGCTTGAAGTAATAGAGTTTGGGCATCTACTAATTCCCTAGAGTATATTTTTTCCTGAGCTCTTCCTTCTAATTCCAAACATGTTTTATTAACTTCAGTGATGGCGTTATAATACCAAATTTCAGCAACTGAAAATTGATTGGCGCTTAGCAACATTAATATGTCTGGGGATTGAGCTGTATCTTCTAAATGAGTTTGATAAAAATGTTTAAAACTTGCACCATATTCATGAAGTTCACTTAAAATATGCCCTTTTGCTCTGTAAGCCAAAGCATAATCAGGTTTTAATCTGATAATTTCTGCAATGACTTCTAGTGCGGTATAATGCTCTTTTAAATCAGAAAGAGTGATGGCTTTATTATATAATATAGATATATCTTGCGGCTTTAATGATAGAGCAAGATCATATGTTGCTAAGGCTCCAGGGAGATTATTTTGTGCAGATTGCACCAAAGCTTTTCTATAATAAAAATAGTAATTTGCTGAATCTAGAAGAATTAATTCTTCTATTGTACTTAAAGCCTCTTCGCACTTGTCTTTAGAGGATAAGATTTTTACTTTTAACAGTAAAGCTTCTTCGCTATTTGGAGTGATGGACAAAAATTTATTTACCAGAGCTAATGAGATATCATCTTCTTTTCTTAGCATATGAACATTAATTAAAGCGATTACTGCTTTAGAAAAATCTGGGCTTATATCTGTTGCGAGGTTGTAAAGTGCTAGAGCACCACCTAGATCTCCAGAAATTTGTAGGGCAAAGCCTTTATAATATAGAGCAATACTGTCTTTTGGATTAAGTGCAAGAGCTTTATCTAACGCCTCTATTCCCTGAGATAATAATAACGGCTCAGAAGTAGCTGGTAGGTCTTTTGTTGAAATATATTTAGAAAGCAAGTTAAAGCCTAAATAAATATAGCCAGATGTGAGGTTTGGAGCACTTGTTATTACATAGTTAGAATATCTGATGCCATGATCATATTCTTGACAAGAACGAGCTAAAAAAGCTTTTTCTAAATCTAATGTTATATCTCTTTTATGGTTTATTCTTTTTACTGCTGCAACGCCTTCATTAAATGTTTCAATTGCTTCTTCGTCTAGGTATAAATGCTTAAGAGCTTGACCTTTGAAAGCATATGCTCCTATATTTTCTCTATCTAAGGAAATAGCGTGCTTAGCTGCAAGAATTGAATCTTTATACCTGCCCATATATAAAAATATTTGCGATCGAAGAGAATAAAGATGCGGATTATTTTCATCAATTATAACAGCTTCTGAAATAGTGCTTAAAGCTCCAGAAAAGTTTCTTTGAGCAAGTAAAATTTTTGCTTTTAATAAATTAATCTCGGGACCAGGATCTATTCCCATAAATGAAGTTAAGGCTTCTTGATAACGTGATTCTAAGAATAGTGAGTGTATTGTTTCTAGTGCTGCTGGATCTAGTGATTTTGACATATATCCTCCGGGAAATACCTCTTATTTTAGCTTTACATAGCTAAGTTTGTGAGTCTAGGGATAAAGTTTATTTAAGAAGTTTAAAATCTTAATAGTTGCAAAAAAGATTTGTTAAAAAGATTAACAATGCTTGTAAATTTAAAATAATTTATGAATATATAATACTTGGAGACTAGAACTTGCGGTTTAAGTGGGTTTGGAATTTGGATTAAATAAAAAATACTTCTTCAGGAGTGACGGTGCAAATTTGCCCATTTGCAATTTCTAACCTCATTGCACCTCGGAAATCTATATCAATAAATTTACCGATAATTCTTGTATGGGGAGTCTTAACATTGACAATACGCCCCACTCCTTTGGCTTTTTTTAACCATTTCTGTCTTATAGGCATAAAACCTTCTGCAATCCATAGATAATAATTTTCTAAAAAATTACTCATTATTTTGTTAAGAATAAATTCCGCATTGGCAAAACTAATTGATTCCTCCCGTAAATTCGTAGCTGTATATTCTCCTGTCAGTGTGGGAGAATTTTCTATATTTACTCCTATCCCAATTATTATATGGCTATTGTGAATCCCTGCTGTTTCCATCAAAATTCCAGAAATTTTTTTATTATTCACTAATAGATCATTTGGCCATTTTAATTCTATTGGAGAGGTGTTTTTATATTTAGTGAACAAACTTGAAATAGTTTTTTCTATTGCAAGGGATGCGACAAAAGAAAGCTGAGTCATCACATCTAATGGGCCAGTGCGAGGTACAACTATAGAAAAGAAGAGATTCCCTTTTAAGGATTCCCATGTTCTTCCATGTCTACCTCTACCTGCAGTTTGCTCTTTTGCATGAATGACAAATTGAATGGGAGAGTTTTTTTGAAAAATAATTCTTTTAGCTTCACTATTCGTGCTATCTACTTTCTCTAAAACAAATAGACTAAATTGTTTGAGCCATTTTTGATTTGTTTTAAACATTCAACGAAGTTATATGATTATAATAATCCTTCGCTTTTTTTAAATCTTCCTCGGTATCGATTGAAATAGGAATGCTATCTACCTCACAAATTTCTATTGTCATACCATTTTCTAAGGCCCTTAACTGCTCTAACCTTTCTGTTTTTTCTATTTCTGAGACAGGTAAGCTTACAAAATGGCTAAGGCTTTTTGCTTTATATCCATAAACCCCAACATGGTATAAAAATTCTGTAGCTCCATTGGGAATTAAGCTTCTAGAAAAATATATTGCTCTTTTACTTGGAGTGGAGACAACTTTTACATTACTCTCTGATTCTGCTTCTCTTAATCCTACTTTTGCAACAGGAGTAACTATATCACAATTACTTTCCCATAGAGCTTTTGCTACTTTCGAAATAATGGATGGATCAATAAATGGCATATCGCCTTGTACATTAATAATATATTTAAAATCGGCTTTATTAGGCATATTATTCCAAGCAGCGAATGTTCTATCAGTTCCAGATGGGCAAGAAGGATCAGTTAATATAGATTTAACATCATAAGCAAGAAGTTCATCAGCTATTTTTTCGCTATCAGTTGCTATATAAATATTATCTAAACCAGATTTTATTACTTGCGTTGCGACTCTTGCGATCATAGAAATATCGCCTATTTTAATAAGAGGTTTTTCTGGAAGCCTTGTTGAGCCTAGCCTTGCTGGGATAATAACTAGTGTTTGATCTTTCATGGTTCCTGTAAGCTTTTTAAGAGTTGCCTAAATAATATATATGCTTGACATAATAGGTTTTTTAATGCATAAAGTAAAACACTTTTAATCACTGGAATTAAGTAATTTAAGTATTTCTTTTCAGTGAGCCCGTAGCTCAGCAGGTAGAGCACTTGACTTTTAATCAGGGTGTCCCGGGTTCGAATCCCGGCGGGCTCACCAAAATCTCCATTTAAGATTGTACCGAATACCTTGACTTTATAGATTAGCCCATCTATTTTTCACTATATTAAATAATTACTTGGTTCAGAATATGAGCAATAATAAAAATTTACCTGTGATGCCTAAAGCGACAGCTGTGTGGCTTATAGAAAATACCACTTTAACATTTAAGCAGATTGCAGATTTTTGTGGGATGCACGAGCTTGAAATTAAGGGTATAGCTGATGGTGATGTAGCTCAAGGGATAATGGGTATAAGCCCAATAAATAATGGGCAGCTTACTAAAGAAATGCTGGAACATTGCATTAAAAATCCTTCTGCAAAATTAGAGCTTACTATTAGTGCAATCCACAATATCGTAAATAAAAAATCAAAAGCCAGATATACTCCAGTTGCAAGAAGACAAGATAAGCCTGATGCCATTTATTGGCTGTTAAAAAATTGCCCTTCTATTCAAGATAGTGAAATAATAAAACTTATTGGAACTACGAAGACAACAATAAATGCTATAAAAGATCGCTCTCATTGGAATATAAAAAATATAAAATCTCGTGATCCCGTGCTTTTAGGGTTATGTACTCAAATTGAGTTAGATAAAATTCTTAGTAAACAACAAACATCAAGTTCTACAGAAGGGGAGAATTTATGAAAAATTTACCAAAATTATTAATTTTATCAATTTGTGCTATTGTTGTTTCTTCTTGCAGTTCAGCTGCAAAAAAGACTATTGGTATTGTGCATTCGGGCCCAAATGAATATTCAGTTATCAAGAATAAATCTTTAGAAATGCCACCACATTTCGAAATTAATGAAATTGAAAAAGAAAGAGCTAATTCTAATTCAAGCCATGATGAAACTAGGTCTGATAATTTAAAACCTGAAGAAAAAGCATTATTAAAAGTTATTAATAGTAAATAATAAGCTTAAAATGCGTTTGCTCGTTGTATTTTTTCTTTCGCTCTTAATTTCTTCATGCCAACATTTCAAAAGGCCTTCTGAAGAAATTTTAGATAAAATTTATGTGGTGAATCTGGATAGAACGCCTGATAGATATCTAGGAGCAAAAGAAAATTTCGAAAAAGCCTCGCTAAAATTTACAAGATTTAGAGCTACAGACGGATATAAGATCAATATTTCTAACAAAAATACTGGAAAGATGTTAGATGCAAAATCTTGGTGGTCTGCTTGCAAGCAAAATAAACCTAACCTCAAAAACCCCGCTTATGAAGTTTTTTGTGATGAAGATAAGAATAATAATATTATTCTGAGTGGCTGCTCGACTTTAGGTGAGGTTGGTTGTTATTGCAGTATGCGAAGAGTTTGGAAAGATATAATCGATAATAATTATCGTTATTCTTTAATATTTGAGGATGATACTAGGATAAATAAGAGAGACCTAAAGACATTTAAATCTCAGATTAAGGCTCTGATAGAGAATGCCCCGCTCGATTGGGATGTTATATATCTTCATCTTCATAATAGGCATGATAAATTATATCCAGCACGTAAGCTGCATGATAAAACAGAAAATGATTATGTGTGGGGCATTAACCGCGATCCTGCATATTCTCTTGGATCTACTATTGCTTACATAGTAAACCGCAATTTTGCAGAAAAAATGTATGTTTTTTCTAAAAATATGAAGTTACCGATAGATATGCAGATTGCTGATGCAATTAACAAAAGAATTATTAATGGCTATAAAGCTAAAAAGCAATTAGTTATTGTTGGAGCTGATTCAGTTATAGATAATATGGGAAGGAACCAAGATGGAAAGCTGGAATAAAATCATTTGGGTGTGTCTGCTATTAGTTCTGACGAGCTGCACTATCCATAGGAATAAAGAAATAAAATATAAGGCATATATAATTAACTTAGCAAAATCTACTGAGCGCATGGATGCTGCAAAAGCACAGCTTCAAAAACATAATATTCCATTTGAAAGGTTTGAAGCTGTTGATGGCTATAAAATTGAAATTACTGATATAAAAAGTGGAAAAAAATACAAAGGCGAAGATTTAAAAGATGATAATTTTAAATTAAAAAGATGGGATAAATATTTCATAGATTGCAAAACTATACCAGAAGCAAATTTTACATATTTCAGAACCAAGAAATATAAATTAACTGCTGGAGAATTAGGCTGTATGTGTAGCCATAGAACAGTTCTTGCAAAGGCTATAAAAGAAAAGCTAGATGTGGTGTTAGTTTTTGAAGATGATGTTGTAATAAAATCTAATGATTTTACATTTTTATTATATAGTGCGATTAACCAAATTCCTAGAAATTCGGCGATATTTTTAGATGCACATGGCCCTGATGTGGAGTATGTGAAGAGAAACCAAAGAAGTAGCAAGTTATACATTAAATTAACAGGCCCTGAAATTTATGGCAATTATGCTGTGATTTATGATGTTATGGCTGCAAAAAAAGTTGTGGGAATTAAAGAAGAGATAATGCCAATTGATAATAGGGTTGGAGCAATGATTAACGCGAATGAAATTAGAGGATATATATTCAATAAAGATATTGTAACTTATGATACAACACTCGGCTCGCATATAAAAGAAATGGGTCGCCCTCATTAGCAAAAAAGGGCTATAATATCTTCCTAGCCTAACCATATAAGCCTCAAGAAAAGTTAAAGTTATGCAAATCATTTAGAAATAGTTTGCATTTTAAAAAACAAGAAAGCATATTGCTATAATGAAACTATTATAAAATATAGGAATATTAATTATGAAATTTAAGAAGATCCTTTTATTAACACCATTGCTTTTTGCTTTTAATGCATCTGCTATGGATGAATCTGAAAATATCATATTGAAACTTAGAGCAAATTTTTCTTTTACGGATGGGAAACAAACTGGCCTTCCTGCAGCGAGCAGTGTAAGAGGTGTCGCAGCTCCCCAAAGCACAGGAAAGCTTCTTAAAGGAGCTTATGGTGTTGAAGGCGCAGCAACTTTCTTTGTAACTGACCATTTTGCAGGAGAATTTGCTTCTGGCATATCTATATATAGCGGTAAAAGAACCACTATTAGTGCAATAAATTATAATTATAGCAATGCTAATAAAACTAACAAAAAGAGAAATCTGTATGTCGTCCCTACTTCTCTGACATTACAATATCATATAGCGCCTTATGGGGCTATTAGGCCTTATGTTGGGGGAGGATACCATTATACTTATATGATACCAAGAGCGAGTGAATATAAAGTGAAAAATGGTTCTGGATTTGTTTTCCAAGGCGGAATTGACGTCGCATTTAAAGATGATACTTATGTAAATTTAGATGTGAAACAATATTTACTTAAAACTACAGTAAAATATAACACTAACTTTGTGACACTTCCTGGCGGAAAACAAGTGACATCAAAATTAAAGCTTAACCCAGTTGTGATTGCGCTTGGGCTTGGCTTTAAGTTATAATAATTGAGAGTACAAATATACACAGATGGCGCATGTAGTGGTAACCCCGGCCCTGGCGGTTGGGGAGCTGTTTTAATTTATAAAAATGTAGAAAAAGAAATATATGGCTATGAATTAGATTCCACTAATAATAAAATGGAATTAAGAGCCGCCATAGAGGCTTTATCTCTTTTAAAGAGAAAATGTGATGTCGATTTATATACAGATAGTATATATTTAAAAAATGGAATGACTTTATGGCTTGAAAATTGGGTCAAGAATAATTGGTCTAAAAAACACAGAGGCGAAGTGAAAAATATTGAGTTGTGGCAAAAATTGCAGGAACTTTCTGAGAAACATAATATAATATGGCATTGGGTGAAAGGTCATGCAACTAATCCTGGTAATATTAAAGCTGATTTACTTGCTGTGAAGGGAAGAAAAAAAGCAGAAGAGCTGGCTAATGTGTATAAATAGTTTTTTGATCAAAATATTTTCTGATTATATTGGCGAAGATAAACTCGGAAATAAATATTACACCCATAAAAATAAAAGAATGGTTGTGTATAAAGGCTTAAAAGAACCTAGTAAGGTCCCGCCAATGTGGCATGCCTGGCTTCACCATTTATCTGATAAAATACCTTCTCACGATGACTTGGAAGGGTATGATTGGCAAAAAGATTATATGCCTAACCTAACAGGAACAGAAAATTGCTATAAGCAAACTAGAATTCCTGTTTCTTCTGATTATGAACCTTGGAAACAGAGATAAGATATGAAACAAAATATATTAGAAATAATAGTAGGCTTTCTTGTTTTAGCAATAGCAGTATTTTTCTTGCTTTACACTTACAACTCCCAGAAAACAGACATAAAAGAAGAATATAGACTTCATGCTACTTTCGAAAATGTGGATGGAATAATTGTGGGCTCAGATGTTAATATCGGAGGTATTGCTATTGGCAAAGTTGAAAAACTTACTTTAGACCAAAATACATATAATGCTCTAATGATTTTATCAATTGACAAAAAAGTGAAGCTGCCTACAGATTCAAGAGCCTCTATTGTTAGCTCCGGGTTTTTGGGAGGTAAATTTGTTTCTATCACTCCTGGAGGAGATGATGCCTTTTTAGAGAATAACGGGCAAATAAAATATACACAGTCTTCAATAAATCTGGAATCGTTAATAGGTAAATTTATGTATTCATCTTCTTCTGGTGGGAAGAATGCTAGTTCTGCAGCAGAGACTGCACCTGCTCCTCCGGCTCCTGCTGTTGAAATACCTGCTCCAAATAATTAATATTATACGAAATAGCCTTTAGATAGTTTGTGAGAGGCTATGCTAGCATAAGAATTTCGAGCAAAAATTACTCTTGTGGTGATGAGGTGTGAATAAATTTCGCCTCTAAAAATGGAATGCCAAAACTTTCAGCAGCGAACTTATCATGCCAGGTGTCCCCAACCATTATAGAGTTGCTCGAATCTATTTTAATACCAAATTCTACTAAAGCTATATCGCTAATAACCTTAAACATACCAATATCAGGCTTTTTGAATTTTCCTATATATGAGCTATATTTTGGATTTTCATGAGCTTTAATAATAGAAATTTTGTCGTTCTTCTTAATAACCACATAGCATTCCACGCCTCCGATAGTCGGCGAGAAAGTTACAGCATTAATCGGAAATTCTTGCATTAGTTTTATAAACTTCTCGGCTATGGCATCTGGATCAAAATTTTGTGTTTCGCTTTCAGGGGATTTAAAACCAGAGATCACAAAATTAAATTTTGCAAGTGCCATTTTTTGGCTTACGCCTGGCAATATTACTTTTGCTTTTGAAGTTTTATCATTGGGATTTTTAGAACTAGTTATTGTACCATCATTGTCCCAAATGATTACTTTATTATTTAGGTCAATTTCAGTTATATTTGAAGTCATAATTTGCTTTTCAATTCTTATCCCTTTTGGGTGAATGCTATCTGAGACAGAATTATTATCTTATATTATTTAATCTCATTTGCTGTAGCAAAGGTCAATTTTTCTATAAATCTCTTCCATATAATTCTTATATAATTGCTGAAGATCTGAATTTTTAACCCCCCAATTTTCTGCATCTAGTTCAATTAATTTACCATCATAAAAATTCTTTAGCATATTTTCTTTAATGCCGGGTTCTCTAATAACGCAGTTAATATTATGTGTGTTTATGTAGGATTTTAATTCTTGAAGCTTTTTTATACTAAGAGCTGAATGAAGTTTGAAAGAATTTTCTTCTTCATTTGCAAGGTAAGATAAACTCTCTCCCAAAATCAATGTATCTTTCTTAGGCTTGACCATCTTTATATGTTTTATAGA
Organism: Rickettsia typhi; assembly: GCA_945877265.1. Taxonomy (GTDB): domain Bacteria; phylum Pseudomonadota; class Alphaproteobacteria; order Rickettsiales; family Rickettsiaceae; genus JABDAD01. Next base: position 4,125 of record CAMCRO010000029.1, on the reverse strand, counting down.
TTCTATACTTGCTAAATAATTCTTATTTAAAATATCTTTATCTAAGCCTGCTTCAATCATAAGATCTTTTATATTCTCTAAGATGACTAATGCATTATTAATATCCAGCCAAATATGAAAATTATTATCTTTTATGCTTAGATTGTTAAATTCAGAAATTACAATTTTCCTTCCATGAGTTTTTTGGGAATATTTTGCGATGCTAGATTCAAATTTCTCATCTATTAAAAATAGAAAATCTGCATTTTGAATTTTGGAAATATCGCTTGGTTTTAAATGAAAATGATGAGGGCAAGAACTTGTTTTTTGTATCAGATCCACATGCGCAAGATCTCCAGTTATCATTTTCACAAGGCTTGCTAGCGGTGCTATGGAAATTATAATATTTGGTTTTCCATTTGCTAAAGATTGCAAAGAAAAGAGGGAGAAAAATAATATAATCAAGAATTTTTTCATAATAGCTAATTTTATAATAAAGATGGTGCCGATAAAGGGACTCGAACCCCCGACCCACACATTACGAATGTGTTGCTCTACCAGCTGAGCTACATCGGCTTTATAGTATTTTAGTTTAGATTATCAACGTCGTTACTCCTCGCTTACCTATTATTCATAGGCTGCGCTCCTCTAGTATATAATCCAACCTAAAGTACTATGGTTTTCTACTTTTCAATGTTATTCCGGACTTGATCCGGAATCTTTTGCGGCCCTACTAAGATCCCGTATCAAGTACGGGATAACCGTTTTTCTCAGATCCTTCAAAATCTTCAGAACTCCATTTTATGGATTCCCCTCTTCATGGGAATGACACATAATTATAGCACGCTATATAATTTTGACAAGAATATGTCTTTTTTTACCAGCCGAGAGTTTTATATAGCATTCTTCTATAATATTATCAGAAGTTAGAATTAGATTTTCATCTTCTAGCTTATTATCGTTAACTTTGACTCCTCCACCTCTGATAAGTTTTTTAGCTTCGGATTTAGAAGGAGCCAGTTCGCCTTTTACTAACAAATCTAAAATATTAGAATTTTGACCTAAATCTTTTTCTGGTAATTCTATTGTAGGCAAATTTTTATCTATGCCGCCTTCCTCAAAAATTTTTCTAGCTATTTCTGATGCTTCATCTGCTGCCGTCTCGCCATGGCAAAGTTTTGTGAGCCTGTAAGCAAGTTTCTTCTTAGCCTCATTTATATCTTTTGTCGCAATTTGCTCAAATTCCTCTTGTTCTTCTTGGCTAAATTCTGCATATAACTTAGAAAATCTCACTATATCTGCATCTTCTGTGTTCCTCCAATATTGGAAATAATCATAAGGAGAGAGCATTTCTTCATTAATCCACACAGCTCCGCTTGCAGATTTACCCATTTTTGCACCCGAAGAAGTTGCAAGCAATGGGCTAGTTAGACCAAAAGCTTGTTTCGATAATTTACGCCTTATAAGATCCACGCCGCTTACTATATTGCCCCATTGATCGCTTCCACCAAGCTGCAGAACGCAGTTATATTCTTTATTTAAATGCATGAAATCATAAGATTGTAATAACATATAATTAAATTCAAGAAAAGTGAGAGGCTGATCGCGCTCTAGCCTAAGTTTTACAGAATCCATCGTTAGCATTCTGTTTACTGAAAATTCTCTGCCGTAATTTTGCAGAAAATCTATATAGCCTAGTCCTTCTAGCCAGGTGCTATTATTTACAATTTTGGCATCTGAAGGACCATCGCCAAATTTTATGAATTTAGATAAGCTCCTTTTTATTCCTTCGATATTTTTTGAAAGAATCTCAGGCGAGAGAATTTTTCTTGTCTCATCCTTGCCTGTTGGATCTCCAATTTTAGTTGTAGCTCCACCGACAAGCACTATAGGTTTATGACCATGTCTTTGAAGCAACCGCAGAATCATTATCTGCATCAAATTGCCTACATGCAAAGACTCTGCTGTGCAATCAAAACCTACGTAAAAAGCAATTTGCTCTTTCGATGAGAGCTCCTTAAGCCCTTCTAAATCAGTGCATTGATAGAAATAGCCTTTATCCTTAAATTCATCTAAAAATGACATATTTTCTTTCCTTTTCTACAGGGTAAAATACAAAGATTTTATAGTTTTATCAAGCTGCATATTAGAGCTCTTTATTTAATGAAAATAATATATCAGAAAATTATACTACACTAAGTCTTTTGCTAGTTTTTTTGAGATGCTAAAAAAATTAAAAAGGATAGTAGACTTACGATTTTATTCCCATAAAAACACAGATTGAAGAGAGTAAAACTCTTTGAGATATTTATATTTTGTATAGATTCCTACCTTCACTGCGATAAGACCCTAAGGATGCTTTCTTCCTTATAATCCAAACTGCTAAGTAAAATATTGGTATATTTAAGGCTGCAAAAAGAAGTTTAAAAGAATAGCTATTTTTAATTAAAGGTAATATTTGCTCTTTTGCAAATATCCCAAAAATCGACATAAATATTATCACAATACTGGTATCTATAAGTAGGGAAATTGATGTGCTTATAAAATTCCTGAGCCACAGAAATCTATCTTTAGTGAGTTTTTTTATTGCTAGATAAATGATTATATCAAGAGACTGGGAGAAAAAGCAGGCAAGAATGGAGCCTAAAAATGCAATATTATAAAAGCCAAAAATTTTATGAAATTCTTCCGAAGAAATTTTGGACCAGCTAGTTGCAGGAAGGCAATCCATAAAGCTTATGATTAAAGCTACCACTATATTAGTTGCTATTCCAAGTTTTACGCAAAAATTTGCATTTTCCTTGCCATAAAATTCAGCAATTAAATCTGTGATTAGAAATGTTAGGGGGTATAAAATAGCGCCTGTAGATAATTCGAATTTTAAAAAGTTAAATAAATCTATATGGACAAATTTTTGATATGTTAGATTGCCGAGCACTATCAGCACAGAAAACATTACAGATAAGATTATATATATTTTATCGAGTTTTATCACATCACTGCCAATTTTAATAATACAACCAAAAGCCTAATATATTGATATATCAAAACTTAGAGTTTAGCATAACTTATTAGATATTATATGATAAGTTGGTGCAAAACCAATATTTTAATATTAATATGTATATATTATGTGCCCTTATAATTATGGAGAAATATTATGTCTAAAAAACCAATTATAGATTCAATGAAGAAAGTGGGAGAAATGTTTGTGGCAGGTGTTGCTGTTGAAGAAAGAGAGAAAATAGCGAGTGCAGCTTCCAAAGTCGGCCGTTTTATGATGGAAAGCTTTACAAAAGGCCATCAAGAGAGAACTGAAATGCTTACGGGGCAAGGTAGTAGCTTGAGCCCATCAACTACGCCTTCAAATCCCAAGGTGAAGAATACAGGCATGGAGAAGTGAATTTATATGCTCACTTCTCCATGCCCAGCTAAGCTGGGCTTGAAAATCGTGATCAAAGTTTTCAAAATCTATTTTAATTAGATTTTATTAGTGGAAATCTACGCCTTCTGGGATTGGCAGAGCATACCCACCCCCTACTTCTACAATTGTAACATCTGCGTGAGCTGAATGCGCATTGCCTGAAAATGTTACTGAAGTGATATATGGGATAACTCCTGCAGTAAAAATCACTTGAGATCCTGGCGCAAGCGATAAGCTAAACTTAGTTTCGCCCTTTGGTTCATAAACGCACACTTTTTCACCAGTTCCTGCTGCTATACGCGGCATATTTTTCTCCTTCTTTGATGTTGCTATAATTACTATCCTATTATTTTGCTATGGCTTCTCAATTAATATCTGCCTTTCAAAATAAAATCTTTCTAGAGAATGATTATTTTATTGCATAATTATCATATTTTCTTTTAACAAGACGAAGAAAATATTGGTGCATATTTAAAAATGTTATCTCGGGCTGGAGGTGTTATCTTTAGGGAATAAGAACTAGATTCCGGGTCAAGCAACACTAGTGTCCGGGATAAATTTATGGGGTTATTTTGAAGGTAGCATAAGTCTTTGAGTTCAGGTATAATACCTGTTTGAACAACTTAAAAAAGACTTATGCTATGTACAAACATAACACATTTAATGAAATACTAAAACTATTAGATAGAACTATAGTTACAAAATCTATTCAAAAGCACGAT
>CAMCRO010000028.1 GCA_945877265.1 Rickettsia typhi | reverse complement strand
AAAAAATCTATCCTTGCTATCTTCTTTAATTTCTGGTTATATCCCGACCAGTTGCGCTTCTCTCGGTGCTTTCTCATAAAATAACACCTTATTAGCCCAACTACCTCTCTATCTCAACCCTTTTCTCACTCCTTCCATGCAACAACGCCGCTTGAGCCGGAATCTCGTGAAACCTGCTGAGATGCTGAATCAAGTTCAGCATGACTTCTGTTTGATGAGAGATTCCGCATCAAGTGCGTGATGACAAATAAAAACGCAGGATAACTATTCTACGGCTTTTTCTTAAGCTGCATGGCCAAAACCAGATGCCGCTCCTGTGACTTCTAAAGGTTCAAAAGCACATTCTGGCAATTCAGAACCTGTATAGCTTGAGAATAGAGCGTTAATTTCTTCTTTATGATCCACAACTTTTGCAAATACACCGCCAATATTATCTTCACTTAAATGACCTGATACATTACTTATCAAATCATAAATTTCTACCTCTGTTATAATTGGAAGAGATGCTTTTGCTTTTTGCTCAGCAATCCAGCTTGCAACATCCTTATTACCAAACATAATAGAGACAACAAATTTGGAATGTGATACTCTTTGGCTCATTTTTAAAAGAGTTGATAGCGAGAGAGGACTAAGGCCAAGTACGCTCATAGGCTTAGGACCTGAGCCATCCAAATCCATTGTCGGGTTGAGCCATATAGAATCTAGCTTATAGCCTTGCACGCCATCAAATTCACATTGCATTAATGTTTTTGCTGTTGCGTTTTTTCCAGTTTTAATAGCCCAGTCTACACAAGAATATCCCTTGATGGTGTAATCTAAGAAACGACCATATTCACTGTCTTCCTCTACTCCACCTTTCCTAGAGAGAATTTCTTTTGCATAATCTGTATTACACTCTGCTGCAATACTATATACAGGAGAAAATTGGAAATGCCCCTGTTTGATTGCAATATTTTTGCATATAATATCCCTAGTTACTGCGTCAGGTGCTTCTGGTTTTGCTGCAACTCGTGTTATATCAAGCCAAAGAGAATCGTTATTTACCACATTCACGCTTATACCATCTGCAAAAAGGAAGCTTATCTTTTGTGAGTATCTGTGTGGTAGATCTGGATTAATCACCGGATGAGCTATTACAGGTTCCAAAGTTATAGAAATTGCATCTCCGTAGAGATGTGTAATTCTTGGTGCAGATGCTTCTGGCACTAAAGGTAATATTTCTGTTAAATCTGGCTTGCCTGACATATAAATGATCCAAAAAATAATTATATAAAGATTTAATATAATTTAATATTTAATTATTTGCAATGTTTAATAGTTCAGAGGCGAAGGATTTGCTGAATGGATAATGATTATATTAATTTTTATGTCTCATTCCTAACTCGAGCCGGAATCTCGTGAAGCCTGCTGAGATCCCGCATCAAGTGCGGGATGATTTATGTTTGATGAGATCCTCTGAAATAAATTCATGATGAGAGGTGTGACTGCAATTTAGGCTACTTTGCGCAGGCTCGCTCTAGCTTATCATTTATTGCAATGCCAATTTGCTCGTTTGGAACTGGGGCAACTGCGATACCACTAAGCTTTTCCCACCTAACAATATCTTCTGCTTTTTGCAATAAGAAATATAAATTTGCTGCAGCTTCTGTTAAATCCGATATGCTGCTTAAATTAAAGCTTTTTGCGCCAACCAAATTGCTGCTGCCAAAGTTTATTGCTAATTCATTATTAAGAGCTGAGGTCGCATTAATTCTAATGGGACAATTAGGCGAATAATGTTTTTTAAGCATTCCGGGTGCTTTAATTTTTTCGTCTTGGCTAGAAGCTGCAAGAATTTTCCCGAGCTCATTTGAGATTACTTCTTCTGAAATAAAGCCATGCCTTAATATTACAGGATTATCTTGCGTGCAATCTATTATAGTAGATTCAATGCCGTAAATTGTTCTGCCGCCATCTATAACAGGGATTTTTCCAAGGAAGCTTTTATTGACATGCTCAGCAGTAGTGGGGCTTATATGAGTGGAGAGATTTGCACTTGGCGCTGCAAGAGGAAGCTGCGTTTTTTCTAAAACTTCTCTAAATACTGGATGCGATGGAACGCGAATTGCAATAGTTTCTAAATTAGCTGTTGCTACCGGCGAAATCTCACTTTGAATTTTGGGAAGAATAATTGTTATCGGACCGGGCCAGAAATTTGAGGCAATTTTTAAAGCATCTTCATTAAATTCTCCATATTTTTTTGCCTCTTCAAGATTTAAAACATGGATGATGAGAGGATTGAAGAGAGGCCTTCTTTTTGCATTATATATTTTTTCACACGCAATATTTGAGTTAGCATTTCCTGCGAGGCCATAAACTGTTTCTGTCGGAAGAGCTGCAATATCATCGCTCAGAATCAATGATATTGCTTTTTCTAAATCTATAATCATTAATCTTTGATTTGATTTTTAAATATATAAGGAGCTTGTAATATTATAAATAAAATCGTTAATGGAACAAACCCAAAGACTTTAAAATTAACCCAAAAATCTTCGTGGAAATTTCTCCATACATATTCATTTATTAAAGCCATGATGATGAAATAATAAGCAAATCTTTTTGATAATATAAGCCAGGATTCATCAGTCATTTTTATTGCAGCTGCAAAAACATATTTAATAAGTCCAGCTTTGCGGAATGTTCCAAATAGCAAAATCAAACCAAACACCAAATTTACTATTGTTGGCTTCATTTTTATAAATTTTGGATCTCCACTAATGAGTGTGATGCTTCCTGTTGCAAGCAAAACTGAGCCTGAAATTAAGAGAGGAACTGAAATTCTGCGATCTATTATATAGCTAATTATAAGCCCTATACCTGTAACAGCAAGCATTAGCATAGTTGCCATAAATATATCAGAATATTTATAGGTGGCAAAAAATACGATGATAGGGCCGAATTCTACAATTAACTTTAACATTTCTTTTATAATTTTTACTAAGATTACTTATAAGGCTTTATGCGGATTTTTACCAGAAAAAATTTTCCCAAAAATCATTATAATGAATATTGTAGATAAATAAAATATTGCTTCAGCTCCAGAAGGCCGCGCAGAGTAACCTATAAGTATCTTCAATACCTTGCCCGTAGCGCTTGAATTACTGATAATATTACTTGTATCCCAAATTACTTCTGGTAAGAAATTAATCATTCCAATCGATAATAATATCCTAGCTGCTTCTGCGCTTAAACCTGCTGCTATGAATGTCATGAAAAAACTGCAAATCTTAAAAATATATTTTGTAGCAAAACGGAATAAACCTTTATATAAACAGAATCCCACAATGATTCCAAGAATGGCACCTATTGCAAAGCCATATATATAGACCTGAGCTGGATCATTAGTTTCTATGCTTGATAAAGAATGAATTAATAAAACAATTTCTGATCCTTCCCGGAAGATTGTTGAAGCAATTAAGCTTGTGAAAATTATGCGTGAGAAGGGGCTAGTGTCTAATTTAGTTGCTGTTACATTGATAGTCTCTTTGATTTTGCTGCTATAATTTTTCATCCATACAATTGTGGATGCTAACATTACAACTGTTAGCATTATAATAAATGAATTAAATATCTCGCTTCCAACGCCATCTAAGCTATTGGATAATTGGTCTGTAAATAAAGCTATAATAGCAGCCCCTAAAATGCCAATAATCATTCCTGAAGCAAGAAGAATTTTATAATCTTTAATATTTGCAGCAGCAGCGCTGAATAAACCAAGCAATATTGAAATTTCGAGAAATTCTCTGAATATTACAATAGCTATTTGAAACATATTTTTACCGAAATTTATTTAGAGTCTTCTACTTTGGACCAATGTAGTTATTGCTTCTAAAGCTCAGCAATTATTTATATGCTTTGCGCCTCTCGCCTAGACATAGACCCAAACCATCAGGCAAACTAAGGCCATTAAAATTTTCATTTTGCTAACATCGCCCTAAGACAATTATAGCATTCATGCCTGATTACTCAACAACTAAAACCCCTTTTGCTGTTTCTGTGTGGAATTCGCCATAAAAATTATATCTACCTGACTTTAGAGGGGGTAATATTAAGTGGATTTTTTTGCCTGGCGGGATTATTTTTTCTCGGTTCAAGTCTAAGCTTTCAAATTCCTCAATTGTAGTATCTTTATTATGTATTACTAATTTTAATTTCGTGTCTTTCGGAGCTTTTATTTCTTCTGGCTCAAATTTATGATTTTCTATGGAAATCTCAATTGTGAGAGCCTCCATCGCATTCGATATTATAGGAATTGTTAATATTATATTTAGTAAAAAATATTTAAAAATCCTCATATTTGAAGCGCCCTTTCTTTTTTTGTGAGTGATGCAAAGCCTATTATTCCAAGAAGAATACAAAATATTATTAGCATAAATGCACCATGAAATGCTTCTTCGCCATAAACTAGCCTATCCTCGCTTAAAGATTTATAAAATAATTTGAGTATAGTGCCAATGCCATAGTTAAATAAGAAGCAGAAAAACATTATTAGAGAGTTAACAAGGGATGTGACAACGCCAACCATATGGTTTGTAGAAAGCTTGTTTGCAAGAGCAAAGACAACTACCTGATAGCTGCTTAATATACCGATTAGTAAAGTTAGCGGATAAACATAAATTGGAGCATCAAATTTCATGGTGAATAAAATTATCATGACAATAATTTGAGCAATACCCATAAAGGCTATTAATTTCGCTAAAGAACGGAATTTTTGCCCTATATAGCCAGTGACACTACTACCCAGGCCAAGACCTAAGAATATCAGAGATATTGCATCGCTAGCAAAGCCAGGATCTATATTTTTAGCCTCGATTAAATATTTACTTCCCCAAGTATCTGCAAAGCCACCCATAGGGCCAACCATTAAGCCTCCTAAAAAACCTATAAACCATATTCTTTTATTTAAGAGAGATGATTTAATGATAGCAATTACTGATAAATCTTTACGAATATTATTTTCTGAGTAAGATTTTCTATATAAAAGTAAGAGAGCAACAGATAGGCCAAGAGCTATATACACTAAAAGCATTAAAGTTTCTTCTATGCCGAATAATTTAATAGATTTGCCTATAGGAGCGCCTCCATAAAAAGCTCCAAATACACCGCAGAAAACTGTGAAGCCTAAAAACATGCTGTATTTTTTTGGAAAAAAATCATCTATTGATTTAACAGCTCCTAAAATACCAGCTGCAGAACCTATTCCTATCAATAGCCTTGCGAGATAAGCATAAATTTTTGTTTCCGAATATATTGTTAGCAATATGCCTGTTATACATATTAGTATACATCCGCTAATTACAAATCTTGGGTGATATTTATCTAATAAAATACCAATAGGAATTTGCATCCCAGCATAACCAAGATAATAGCATCCTGCGAGCATTCCAAATTCTGCCGCATCCATGCCAAATTTTTGTGTAAAATAATCTATGAGCATTATAGGAAGTATGCGCAGTGTCATCTGCAGAGAGTAAAACATTGCAGCTAAAAACCAAACTAATATATTGGTGTATTTTGAATAATAAATTTGATGCAGCAAACTAGGCATTACTTAACTCTATGTTAATTTTATTTATATGTAATTTATTATTAAAGATCCGGTTCCAGGCATGTTATATAATAATAAATATTAAAACATTCTCATATTATAGTCAATTTATTAGACAAGTAAAAATCTTTTAATAAAAAATTAGCAATCTGATACAAATTAACTATTTTTTCCCCAGTTTTAAGTAATATTCTCTTTCTTGAGGGTTTAATTTTTCTATCGAATAGCGAAGCATTGTGCGAGGCATTTCTTTGGCGTGAATTTCTAAAAAACTCGTTAGAGGTTCTTGCTTGATTTTTCCTGCTTCTCTAAGCATCCAGCCTGTGGCTTTGTGGATTAGATCCTCTTTATCCTTGAGCAATAATTTAGCAATAATAAATGTGTGGTCTAGCTCTTGTTTTTTAATGAAATACCATGTTGCAACAATGGCAATGCGCCTTTCCCATAAATTATTAGAATAAGCTAATTGCTCGATTAAGCTTCTATCTTTATCGAACAAATGCGCTCCAATTATGAGATGAGCGGAGGAATCAACAAGATTCCAATTATTCACTCTTGCAATATTTTCAAGATAAAATTTATAGATTTTATCTTGCTCTAGCAATGTAGCATTTTTATATTGCGAGGCTAAGATTATAAGCGCAAATAACCTTTCCTCGTTATATTTAGATTCCAGCAACTCTTTTATAATTCCTAGTTCCATATTTTGATGCTTTTTAGCAATTTGGCGGAGAGTTGGAACGGAGATCCCAAGAAATTCTTCTTTTTCCGAATATGCGCCTTCAGAAGTTTTAAAAAATCTTTTAATATTTTCAGGATTCGTTGTGATGTTTTTAGCTAGTTCTTGCCTTATAGCAATTATGCTCATTTTTTGGCTCAAAAAAATATTCAGTTAAAATCACTAGAATGAATTAAATAAAACAAAAGTCCATCGGAGAATAGGGAAAGAAAAAGTTTTCTTGAGGTAATTAAATAATAATTATTGTTAGGATGGCGGGAGTGACGGGACTCGAACCCGCGACCTCCTGCGTGACAGGCAGGCGCTCTAACCAGCTGAGCTACACCCCCGGATAAGGTTTTAAGCAGAATTAACTTGAAAGTCTATCTACAAGTTTAGCTGCAATATGCCTCTATGGGACAAAAATTTTATACATTATTTGTTTTATTATAGCAAGCCTAATTTTTTGTTGCCAATAATGAGCTGTTTTGATATAAAAGCTCTTGGATAGGTGTCCGAGTGGTTTAAGGAACTGGTCTTGAAAACCAGCGTGCGGGAAACCGTACCGTGGGTTCGAATCCCACCCTATCCGCCACTTTCTTATTTTACCCCATCCTATAAAATCTATTGAAACCTTTACATTTAAAGGGGCTTGATATATTCTTTGTACTACATTATCCGGGATAATCCTACCGCATCCTTATAAATTTGGGGGTATAATCGGGGGTAATTTTTACAAAGATAGATAAGATACCCCCAGATGGCACTTACAGATATACAAGTTCGAAATGCTAAACCCAAAGAAAAAGCCTATAAGCTGAGTGACTCTGGTGGTTTATATATTTTAGTAAAGCCGAATGGTTCAAAGCTTTGGCGGCTGAAATATAGAATTGCAGGCAAAGAAAAACTTTTATCTATTGGTTCGTATCCTGTTGTAACTTTGGTAACTGCTAGGGATAAAGCACTACAAGCGAAAGAAAAGCTTCTAAATAATATCGACCCATCTTTAGCTAAAAAAGAAGAGAAACAGAAGCAATTAGTTAATTTAGAAAATTCTTTTGAATCAATAGCCAGATGTTGGCATAACAACCAAAAGCTAAGCTGGACAGAAAGGCATTCTTCTTATGTATTGCGAAGAATGGAAGCAGATTTATTTCCAAAACTCGGAGCTAGAGCAATTGAAACTATCACAGCTCCAGAGTTACTTGCAGTCCTAAGACTTATTGAAACAAGAGACGCAATTGACATTGCTCATAGAGCTTTGCAAACTTGCGGCCAAATATTTAGATATGCTATTGCTACTGGCAAGGCTGAGCGAGATATAGCAGCTGATCTAAAAGGCGCACTAAAGACTAGAAAAAAAGAAAATTACTCAAGGTTGGCTGCAAATGAGTTACCCGAGTTCTTATCTAAATTAGAGAAATATGATGGAGAGATACAAACTAAATTAGCTCTAAAATTTTTAATCTTAACTTTTGTGCGGAGCGGTGAAGTAAGAGGAGCGAGGTGGTCTGAAATAAACTTTGAGAAAAAGGAATGGCGAATCCCTGCTGAACGAATGAAAATGCGAGACCCTCATATTGTTCCGTTATCTACTCAAACTATTAACTTATTAAATGAGTTAAAACAAACAACAGGTCATATGGAGCATCTTTTTCCAAATCGAACTAAACCAGTAACCTATATGAGTGAGAATACTATGCTATACGCAATATATAGATTAGGCTATCATTCTCGTACTACTGCCCATGGATTCAGGAGCACTGCATCAACCATACTAAATGAATATGGGTTTATGCCTGATGTTATTGAAAGACAACTTGCGCATAGTGAAAGGAATAAAGTCAGAGCAAGTTACAACCACGCTCAATATCTTCCAGAACGTGCTAGAATGATGCAATGGTGGGGTGATTATGTTGATGGTTGCAAATAAAGTAGGCAGCTATTTTTGATAAACTAGAAAATAATTTTGGACTTTCTTATGCTTGCCAAAATTGTCAAAATAGACAAAACTGACTGTCTTTAAAGTTCTTCTTTTTATGTATCCCAAATAACTTTTAAAAAACCTAAAAATAAACATTGACAGGATAATGGCTTTGTGCCACTATTTATTTATGGCTGTAAGCCATTATATTGTTTCATAATCTAATGAGATGTAAAAATGTTTGGCATAAAATTTATAAAAGTTGATCCATCAACTTACCTAATCAAAACTCGAAATGGCAAAGTTGTAAAAGAGGGATTTGGCTTATCATTCTTTTACCATGGACCCTCCACCTCTATAATTTCAGTTCCAATGAGCAGTGAAGATATTCCATTTATATTTACTGAAAGAACAAAAGATTTTCAGGAAATTACAATACAAGGTCAGGTGACGTATAAAATTGTTGATGTTCAAGCAATAACAAAAATGCTTAATTATACTTTGAATGAAAATGGAGACTACGTTTCAGAAGATCCAATCAAATTAGCAAAAAGAATTATTAATATGGTGCAAGTATCTTTGCGTAAAGATTTGGAAAGATTAACTTTGAAAGAAGCAATCTCCTCTGGAGAACGCATTGCAGGAATTATCCACCTTGAATTAACGGAATATACGGCGCTAAAAACCTTAGGAGTCGAAGTAATAGAATTCTCGATTTTAGAAGTTAAGCCGAATGTAGAGACACGGAGAGCTTTGGAATCTGAAGCACACGAAGCTATACTAAAAAAAGCTGATGATGCAGTTTATTTACGCAGAAATTCTGCTATTGAGCAAGAATGTATCATTAAAGAAAATGAGCTAAAAACAGAAGTGGTAATAGAAGAAAAAAAACGTAAGATGCGCGAAGATGAAATCATAGGAGAAATTGTTATTGAGAAGAAAAAAGAAGAGCTTGTTGCATTATCAGTTAGCAATAGCAAGAAAGAGGCAGAAGCAAAAGCTTATGCAATTGAAACAAGTATGTCAGCAATAAGCAAGATTGATTCTAAGACAATTCAAGCATTAGCTATGGTAGGAATGGATCCTGCTCGATTAATTGCATCTTCCTTTAAAGATTTGTCTGAAAATGCACACAAGATTGGACAATTGCACATTACACCAGATTTATTAACTCAATTACTTAAGGCGAAGAATGTCTAGGTCACCTGAAAATAAGATAGTAGTTATCACGCGTAAAACCAGGCTTGCAGAGATTATTATTAAGTTTAACACTATAAACCAGGCTAAGTTTTATATTGAGAGTTTGGGAGCAGATTTTAGTGACTATCAGATAGAAGATCAAATCTATAAATGTTCTGTATCTAATGTTGAAAGAGAATTACGGAAGATTGCTAAAGTACAAATTATTGAACGTACGTACTTACCAAATTATATTTTTGGTAGTAACGATATTGTGGTGGTAGTAGGCCAAGATGGTTTAGTGGCTAATACACTCAAGTATCTAAACAACCAATCAGTTATAGCAATCAACCCTGATCCATGCCGCTGGGATGGTGTTTTGCTTCCCTTTAATGTTTCGGATGCAAGATTTGTGGTACAAGACATTTTTAATGCCAAACGGCAACATAAAGAAATTACATTTGCAAAAGTAGAAACTAATAATGGTCAATATATGTATGGTGTTAACGATCTTTTTATAGGCCCTAAAAGTCATACTTCTGCAAGATACATAATTGAAATAGATAATCATAAGGAACAACAATTATCTAGTGGAATTATTGTATCCACTGGATTAGGTTCAACTGGATGGCTTAGCAGTATATTAGCTGGTGCCAAAGGTATTGCTCAGGAACAAAATTGGGCAGAAATAACTTTGGATAGTAATAAATTTGATTGGGCATCAAACTATCTATGCTACAATGTAAGGGAACCTTTTCCAAGCAAAGTTACAGGTGTCTCGAAGGTATTTGGTAAGATATCAATGAATAACAAAATAGTCGTAACATCATTGATGCCTCATAATGGAGTTATATTTAGCGATGGAGTGGAATCTGATTTTATTGAATTTAACTCTGGGACAAAGGCAACCATAAGTGTAGCAGATAAAAAAGGATACTTAGTAATATAAAAAAGGGGAAATGATGCCAATTCATATAAATCACATACCATTAGAAACATTCAAATTTGCAGGAGGAGAATGTTACGTAAAAATTGATATAGAAAATATTAGTGAGGTCACTGAGATTTTTGCTCATCTTAATAATTCAGATGACATAATGTGTTTACTTTTAGTTGTTGATGCTATTCGTAGAGTGAATTCATTAACCACTATTAATCTTACAATTCCATATTTTCCTTATGCCAGGCAAGACAGAGTATGCAATGAAGGAGAATCTCTTAGCGTTAAGGTTATGGCAGATATTATCAATAACCTTAGTTGTGATAAAGTGACTGTTTATGACCCGCATTCAGACGTAACAGCTGCTCTACTTAATAATTGCCATGTCATTTCTCAGTCAGAAATTATATCAAATAGTAGTATTTCAAAAACTATCATCGACAAAAAATTGGCATTAGTTTCACCAGATGCAGGGGCAGAAAAGAAAATACAAAAAATAGCAAAATGTCTATCTACTAATGAGCTATCGGTAGAAGTATTTTATTCAAGAAAAACAAGAGATATCAAAACTGGGAACATTACTAGTACAGAGGTATATGGAAATGTTAAGGATAAGAATCTGCTTATTATTGATGATATATGCGATGGAGGAAAAACATTTATTGAACTGGCAAAATTACTGAAGGCTAAAGGCGCAAAAGATATATACCTCTATATAACGCATGGTATTTTTTCCAAAGGACTAAGCGAGTTAGCGTGTCATTTTAAGCATGTATTTTGTTACCATACGATATTTACTAATCTTGCAATCGATTCTTCGATCTTAACTATATTAGGAGAAGAAAATGATTTGTCTAAACAGTTTAATAAAAAATAGGAAAGAAAAATGTACATCAATCCACTAAATGCTATAGATTTTTATAAAACTGATCATCGCAGGCAATACCCTGAAGGCACAACTGAGGTATATGCTAATTTTACTCCGCGTAGTAGTCGTTTAGCTAATGTAAGACAAAGAAATTTTGATAACAAAATAATTTTCTTCGGTCTACAATATTTTATCAAAGATTTTCTTATAAGCGCATGGAATAATCAATTTTTTGATAAGGACAAAGAAAAGGTAATTGCAGCCTACAAAAGACGAATGGATCACTCACTCGGAAAAGATTCAATTGATGTAGCACATATTGCTGCCTTGCATGATTTAGGATATTTACCTATCAAGATAAAAGCATTACCAGAAGGTACACATGTTCCCATAGGAATACCAGTTTTAACCATTGTAAACACTCACCCTGATTTCTTCTGGCTGACTAACTATATTGAAAGCGTCATTTCTTGTTATCTATGGAAGCCTATTACATCTGCAACTACAGCTTTTGAATATAAAAAATTATTAATGGAATATGCTGATAGAACAGGAACTCCTAAAGACTTTGTACAGTTCCAGGCACACGACTTTTCATTGCGAGGAATGTCTAGCTTGCAGGATTCAGCTTTGAGTGGAGCTGCTCATTTAACTTCTTTCTTTGGTACAGACTCCGTACCAGGTATTGATTTAGTCGAAGACTATTATGGAGCCAATGTAGAAGAGGAAATGATAGGATGTTCAGTTCCAGCAACTGAACATTCGGTAATGTGTATGGGGCTACAAGACGGAGAAATTTCTACATTCCGTCGTTTGATAAATGAACTCTATCCCACTGGAATTGTATCAATTGTATCGGATACTTGGGATTTTTGGAAAGTTGTGACAGAATATACTGTAGAACTAAAAGATGATATAATGAGCCGCGATGGAAAATTAGTGATCAGGCCCGATAGTGGTGATCCAGTTAAAATTGTCGTCGGTGATCCTGATGCACCTGAAGGAAGCCCAGAATACAAAGGAGCAGTGGAATGCTTATGGAATGTTTTTGGTGGTTCCACGACAGAAAATGGCTACAAGGTTCTAGACTCTCATATCGGCTTGATTTATGGTGACTCAATTACTCTTGAACGTGCAGAAGCTATTTTAACAGGTCTTGCAGATAAGGGATTTAGCTCGGGAAATATAGTCTTTGGTGTGGGATCATATACTTACCAGTATGTAACTCGAGACAATTTTGGATTTGCTATGAAAGCAACTAGTGGCATAGTGAATGGAGAGCGAAGAGAGATTTTTAAAGATCCAAAAACTGATTTAGGAACCAAAAGATCAGCCAAAGGACTTCTTAGGGTGGAAAAGCAAGAGGGTAAACTGATTTTATTAGATCAACAAACTGAAAAACAGGAAGCTATGGGGCTTTTAGAAGAAGTGTTTGTTGATGGTAAAATTATTAAACCAGTCTCATTGGCTGCAATAAGGCAACGTATTGATGAAGAACTATAATTATATTGAGGTATTATGACTAATAATCATCTATCAGAAAAGGATTTCTTAAGTAATTATGATCCAAAGATATTTGAAAAACCAAATACCTCAGTAGATACTGTAATATTTACAGTTATAAATAGCGACCTATATGTTCTCATTATGAAACGAGCTGAACATCCATTTAAAGATTTTTGGTCCCTAATAGGAGGCTTTATTGACCTGCAATTGGATGAAACGATGGAAGATACTGCAAAGAGAAAGTTAGAGGAAAAAACAGGGGTGAAGACGCCATATTTAGAACAATTTGGAACTATCGGGAATAAAATGCGTGATCCACGTGGATGGTCTGTTACTACTGTTTACTTCGCATTAATCCCATGTCAGGATATTAAATTGCAAGCTGGCAAGGGCGCAATAGATATAAAATGGACAAAAGTAAAAAATGGATTAATAGAAGAAAGCTTAGCTTTTGACCATAGCGAAATATTATCTAAATGTTATGAACGATTGAGAAGTAAAGTACTTTATACTTCTTTACCTCTTTATCTAATGCCTAAGGATTTTACTCTTGGTGAATTACAGAAAACCTATGAGATTATTATTGCTAAAAAAATAGATCACAAATCTTTTAGACGAAGAATTACAGCTGCAGACATTCTTGAGGAAAATGGAGAAATGAGGCATGAAGCAGGCAGACCAGCAGTATTATACAGAATAAAAGACCCTAATAGACCACATTTTTTTATAAGAAACATCGAGGGTGCGACTTAACTTTCTGCTATAATCAATACATGTGCTTCATCATTTGCCGGGCTGTTTCCCATATCCTAGGATTTACAATATAATCTCCTCGTGGGCGACCTATGCTTACTTCTCTTGAGTGCTCAAATAACCAGTTTGATTCAGCAAGGTAGTTTGCAGCTATTTGCATCTTATCTGCCTTGCTTAGTCCTGGTAGATGGGCTTCTCTACGAATATTACGCAAATTTATCATCTCAGGCTTTGTTTTTAATATGTATCTGGCAAGGGTTGATGCTAACCGCTCTTCTTCAGTTATGCTTATGTCTCCAAACACACGTTCTGCCATAGGTTTAAAATAACTATCAATAAGGCATGAGGCAGCGGTAATGGCTTTCGCACTTATAGTTGTTGGCTCAGGAGCTTCTTTTTCTACTGCCCACCATAAAAGCTCAAGAGTTATTGCGAGTCTTAATAGATGACCTGGCGCTTTACCATAGGAAGATTTAAGTAGACCATAAGTATGTTGCTCCTTATTGTAGTGCTCTTTACGCCATTCATGAAATAAGATTGCTAACTCTTCTGATAATTTCAATATTCTAGGTACTCCATTTTTATTATTATCAAGTTTCAACTCTGAAAGTTTATGCAGTACTTTTGCTATAGAATTATCAACTATCTGATTTGGTCTAAATGGTGCTATAGGATCTGCCCATAACCATAAAAAACGGGCAGTAAAACCATCATCAGCACCTTTTATGAGTTTAGCTAATTTATCAGGTTGTATACTCCCCATAACGCTCACTAGTAAATTCTTAATACGAATTGGCTTTTGATGTTTTATTCGGTCAATTACATAAGAACGGCCGCCATAACTTTCAGTCCAGAAAGCTCTATCGGCATCTTGTCCACTATATCTATCAAAACTCCCAAACCAGCCAGTAAGCTCATCACGATAGAATAATAAGCCTTTATCATAGGTTGATAGCAACAAGCCAAGTTTTTCAACACTTGTATCACTACATAGAATCCGAGGTCTGGTTAGTTCTTCTGGAATATTTGCAGCTTCGGGTTTTATTGGTACTGATATACTATTTTTTTTTGCCTTAGCAACATCTTTTTTCCATTGTTCATAAAGACAAATTGCAACTTCTCTTTTTGTCTCCCACTCTCTATATTGATGTGCAAAATTAGCCGCCATTTCATCTTCAATTTCTCGGATAATATTTATTACCTGATCAATCGCAGGACTTTTATTACTAGAGGGATCACCCACTAATCCTATCCAAAGTGCAGATGGTTCATCCCAGCCTTCCCATGGTGATATTCGGCGAGAATTTCCTATCAGTGCACTACTTGCAGCAAGCAAACTCCCGGCAACATAATCAACAGGAGCCCCAGCAAAATTAGCAGCACTTGATAACCAAGCCCTTAAGTAGTTACCAAATACTTCTAGAGGGAAAATTGCAGGTTTCTTACGCCCTTCTCCCAAGATTGATAAATCAGGTTCATGATGGGTTACAACTTCTGCTTGATCTATAAGAATTTTCACAGCACTCATCGTCATTTTGTATCTTCTTCTAACAATACATCATTGAAATCTGCATTTGCTTTTGAAGGCGCTGCTATTTTTACTTTATAACCTTCATTAAGTAACCTACTCGAAAGAAGCTTGGCAGCTAGAATCCCTGAAGGATCCATATCAGCAGCAATTATAATTTGTTTTGTTATATTAACAGGTGGTACTGCAATTTTTATCATCCCAGAAGTTGATAATGCTGCCCATGTTGGAATACCAGTTGCTGCATAAACACTAAGTGCAGTCTCTATTCCTTCGGTTATTATGAGAGGTTTATCTGATTCTGGGTGGGCAAGCATAACAGCACCACCAGAAGTATCCCCTATCATCATTTTGTTAGGGATAACATCTACCTTGGAGATTTTTTTATTTTCTGTTTCTATTAGATATGTGCGGTGTAGACCAATACTTCCACCATCTGACCAACGTAAAATCACAGATACCATAGCAGGATAAAATGCTTTAGTCGGAGCATGCCAAAGTCTTGGATGATATCTAATGCTTGATGGTATAGTAGAGTTATAGCCTCTAGATTTTAAATAATCAGCAACAGCAGTGTTGCCAGGATCCTTGCATTGCCTTAAAATATTTGATATCAGAGTCTCAACAAATAACTTCTTCGGTTTAGATTTGACGACAGATAGCTTATGCGGGGAGGTTAATATATTTGATTTTTTATTAACGATTTCAATTGCAGCTTCATATTGATTTATTTTTTTTAAGTAGGAGATCAGGCTTACTAAATCCATTCCTCCATCACCAGTAGCAAAATCATGCCACTTAGCTGTTTGAAGATTAATTCTGAATGATCCTAAATTATTATCAACTCTTGTAGGATTAAGTGCAACCCATGTGTTACCTTCGCGTCTCCCATTGGGAAGTAAGCGCTTTACTTCATATTCCACATCTGAGACACACTCTGCTGCTTTTTTAAATATGTTTATATATTTCATAATGTTAATATTTTCTGGATTTAATATTACCTGAAGCGCTTACTTCAATTAGTTCTGATATATCTTCAGCGCGCCAAGCTGTAATATTAGAACTAAGCTTTATAGGTTTAGGAAAACGACCAGTTTTGACACCTAGCCACCAAGTGGATTTACTTACAGGAATAATTTTTAAGATAGTAGAAAGGCGGACAAAGCCCGTATTTGGTATTATATAATTCTGCATAAAATATCTCTCCGATTTAGGTTTATAGTGAATTAAGTTGAGTTAGCGTATAGTATGAGATAGATTTAGAAGAAAGAATGCAAGCATATAGTATAGATCTACGTAAGAAGGTAATAGAATTTATTGAGCAAGGTAAGACGCAAAAATTAGCGACTCAAATATTCAACTT
>CAMCRO010000027.1 GCA_945877265.1 Rickettsia typhi | reverse complement strand
CCAAGGGCGTTACGCCATTTATGCTGGCTATATCCGAAGGTAAAACTGAGATAGTCGACCTTCTTATAGCAAAAGGTGCTCTTAAAAATTGTATAAATCCCCAGAACGGCAATACGCCATTACTGCTCGTTATTATGGCAGGTCAAACTGAGATAGCGAAACTTCTTATAGAAAAAGATGCTGATAAAGATCGTGTAGATGCCGAGGGCAATACGGCATTAATGCTCGCTATATCCAAAGATCAAACTGAAATAGTTGAACTTCTTATAGAAGATGCTGCTATAGATCATGCAAATGTCGAGGGCAATACGGCATTAACGCTCGCTGCTTACCGTGGTCAAACTGAAATAGTTGAACTTCTTATAGCAAAAGGTGCTGATAAAAATCATGCAAATGAAGAAGGCTATACGCCATTAATGCTCGCTATATCCAAAGATCAAACTGAAATAGCTAAAAGTCTTATAGCAAAAGGTGCTGCTATAGAGCATGCGAATGTCGAGGGCTATACGGCATTAATGCTCGCTGCTTACCGTGGTCAAACTGAGATAGTCGACCTTCTTATAGCAAAAGGTGCTGATAAAAATCATGCAAATAAGTACAGCAATACGGCATTACTGCTCGCTATATCCAAAGATCAAACTGAGATAGCGAAACTTCTTCTAAAATATGTAGATACGAAGCAATATTTTATCGACTATTTTATGAGCAATGATGTGCTAGCTAGATCAGTAATTGATTTTATGCTTCAAAACTGCAAGATAGAGTTCGAGTATGTTAAAAGCGAACTGCAAAATCAGACAGTTCCTAAAGCAGTGGTCAAAAAGGCAAAAGGCAAAAATTCCATAGATACTAAAACTAAAATAGAAGAGTTTAAAGATTATATAAGTGGTAAATTAGCTCAAGATAAACTTGCCGGTACCAATTCAATTTTGTTAAAGAATTGTTTGGATATTATTAGATCTGATATTATCACAGATCTTTTTCTAAAGAACTCGTTAGCACAAAGGGTTAGAGATCATGGTACCCTTCAAGAGCTTTCAGAGTTGCTTGATATAGAATTATATTATGGTCCAACCTATGGATATAAATATGCAGGTCAGACTGCGAAAAAAATGAAAGATCTTATTGATCAAGCACAAGCTAAGGCTGATACTGCTTCAGCTGGAGAGTTTCTTTTACCTGAAGGAAGTGACGCTACGGCTCCATCCGAAGAAGCTCAAGGGCGTGTTCTAGGGCTAGAAGCTATTGATAGTTTAAGCGAGGAAGGAGAAGCTGCCCCTCTTTTAGATGAAGAGGATCCTATGGAGACATTAAGGTTAATAGAAGCTATTAGTAGGACTGAAAGTGAGCTTAGTAAAATGATTGGAAAGTCTCTAGAAGAAATTAGAGGTTCGATAGATATGTTATTAGACCCCAAAATTTCCGTTAGTGAGATTTTATATAATAGCTCTAAAGATATTGTTAAAATTCTAAAGAATTTTGAACTTCGAGAGAGAGCAGACAGGCTTTCGGAACATTTCCAAGAGTTTGAGCAACTCTCGAGCAAAGTTGAAGACTATTGTGGAACAAATGTAAAATCCGCTGTGAAAGCTAAAGGAGCTCCAGCATCCAAGCATTCACAGTCTCCATTAGTAAATATCAGTAAGGAAATAGGGAATTTTAAGAGCAGCGGACAAGCTATCACGAAAACAAAAATTTCTACTGAAGTATCGAAGATTTTGAGCTTATTAGAAGAGATTAATGCGGCGAGGTGCTTGGGTATTGAAATTAATATTAAGCAATTGTTGACATCAATCAAAGAACTTAATTCAAAGATGGCTGAGATAAGAGGGCTTGGGGGCTGTGTTATTGCACACAGTCTTATACCCAAAGAGAATAAAGCTAGCAAATCTGGTTCTGCAGCGCCTGCGCCTGATGAAGAAGTTTTTGATATGAAATATACGTTCGAAAATCTAGTCAAATATGCAAAATATAAACTTCGGAGCAAAGGGGAAAATTTATTCTGTCTAGAGGTTGAAGCAAGTTCAAATGATAAGGCTACAAAATCTCATGAGAAGATTGCAAATTTTTCTACCAAATTGACTAGAGTGGCTACTCAAGTCTTTGAGGGGCAATGTTCAAAAGCTAGAGACTTACGTGAGAAGCTTGAGCAAATCGCTGAGATCGCGCATTTTGAAGCACATTTTGTGCTGGGATATATGGGAAAATCACGAGACGCCGATGGTGGTAATGGGGAATGGAAACTTGGCTTTAATCCTAGATGGAATAAGAAGTTATGTAGATGACGCTGCAACCTATCGCAGCATGTCAGTGGCGACATCAGTTTGGGGTGGGCGCTTTGGTACTGGAACTATTTCTGGTGAATCTTTGGAAAAAAGAATGGAAGAATTTCTTGGAGAGGATGAAG
Organism: Rickettsia typhi; assembly: GCA_945877265.1. Classification (GTDB taxonomy): domain Bacteria; phylum Pseudomonadota; class Alphaproteobacteria; order Rickettsiales; family Rickettsiaceae; genus JABDAD01. The sequence continues at coordinate 15,011 of CAMCRO010000027.1, read as the reverse complement.
AAGAGGGTGATAGCAGTGATAGCGAGACTCCTCCACCAGGGCCAGTTTTTGGAGGTTTCGGCGCTCCAAGAGGCATTGATACAAGCAAATTAACACGATCATTTCATGACATCTCATTTTGGGAAGTGCAATATCAGTTTCGAGGAAGTAGAAAAATTAATACGCGATTTGGGTGAAGAATTTTCTATTAAATCTACAAAATCGGGTTGGATGGTGCAGTGCAAAGCTGGTACAGTAAATGCTCATAGGCCTCATGGTAATGACGGCGATAAGCCTCACCCGAAGTTTATACAAGAATTAAAAAGTTTATTCGAAAACACTGGAGTGTGGGAACATTACAATCTTACTACCCCAAGCTTAGCAGGAGATGGAGCCGCAGCAGACCCCTATGCTGATATGCCAGAGTTAGTCGATGATGAAGTAGCTCTTTCAGGTATAGCGCCTGACTACTAGAGCGACTGATAAGTTTTAAGAAAATATAATAAGATATTGCATAAAAGAAAGCAAGTCCACCTGATTGAGCGTGTAAATTCGTTATAGAGTGCGTGAAAATGGGTGTATGATCTCGAGACTTCAAGTAATTCTGTCTACGATCTGCCTATATCCAAGGAAAACAAGTAGAATGCAAAGTATAAAATTTAACAATATAAATTATTAATTTTAATTGACATTAATTATTAATACATTAAAATATGTCTATTAATTATTATGAAGTCATCGGATGTTAAAGTTGTTGATACCTCAAGATTTAGGTATTAGAATTGATATATTCTCTCAAGTTAAACTGATCATAGCAGGCAAAGAAGAATCCAGGAGTAATTTCAATGTTACAAATATTCGAATCGATATTTCACTAGATGAGTTACGCGATTATTTGAAGCCTAGTACTGATAAAACTTATAAGGTACAGGCTAACAAATTTTTATCTAATATAGATAGAATAACTTATATTTTGGAAGCATCAGGGGAGGTGCTTCCACTTTTACAGAATCCAAATTTGTTTAGAGAAGTTATAAACTTAAGTTTATTTAATAATTTATTAAACCCAGACCCAAATAATATGATTCCTGCCTTGATAAGAGGTGGAAATCTTCATTCCATTCGAGTTTTTGAAGAAAAATTTGGTGTTGCGGTTGATAAAAACAAATTTGGGCCTGAGCTAGGAGCCAAACATCCCGAATTACTCGCAACATTAGAAGCAGAAGGCTGGAATATTGATCATAAAGCAATTTTCCTGAAATTGCAGCCAGAACTGTTGCCATCTTTATTAGAACACCATCCTCTACTATCAGCAGAACTTTCTGTTACACGGAATAAAGCTGTTTATTTAATGAAGCAATTTCCTGCCAAATTGGCACTTGACCAATATGTTGCTGATTTGATTGAAAAAGAGCCAGGTCTAATCTTTCAACCATTTGAAACTGGTGAGACATTATTAGAAATTTGTAAAACTCAATCAGGTACAACTCTAACACAACAATACATTCATCATAGATATTTACTGTCCCTATATAAGGCTGATACGGTTATGCTGAGTAAATTCTTACAAGCTCCTGATTTTGATCTTTCTGTGCCAAAGAATCCTTTCTCAGGCGGCTTGAAAGAAGTGGCTCTTGCATGGCCTCGAGAATGTCCAGATATGAAATCGGTAATTGATTTAATCATCACGAAAGGTGCTTTTGATCTGCTTCATGAGATTTTAACTATGGAAGCAATTAATTTTGAAGTAGTTTTATCTCATGCCATAGAAATAGCTCATATTATATCATATGGTAATGAGGCCGAAAAAGATTGTATTGGATTTAAAAATAGTGATTTTAAACAATATCATGAGAATGTTATTAAAACATTAAAGTTATTGTATCTCGAGAGAGATGCAGCATGGGATGCCAATATAGATCCTTTACTTGAATATTGCGCGCGTACTTTAGCTGATGAAGAACTTGTAACTAAAATAATACAAGTTTTGTTTATGGGAGATACTGAGATTTTTGGTCATATTTGTGGCACTAGTACATTGCATGACATACTAGCTGCAAACAATAAAATTGACATAATGATAAATGTTCTTTTGGATCATTTTAGAAAATTAACCGACACTCGAGAGGAAGCGCAGCATGCAACACTAAAATTTTGTGTCGAACATAATTATATTCAGTTGGCGGACTTGATGATTCATAATGGGTTCAATCCTAATGCAGCTGATAAATTAGGTGAGCCTATTTTATCGACATTAATTCAAAATGGAGAATTGCTTCCAGAGATTATGGGTATTGTTAATTTTTTGCTTCATAATGGTGCTAAAGCATTATTAGGTGGCTGCCATTCATCAGCATTTCATAGCGCTGCAACTATTGGAAGAGTTGATATACTTGCTAGGCTGCTAGATGCTTGTGCTGAAGAATTTCAATCAGATGATATTTCTCAAGATGTAGGTGAAGTCATGGAATCAATATTAGCCTTTTCTATATCTATGCCTAAAGGTGGCTCTAGAGCTAAATATGGGGATGTAATATCACTCTTAGCTGAACGTTTTCCAGTTGTCAAATATATGGTTTTTGATGGACAAGTGGAGCATGAAATAGAAGAAATATTTAGAGATCTAGGCTTTGCTCAGTATCAAGATCATGGAGTAGCAGCTCTTGCTGGGGAAGTCCATGACGAGTTGGTTCTGTAAAATTCACAATTTGGGTGAATATTTTTATATGTTTTGTTGTGTTATAATTGGTTGCTAGGGAATAATTAAATGACTATAATAATTTAGTTTGGATTAGCAACGTTGTTGCTTGTCGCTTACCTATTAGTTATAGGCTGCGCTCCCCGCGCCTAGTATCTAATTCAACTTAAATCACTATATAGAGTAAATTCAGCTGCAAGTTCTGCTGCTGTCATTTCAGCTCTAGCTTTTATGTCATATTCTTTTATAAAAGCGCCATCTCTAAGAAGAACTAGCCTATCGCCATATTTTAGAGCATGCTCCATATTATGAGTTATCATAATACAAGTAAGATTTTGCTCTCGCACAATCTGGTTAGTTAATTCCATTATACCTTCACTCGTTGCAGGATCAAGCGCTGCTGTTATCTCATCTAATAACAAGATTTTATATTCCTGCAACATAGCCATAATAATACTAAGAGCTTGTCTTTGCCCACCAGATAAGTTGCTAACTAGATCATCTAACCTATTTTCAAGGCCTATATTTAACATAGCTAGTTTTTCTTTAAATAGCCTTGTTCTTTCTTTAGATGAGAATAGTTGAAGCCCCCTTTTTTGCCCGCGTTTTAATGCAAAAGCCATATTTTCGAGGATAGTCATATTTTCTATCGTTCCAAATTTTGGGTCTTGCATAACTTTTGAAACAAGATTTGCTCTATTTATTTGGGAAGTAGATGTAATATCTTGATTTGCAATAGATATCTTACCTGAATCTGCTCTGATAAAGCCAGAAATGACATTAAACAAAGTTGATTTGCCCGCACCATTGCCGCCAATAACAACAACAAACTCTCCTTCTTTTACATTCAAATTTAACTGGTTTAATATCTTGCGTTCAAGCTTGGTATTTTGCCCCAAAGTAACTGCTATATTCTCAAGTTTTAGCATTTTTGCCTCCTTGGCATATACATAATCGCAATTACTAATATCCCTGTGATTAAATTTAAATCCGAAGTTTCAAGCCCAAGAAAATCACTACGTAGCGCAAGGCTTATAAATAATCTATATGTAATAGAGCCTATTAGGCAGCTTATAACTTGCACCCAAATTTGTTTATATGGCAATATTCTCTCACCAATCATCACAGATGCAAGGCCAATAATTACAGTACCAGCGCCGCTTCCAACATCTGCAAATCCCTGATGCTGGCTGAATAACGCGCCTCCGAGTGCAATAAGAGCATTGCTAATAGCAAGACATAATATAGTTACACTAGGAACATTAATCCCACTATTTTGAGCAAGCATTTTATTTTGCCCTATAGTACGCATACTTAAGCCAAAATCTGTTATAAGCAGACATGATATAATTCCGCAAACACAAAGGCCAACCATAATTAATTGCAGAATAGGCATCTGGCCTAATATAGTATTATTATTAAGAAGGCTAATATTTGGAATTCCGCCCATGACGCGTAAATTTATAGAATAAAGCATAAAACCAACTAATATTCCGGCAAGCAAGTTTGTGACTCTGAATTTAGTATATAATATACCCGTTAAACTTCCCGCCATACTTCCTGCAAATGCAGCAGATAATAGCGATAACCAGGGATTCATTCCCATTTTAACAAAGGTGCCAGAAATAGCTGAGCCTAACACAAAACTACCATCACAGGTTAAATCTGGAAAATCAATTACTCGAAATGTTAAATATATTCCAAGAGCAACAATTCCATAAATAAGCCCAATCTCTAGGCTCATTATAATTTCATTCAAAGTCATGACTTGCTCATTGTTATAATTTTAGCAGCTCTGCCTCTCACCTCATCTTTAAAGTGAATTCCAATTTTTTGTGCTGCATCTTCGTTAAGATAAAGCTCTGTTTGAGTTGGAAATTCTACTGGAATCTTTCCTAGATCTTCCCCTTTTAAACCGCGGACGATAATTTGCGCAGTTTGTAACCCAATCTTATATTGATTTGGACCAAGTGCGGCTATTGCACCAAGCTCTACAGCATCCGTATCGCTGACATAAACGGGTACTTTTACTTTAGTTGCGCAATTTATAATTGCCTGCAAAGCTGAAAGAGCAGTGCTATCATTGCTGATAAATATAGCATCAACATTTGCAGCCAATTTAGTGGTAGCCTGGCTAACTTCGGAAGTTTTATTCGCAGATTGTAGGACCAAAGTTATTCCAAATTTAGGGCATATTTCTTCTAATTTTTTTATCAAACTCAGAGAATTTACTTCGCTTGGATTATATAAAAACCCAAGGCGTTTTAAATCTGGTTGAATCTCTTGAAATAGCTTAATCTGGGCTTCAATTTCAACAAAATTAGATACCCCAGAACTATTGTTACCAGGCTCTTCTAGGCTGCGGACAAGGCCAGCCTTAAGAGGATCAGTCACTGTGCTAAATACTAATTTTGCTTTGTTTTCTTTTGCGTATTTTGCAAAAGATTGCGCTGAAATTGTTGCAACTCCAACCACAATATCCGCATTTTGACCAACAAATTTTGCTGCGATTTGCGATGCTAGTGCAGAATTAGCTTGCGCAGATTCCAGCCGTAATTCTAAATTAACTCCTCGTTTATATCCATTTTGCTCTAGCCCATCAATAATACCTTTTACTGTCATATCCAAAGCAGGATGTTCTACAAATTGGCTGATATATACTTTCTTCACATCTTGAATTGCAAAAACTTTTCCTGCAAAAATCAGCATCATTAATAATGAGAATATTTTTTTCATTTTAATTTCCTTTTTTTATTACTTAATTTTTGAAGTAAAGCTGCATAGCCTTGATAGGGCTCGTCTTTTAAAAATCTTGCCACTCTCCCTATAGTCGTTAGACTTATTCCGGTTTTTGCATGAATTTCGCGATATGATAAATTTTCATGCAAAGCTATACATACCTGCCATCTTTCAGATAGAGCTGCAAGTTCTGCAGGAGTACATAAATCTTTTAAAAAGTTAAATGCCTCCTCTTCTGTTTCAAGCAATAATAGAATTTTGCATAAGTCTTTTATGTGTTTCTGAAGTTCAGCTGGATTATTCATTATTTACTTCTTACTAAATTACTGTACTAGCATAGTAGTACAGTAATACTAATAAGTCAAGATGAAATTTGGTTGATATTTTATAGTCAAATAATTTGGCAGGTGATAGGGAAGCGGGCCAAAGCCTATAAGTAATAGATAAAGGGCGAATGAAGCATCACCTAATCCAAAGAAAAAGACTATAATTGGAATTTCACTTGTTTGACTTAAGGTTATTAAAACATTCTATGAGGGTCTGCTCGAAAAGTAACATCTTACTTTCAGAAATTGTAGAGGCCATAATATCTTCAACTTCACTAATTATTTTATGAGCCTGCCGAAGAATTTTCAGACCTTCGCTAGTTAAGCAAATAGTAAGAATTCTGCCATGATTAGGATCTTTCTTCCGTTCCACGAGATTGCGTTTTTCTAAATTAGAAACAATACCATGCATTGTTTGTGCTGTAATAAATGATGAGCGGGCTAGATCTGCACTTGATATACCTGGCCTTAGTTCTAACTGGGCAAGGACAGCATATTGTGGCGTTGTCAGATTTAGATCCCTTAAAGCTTCGTCCATATGAAGCCGGAGGGCATGCTGCGTTTGCTTAAGCTTATACCCAAGTAATCCAGTAACTTTAAGATCTTTATCGTTTGACATATCAGTGTCCTTATATTATAGTCATTTAATTTAGATTAAATACTAGGCGCGATAAGCGAAGCCTAGAACTATACTAGGTAAGCGATACGCCAAGCGCTGCTAATTCAACCTAAAAGACTATATAATGGAATTCGATATGAATACAACCAATTCTAAAAGTAGTAATAACTTAAAATCTGCTGAAGAATATTACAATGCCATGCTAGCAAAAGACTTTGATAAGATGGCGAGCTATCTTGCATATAATGTTCATTTCATTGGGCCACTTTCAGAAATGCACGGGAAAGATGAAGTTGTTTCAGCTGCAAAGGCCCTCGGACAAATATTGCAAGATATTCAAATCAGGTCCAAATTCTCAGAAAATAACAAAATTATGTTTACCTATGACTTCATATTTCCTGGACCTATTGGTAAGCTTAGAGCAGCAGTTTTAATGGAATTTACAAATCAACTTATTTCCAAAATTGAGTTATTTTTTGATGGCAGGCCATTTGAAAAATAATTAAAAATAAAAATCAATGCCCGAATTCCGGTCGCGGGTTTTTCGAAAGTTATTATAATCATTTTAAAAATACTAAATTGAACTAATGATAACAGACGCAGAAAAACAGGAATTCTATAAAGCTCTAATTGATAAAAATCGGCAATATGACGGTATATTCTTTGTAGGAGTTAAAACTACAGGTGTATTTTGCCGCACGTCTTGCCCGGCCAGAAAGCCAAAATTTGAAAATTGTGAGTTTTATAGAACAGCTAGAGAAGCTTTGCTTGCATCATTTAGGCCATGTCTGCGTTGTCGTCCTCTCAGCCCTCCAAATGAAGCTTCAGATTTAGTTCGCATTCTCGTAGATAAAGTTGAAGCAAATCCTTCAAAAAGATGGAAGACCTGCGATTTTGAAGAGTTACTTGTAGATGCATCAACTGTGCGCAGAGGATTCAAAAAACGTTTTGGAATGACATTTGTTGAATATGCAAGAGCAAGGCGAATAGGGCTTGCAATGAAACAAATTCGTAGAGGAGAATCGGTGATTGAGGCACAGCTTAACACCGGCTATGAATCCAGTAGTGGTTTCAGGGATGCTTTTTCTAAGATAATGGGAGCACCTCCAACAAAATTTCACCAGCATCATAAAGTCTTGAAGTCATCTTGGCTTGATACAAAACTTGGGTCCATGATAGCAATTGCAGATGATGAAGGCCTTTATCTTTTAGAATTTGTTGATAGGCGAGGCTTAGAACGCGAGGTTGAAAGGCTGAGAATCAAAATATCAGCAGCCATTATTCCAGGAATGACAGATCCGATTAAATCAATTACTCTCGAGCTTAAATCTTATTTTGAAGGGGCGCTCACAAAATTTAAAACGCCGCTCCACCTTTTAGGTAGCCCTTTTCAAAAGCTTGTTTGGGAAGAACTTATGCGGATTCCTTATGGTCAAACGCGCACTTATGCAGAGCAAGCTGAGGCTATTGGCAGACTAGGATCTTACCGCGCTGTTGCAAATGCCAATGGATTCAATCAAATAGCAATAGTGGTTCCATGCCACCGAATCATTAATAGTAATGGCGAGCTTGGGGGATATGGCGGAGGAATGATGCGCAAAAAATGGCTTATCGATCATGAGAAACAAAGTGCTATAAAATCACAAAACAACTAAAACTATATTTAAAAATTCGATAATCTAAAATTGATATTAGTGCTCTCAAAAATTGCTCTATATTATAATAGTAATCATAATATATCTAACCCAATAAAGTGAGAATTGGATGAAGAAAATTGAACATATAATTGAACATGGTTTATTTGCAAGCAGATGGTTGATGGCTCCATTTTACATAGGGTTAGTTGGTTCATTAGTTATAATGCTCTATAGCTTTATTACTGAACTAATATATTTATTTAGTAATCTTCAAGGAATCACTCCAGATAAAGCAATATTAGGAGTTTTATCTCTTATTGATCTCTCACTTGGAGGAAATTTGATATTAATAGTTATTTTTTCGGGTTATGAAAATTTTGTTTCAAAATTTGATATTGGGGATCATAAAGATAGGCCAGAATGGCAAGGAACAGTGGATTTTTTTGCATTAAAATTAAAGATTGTTTCATCTGTTGTTGCTATTTCAAGCATATATCTTCTAAAGATATTTATGCATGTAAGCGATGTCTCAAACAACGAAATTATGTGGGCGACAATTATCCATATCGTATTTATAGTTTCAGCACTCTTACTTGCTTTTATGGATAAAGTAATGATAAGCACTAAACTTTTAAAGCTGCAATATCCTAAAAAATAATAGTTAGTAAAAAAGTATTTTAATTTGAGCACAAGCATTGTGGCAATCGAGTTTCTTTTGTCATGCTGAGGCTTTTTCAGCATCTCATCTAATTATACGAGATGGTGGGTCAAGCCCGCCATGACAGTAAAAGTCATTTTGAACTTGTTTCAGGATCTCGGCACACTAATTCTTGTCATGCTGCACTCAATGCAGCATCTCAGCAGGTTTCACGAGATTCAGAATCTCCGTATTTTCATTCACTCTCGAAATTCTGGCAGCTGCGACCAATCAGGGTATGTCAGCTCCCAAACCCTGTATATTTTGCCTTCTTTATATTTCACAATTAAAATAACTTCCATTCCCTTGGGATAGTCACAGTGATCCAAACTCTACCTGCCACTTTATCCTGATTTTCTAAAAAACTTTCATCATCATAAACAATTGAATATTCCTTAGAGCTTGCATAATATTCTATATGAGATGTTAAAAATTCCTCATAATTCTGCTCTTGTCGATTTGTATAAAGCAAAAAATCCTCATGATAATAATGCGGAATTAAAGCAGCATCCTTAAGGAGCACCATATTGGCAAACATTTCTTTTAATTTTTCTAAAAGTATAATTAAAACTCTCGTGGTTATAGAAGCTAAATCTATGATTCGATCTGGCAACATAAAAATATATAATTGCATTACTGCAAGCTAATTTTTTGTTATATTATAGATTACTAAATAATATCAAATTAACATCCTACAAATACAATATATGAAAAAATCACAAAGCAAATCTAGCATTATAGTTAGTTAAAAAATATATTGTAAATTTAAAGCGAGAAATTTATGAAAACCATTACAGCTTCAGAATTAAAGAAACGATTGGATAAAGATCAGGTTCTCCTTGTCGACGTGAGAGAACCGGCTGAGCATAGCAGTGAATGTATTGATGGCGCTTGCCTTATACCGCTCGGCGAAATTAGCTTTGAAAGATTACCATCAACCAAAAGACCTATAGTAATTCATTGTAAGTCTGGTAAAAGAAGTGCTGACGCTTGCGCAAAACTTTTGGCGGCAAATCCTTCATTAGATATCTCTTCGCTGGAAGGTGGCATTATAGCATGGAGCCAAGCTGGTTATAATGTTAAAAAATCAGGTTCTTATATTTTGCCTATTGATCGGCAAACACAAATTGCTGTAGGGCTTATTGCATTTTCGGGAACAATCCTTGGTGCATTTATTAATTCTGTATTCTATATACTACCAGGTTTTATAGGCGCAGGGCTAATGTTTGCAGGGCTAACGGGATGGTGCGGCATGGCAAGGCTGCTTGCGAAAATGCCTTGGAATAAGTAAATATGGAGCTATTTGGTTACCTAGCTTTAGCTGCTATGGGGATTACTTTAGGCCTTATGGGTGCTGGTGGCTCCATTCTAACAATACCAATTTTGGTTTATTTGCTTAAAGCGCCTATACTCCTTGCAACGAGCTATTCTTTAGTGGTAGTTGGATCCACAGCCCTTGTCGCTGCAATTCGTTATCACCATCATATTCTTTTTAAAAAAGCCCTACTATTTTTGATACCATCTGTTTTAGGAGTATTTGCAGCACGCCATTTTATTATTCCAGCATTACCTCACACCCTCGGAGTTCTTCCAGTTACAAAGGCTCTTGTAATCTTACTCCTTATTTTTATGGTGTTTGCTGGTTACTTCATGATAAAAAACCCACCTCTTTATGCTGAGAATCATTCGTACAAAAATCAGATTATAAAAGTTGTTTTTATAGGCTTAGCCTTAGGAATTATTATTGGTATTCTTGGTGCTGGAGGAGGATTTCTTATTATTCCAACACTTGTACTTATCATGGGATTTACGATGAAAGAAGCAGTTCCTACTTCGCTTTTTATTATTACGGTTAATTCATTTATAGGGTTCGCTGCAGATAAAAATCATTTTATCACCACCGATTGGATTAATTTAGGAAAATATTTGCCTCCCGCTCTTTCGGGGATGCTTATCGGGATATATATTGCAAAGTTTATTATGGGAAGCTCTTTAAAAAAAGCTTTTGGGTATTTTATATGGGTTGTTGGAATAACAATATTTACAAAGGAATTTATTTTATAGAACAGTGGGCATTTATGGCAATTAACATTAAAACTTTTTTTGATCAGGATACAGCAACTTTTACACATGTGGTGAGCGAGCCGAGCACGCAAAAGTGCGCCATTATTGATTCTGTGCTTGATTATGATCAATATTCCGGTAGAACTAAAACTAAATCTGCAGACCAAATTATTTCCTATATCAATGAGGAGAAATTATCTGTTGAATGGATTTTAGATACTCATATTCATGCAGATCACATTACAGCATCCCGCTATTTAAAAGAAAAATTGGGAGGCAAAATTGGGATTGGTTCAAGAATCAAAGAAGTCCTTGCATTATGGGTGCCCATTTTCCATACAGAAAAAGATACACCTCTTGATGCTTCTCAATTTGATCATCTTTTTGAAGATGGTGAAGTTTTTAAACTTGGGAATGTTGATATAAAAGTTCTTCATACCCCAGGTCATACACCGGCATGTTCAAGCTACCTTGTTGAAGATGCAATTTTTGTAGGGGATACTATTTTTATGCCTGATATAGGAACTGCGCGCACTGATTTTCCCGGTGGAAGCGCGGCAAATCTCTATGATTCTGTGAAAAAAATATTAAGCCTTCCTAAGGATACACGAATCTTCATGTGCCATGATTATCCACCAGAAGGAAGAGATATTACTTATGTTACAACAGTAAAAGAACAAAAAGAAAAAAATATACTTATTCGCGAGAATATTTTAAAAGATGAATTTATAAAAATTCGAAATAAACGAGACGAAGGAAAAGCTGTTCCAAAGCTTCTCTTGCCTTCAATACAAGCTAACTTAAGAGCTGGAACTTTCGGATTATCAGAAGATAACAATGTTAAGTATATCAAAATTCCTATAGATAAAATATAACCTTCTTAAGCCATAAATGCTTTGTTAAAAAAGATTCTATCCCATAATGTAAAGAGTAAGGAAATATAATAAGCCAACATTTCTAATTTTATAAAGTAGAAAATAAATGATAGATAATATTAAAAATTTATACGAAAAGCCTTATATAACAATCCCTTTCCCTGTAAATAAAAGCCAGATAGATGAATCAATAAATTCTTTTTTTGAGTTTTTAGATTTGCCGGATTCTATAAAATTTCATATTGATTTAAAAATTTCTCCGCATCATAGGAGAGGTGATATTGGCTTAAAACATAGAGATCCGGAAGAAGATATTTATAACGATAGCAAAGATTTCTTTCATTATCACCCAATAATAGAGGCGGAATATAAAGATTTTATTGCTGAAAATCCTGTGGTTAGAAACTTTCTTACATATGCATCTCTCATATGGCAAGAAGCATATAAATCCACAAAAGAAATATTAGAGTTTTTTGAAAAAGACTATCCCACCACATTATTAAAAATTTTTGGAAATGATACGCCGCATATTATGCTAAGATTTCTTAGATATAACTACCCGAAATCAGGCAAGTATTTAGCAAAGCCTCATTTCGATGCAGGCTCATTTACTCTTGCTATAGCAGAGAGCTCTCCGGGCCTCAGAATCGGCACAAAGCCTGAAGATTTAGAGGCAATGGAGCATAAGGAAAATAGCGCTATTTTTATGGTCTCGAGTAATTTTAGGAAGATTGTTGATGATGAAAGATTAAACCCAGCCTGGCATGATGTTATTCAGTTAGATGAATCAAAAATTGACCAGCCATTTTCAAGGTGGGCGATTGTGGCCTTCATCGATGGACATTCAGTTGAAGCTTTGCCGAGAAGCGAAACACATAAATTTTTCAAGATAGATGCAGAAAATTAATGAATTCTCTTAATATCACAGCTAACTTAGCCCGCCTTCTTATAGAAGAGCAGTTTCCAGAATATGCTCATCTTGAAATAACACACCTAGAAAAGCAAGGGCATGATAACCGCACTTTTAGGTTAGGAGAAGATATGCTAATTCGCATGCCAGCAGCAATAGATTATGAGAAGCAAGTGGAAAAAGAGCATGAAATTTTGCCAAAACTTGCACAGCATTTAAGCGTTTCAATACCCGCTCCAATTAAAATGGGAAAGCCTTGCAGAGCTTTTCCATATCACTTTTCAATTTATAAATGGCTTGCTGGAACAAGCATTAATTTGCTTCTTCTTACAGAGCGGGAGAAAGAAATTTTAGCTGTGGATTTAGCTGTTTTTTTAAAAGAATTGCACAATATTACTGAAATTAAAGGGCCTAAACCAGGAATTCATAATTTTTGGCGCGGCGAGCATATTAGCATTTATGAGAAAGCCGCTCGCGAGCAAATAAAAAAACTTGCAGGATTATATGATCCCTCCTTTTATAACGAAGCAATAGATCTGCTCGAAAAGGCCACAGCCACCAAATGGCAAAAAGAGCCAGTATGGGTCCATGGCGATTTCGCAATCGGTAATATGCTAGTAGATGGATATCGTCCCCATAAACTCTCAGCAATTATAGATTTTGGCTGCTCTGCTCAGGGCGATCCTGCTTGCGATCTTGTAATAGCCTTCACTTATTTCGAAGGAATTGCGCGCCAAATTTTCATTAAAGAAATGAATTTAGACTCTGGCACATGGCTCAGAGCAAAAGCCTGGGCTTTATGGAAAGCAAGTTTTGAATTATGCAGATTAGAAGATAAATCAAGCCCAGAAAGCTTAATACAGCAAAAAATTATTAGTGAGGTGATAAATGGAAAAAACAAATAATAACAACATATCTTTAATGATCTGGATTCTAGCACTTATAGCAATTGGATCTATAATCGGCTCTTTAACTAAGCCAGAAATTAGCATTTGGTATAGCACCTTGAAACGTGCACCTCTAACGCCACCAAATTATGTATTTCCTATTGCTTGGACCATTTTATATGGCGCGATTGGTGCATGCGGTTGGCTCGTTTCGAACCATCAACCATTTCAATATTTACGAGCTATTAAAACATTATATGTCATTCAACTTATTTTAAACTGGAGCTGGACACCCTTGTTTTTCCATTTTCACTTAACCGGCATTTCTCTTCTCGTGCTCATCTGTATGGATTTTCTAGTTGGTATGATAATTCTATTATCTTACCGCAATATAATAACAGTATCTCTTTTGATGATACCTTATCTATTATGGATTCTATTTGCGAGCTACTTAAACTTTTATATATGGATGTATAACTAAATTTAAATTAGCAAAATTACCGAAGAATAAAAAATATAAATGCGGTATTTATCTATATGAACTTTTAGAACTTAAGTTAAGATCATATTATCACTTTCAAATTCAAAGCCTCGCAGTAAAAATAGATAAAATAAATGTATTTTATGATATGTTATAAAAATCATAAAATTAATTAGGGGTTTAACGGTGAGTAAAAAAGTTATAATAGTAAGAGATCAGACAGGTGAAATAACTGACAATAATATTAAGGAGGCTATCATAGCAACAGGGAGCAAAGGTATGTTTCATAATATTACATTTGTTCCAAATATGATAAGAGTTCTGCTAGAAGATCAATTACTCGCTTTAGGAGATAAAATTCCCGGCTATGTAAAGAAGGATAAGTATCATGAATATGCATATAAAATACCTTTCAATGGTTCTGGTTCTATGGTATTTGACCTATTAGAACCACTTCCATATATGCATGATATAATAAGATTTATCACAAGAAGTGACGTGCCAGATGATCTGGTGCTAAGTGCTATGAAAATTATTACCAGATCTCATATAGGCACATATACATTTAAACCTTCTTATTCTTCTTGCTTAGATTTCTCGCCACAAGGCAAAGAATATTTATCTTTTGTCTTCGAGGCAAGTGAAAGGGCGAAATCTAGTGCAACCTCTTTGCCAGCTTTAGATAGGCAAGTTTGGGAAGAAGGTCCTGGTGGGTGCGTCATATGGACCGGAGATTTGCCTCAAACTGCAAGTGGAAGTGGTGCTGGACCTGCATGTCTGGTACCGATTTCACAATATTGTGCTGCAGCGCCAATGGCATCATCTTCTTTTTCTTCACAGGGTGGAGCTGCATCTTCTTGTGGCGTAAGCTTCAATACCTCTAGTAGTTTTGGATTCTCTCCTTTGGCGGAAGCTAGAAGCAGCGCTTTGGTTGCATCCCCTAGGGCATCATATATAGTGAATTAAGTTGAGTTAGCGTATAGTATGAGATAGATTTAGAAGAAAGAATGCAAGCATATAGTATAGATCTACGTAAGAAGGTAATAGAATTTATTGAGCAAGGTAAGACGCAAAAATTAGCGACTCAAATATTCAACTT
>CAMCRO010000026.1 GCA_945877265.1 Rickettsia typhi | reverse complement strand
GATAGCGTGCGATATGCTCCCGGAGTCGCCATTCTATCGCCTTTTATAGACAATAAAGCTTCGTGCGCCGCTAAAATAACTCTAGAAGAGAGAGCTATTCCTTCTTCTTGTATCAAGTTAAGCGCTATATCTAAAGCTTTTATATAGTTAACTACTAACTGTGTATCTTTATTTTGTTTTGGCTCGTCATGTGTATGAGTCAATACTTCGATCAACGTCGTATGTATGCCTTCAATAGCGGATGACAATAAAGCCTCTTTGATAACATAGGCTTTGATAAACCTTTTAGAATCAGGTAATCTTTGTTCCATTTCCTTGAGTTGCCCCAAGGCAAAACTGGTCTCTCCATACAAAGTTATAATCTTAGAATTTAGTTCAAGTGGAGGATGTGATGGCGGCAAAGGATAAGGTGTGAAGTAATTTAAATCACCTATTTTTTGATATGTTCCAGTTTTACGCATTATCTTTCTTATTTCATTTTGCGCTGTAAATTGAAATAAGATTAACTTATTTCTTGCGTTATTTCAATATAAATATCTGTAATGAAATAAAATAAGTTTTATATATACTTTATTTCATTATTACTTCTAAAAAAGCAAGATATAAGCTGATTGTAATTTATTACCACCAGTTTTGGCTATTTTGACACTTCCGGCAATTAAACTATAAAAACAAATTATTTTCAAAATTGTTGTAATGTATCGTTTTGATTGTTTCATTATTTAAGCATGTTAGACTTACCACATTGTTACAATGTAAAGAAAATATAGCTCAACACCCCATAAGAAAAAACATTTGGGGGTACAATTGGGGGTATTAGTAAAAATCATAAAAGTGAAACCATAGCACTATAAGCTTTATAAGCCATAATGTGGACGTCACCCTACCGCCATTTTAAATAAATTAGCCATGCGAAAGCATGAGCGGCTAATATTTATTTAAAATATTATATGCCTCGGGATGAGAACATAGTTCGACAGCGAGGCTAACAAGCCGAGATGCGGCGCAGCCAATCCCACCCTATCCGCAATAAGATCCTGGCAAAATAATTTGCTTTAAATTTTATGATTTTATAATAAAATTACCCTAATGATAAAATAGCGAAAAGATTATTAGTAAGATTTTAATAGATTTACCTGAAATAATAGAAACTGAAAACCTTAGGTTAGAAATGCCTAAGGCAGGTTTTGGCGAGGGAGTGCATCAAGCAATAAATGATGGCTATGAAGATTATATTAAGCAATTAAATTGGCAGTCCATTCCCCCGACTATTCAACAGGTAGAAGAAGAATGTAGAAAACAACAGGCTGAGTTTATTCTGCGCGAACAAATTCGTTATATAATCATCGACCGAAAAAATGACCAGGTTCTTGGAAGATGCGCGTTTCCTGCTGTTCAGGCTAAATGGGAAATTCCTCAATTTGGAATTTCATATTTTATTCGCAAAACTCAAAGATCCAAAGGTTATGCGACAGAAGCATCTCATGCAATGGCTAAAATTGCATTTGAAATTCTGAAAGCTAAAAAAGTTGAAATTTATTGTGCGGAGGACAATATCGCCTCCTCAAAAATTCCATTAAAATTAGGATTCAAGCTGGAATATACTCAAAAAGGTGGCTGGGTTAACCAGGAAGGAAATCTTGTTGAAGTACAAACATATTCTATATTTTCTGAGCAGGATTTACCTAATTGGAAAGTCGTCTGGTGAACAAGCAAATTTATCAATAATTTATTTGTAAGGCAGACTTTTATAAAATATATTTATAGGATCAATTAATTAATTCTTATTACCATGCGTGTCCAAAGCAAATTACTATATTTCTTCTCTGGTTTCTTATTTTTAATATCCTTTACACAGGTATATAACATAGAGGCAGCGGATTATATTAATCCAAGTAAAAATCTTAGTTCAAGAACGAATGAGCAAGAAACAATCATTCAAGGTATTATCAAAATGCACGATTCTGGAGCGCTAGATGCTGACCCAGAATCTAAAGCAAAAGCTTTAGAAGTAAAAAAAAGTTACGAGCATAAACAAATTTTGAAGAAGAAAGTTGAAGCTCAACAAGAGCACATCGCAATTCTCGAAGAAATGGAATCTATTAATTCCATACAGCCAGAAAAAGATGATTATGATGCTATCGTAAATAGGGGCTCAAAAG
Organism: Rickettsia typhi; assembly: GCA_945877265.1. GTDB lineage: Bacteria > Pseudomonadota > Alphaproteobacteria > Rickettsiales > Rickettsiaceae > JABDAD01. The sequence goes on along the minus strand of CAMCRO010000026.1, from coordinate 15,277 downwards.
TATTACAACTTCCTAAAATTGAGGTAGTCAGGATGATTGAAAAAGGAGATCCTAGAATCAAAAAAATATTTGATAAGATGGTTAAAGAAGAATACGAAAAATTGTATAATGAAGTTAAAGCTGCAAGACTTGCAAGAAAACATAGTAACAATAGATTATAAATTTTATCAACACACCTTATAGATATAAAAACTTATTCCAGCTATATTAAATATTTTGACAAGGAAAGCTTATATCTTTTTGTGTTGTTTGTAAGCTGCCAAAATTTATTAAAATGTAATTACAAAAGAAGTTTTGGCTATTTTGATGGAGGGTCGTGATTCATCCCATATCTTATATATAACCATCCTCTCTATCTGTTTTTCAGTTTCTGTTGAATATGCGAGGGATATTTCTTGCGCTACTATCTGATGCGAAGCATAATTATTTTTCAAAAATCCCATAGACATGTTGCGTAATCTTTGCAAAATTACTATTCTATTTCTTTTATTTAATTCAGCAAAAGCGTCAGCTAAAGAAATGCAACTCTTATCAGCAAAAGATATATTTAACATTCGATATAATAAAGCTGAGAACAGGATTTTTTATGGGAAAGATAAATATCAATTTGGTGATTTAAGATTGCCGGATTCGCAAGTGACTGGCCCAATTCCTGTTCTTATTATTATACATGGAGGATGCTGGCTTTCTAAATTTGCAAATATTGATTTTATGTCTCCTTTTGCAGAAAGCATGACAAAATCTGGTATAGCTACTTGGAATATTGAATATAGGCCTGTGGACATAGAAGGTGGTGGCTGGCCTGGAACATTTAATGATGTTTCTAATGCGATAGACCTTATAAGAAAACTCGCCCCTCAATATAATTTAGATTTAAATAAAATTGTTGTGCTTGGCCATTCAGCTGGTGGGCATTTAGCACTTTGGGCAGCTGCTAGAAATAAACTAAAAATTTCTGATCAATTATATCAGAAAAACCCATTAAAACTACTTGCTGCGATAAATCTTTCAGGCCCAGCTTCATTGAGGGATTTCTTAAAAATAGAAGAGCAAGCCTGCGGTTGTAAGATCATCGAAAAATTGCTGGGGATAAAAGACGCGGAAAATCAGGATAGATACTTACAAAGCTCGCCAGATGAAATGCTTCCTTTAGGAATTAAACAAATTCTGATAACTGGGAAAAATGACGAAGCAGCACCTGCTTCTATGATGGAAAATTATAAGAAAAAAGCTTCTTCTTTCGGAGATGATGTTGAAATCATTATTTTAGATGGAGGGCATTTTGAATTAATCGCACCAGAAACTGCAGATTTCCAGAAAGTGAAAGATAAAATTTTGAGTATTTTTTAAAAGCAGATTTGATAATAGTGAAAATTTTTTACTAATCCGTTTAATAAGTTTTAGCGTAAGCGGCAGATTACTATCTGCATCAAAAGATAGTAATCTGCCGCTTACCAGGCTTCCAATATGGTTATATAATCAGATCAGATTCTAATTTACTATGCCTCTGACGCTGGGCCTTCCCCTTCTTCTCCAGTTAAACTTAAAGCTCCGATATCTGGCTCTGGGGCAGCACCAACTCCTCCTGCAGCACCAACTCCTCCTGCAGCACCAACTCCTCCTCCCCCGCGAGCAGCGGTTGGAGCTGTATCATCAGGAAGCTTAAATATTTGAGAAATACTAAATCCTGGTGTGCTAAGTGCTAAAAACCGGGTTTGTTCGTCTGGAGTCATTGCATGCAATTTTGCAATATAAGGTTCAAGATCTTCGGCAATTAGAGCAACGAGGCAACCTAATGGCACTTCTTCTCCAAGATCATTTGAAACTAGGGTTTTACTTAATTCTAGAAATTCTGTTGGATCCAATCCATTGATTTTTTTTGTGAATTTATCAAAAGTGAGTTTTAATTCTGGGTGATCTCTTAGAGTAATATAAAGATCCTTGCTAATGCCTTGATCTCCTACGCCTATGCTCCGCCTCCCAGATGTTATTGTCATTTTATATTCTTCCCATGGAGCGGCAAATAACCCTCTGAACTGCGCGAAGTCAATTGAGGCTAGATATCTGTCTAAAAATACTCCAGAGATGCCTGGAGTAAATATATATGTTTTTAAGAAATCTGCTTGTTTGTAGGAAGAGAGAGCTTTGAATTTCGTAAGCAGATCATTTAAATCAGGCATTGTTTTGATAGTGAGAAGTTGATCTTTTATTGCTTGAAGTTGTGGGGCTTCTGGGTCAGTAATACCAGGACCGCCTAAAGAAATAGCTCCACCAGTTATTATACTAATTGTGCGCGACATAATAAATTCTCCTTTTTAATAATTAAAGATCTAAGATTCACAAAACTTCGCAAAATTTTTTGCTACGTATTAGATTATTTCTAATATTTTTCTTATCTATAGTAATTTAGTTTGGATTAGCAACGTTGTTGCTTGTCGCTATTAGTTATAGGCTACGCTCCTCGCGCCTAGTATCTAATTCAACCTAAATTACTATAGTTGTTACCCTAAAGGCGGATTATATAACTAGAATTTCTATTTATATTTAAATTTCTTAATTTTATTCAAAACTATATTTATATTATGGAAAAAAACAAATATTGTCAAGATAGGAAATTATTCATTGCTCAGTGAGTAGATCTGATCCTGTATCACAAACAATTTGATATTTAAGCAGCTTTCTGCTTTGAGTGATTCACCATAATTAATTCTTGGAGAATTTTACGAAAATTTGGATCTTGCAAATATTCTAAAAAATAAGAACGGAAAGTAATTTCCTCTTTAAGATTATCTATAGTTTTGATTTTGTGTTTTGTTGCAATGAAATCCTTTATATTCAAGAGATCGTTAATACTTAGCCATCTAAATTCATCTTTATCTTTTGCATTTGCTTCTTTAGAGTTATTTCTTGCTTTAGATAAGTCATGGCTACTAATATATAAAGGAGCATTACCAATGCTAATTACTACTTCGCGTTTTTTGGTATTCTGATAGCAGCTGCTAAAAGTATTTTTTAGGAATTCATTTTTAGTTAGCTTATATGTTCCTGCACTTTCTTCTTTTAATTCTCTGAGGCTGGCTTCTAGAAAGGTCTCAGATTCCAATTTACTATTAAGTTCTATACTACCTCCAAATTCTGAGTATTTACCTGCAGATTTCTGATCTTTATCATCTATTCTTTCTCTGGCTAGTAGAATATATCCTTCTCCGTTTCGGTCATAACTATAAAGAATAACCCCAACAGTAGCTCTTGGCCTTCCATCTTCTTTAAAAGAGTGAGGTTTTAGATTTAGTATTTCACTCCTTTGATGTTCCGGCGTGCAATATTCAAATAATTTATTTTCTTTAGCAAAAATCGTTGGAGAATAGATGGCTAAGAAGCAGCTAAACAAGATAGAAATAGTTTTTTTTATCATTATGATATTCCCTTGTTATAAATTTTTTCGATAATCTTTTATAAGTTAAGAATATATCACAACAAAAGCCTTTGATCACAAATTATTTTGCCGTAAAAGATAAAATTATCACCAGTTTTGCAAGGAAAGCTAATTATGAACAAAAAAATAGAGCCAGGTTTATATAAACATTATAAAAATATGTTTTATCATGTAATTGATAGTGCAAGACACTCTGAAACTCTAGAAGATATGGTGGTTTATAGAGCGCTTTATGGAGCAGGCGAGATTTGGGTTAGGCCTCTTGGAATGTTTTTAGAAAATGTAGAGATTGATGGAAAATTACAAAAAAGATTCGAATTTATAGGAAAGGAAATTCCAGATTCGCTCTCTACATAATTTTTTTATCTCTTAATATATAGTCAAATAATTTAGATTCTATGCTAAAAAGAGCCTTGGCATTCAGATATGGATGACAACACCTATTAGCCGAAGAAAAGAATATAGTGATTTGCTTCGCTCACATTAAATTACTCAATCTTTACAAATTGACAATTCTCTTCCAAAATGATATCATATCATCATGGTAAAAAACACATAATATAATTGTCCATTAAGTTGGATTGCAAATAACTTCTAAATAGCTAAACCTGCAAAGGTTAGTAATGGAAAAAATTATGCGCAAGTTCAAATTAATAGACTTCAAATTTTGAGAATTAACTTAATGGCAATTTGCGTTACCAGAGTTTTTATTATTTTTCTTCTAAATAGCATTCTCTTCCGCTAAGGGAGGAGCATATATTACACACAATTTTCATATATTATTTTTAAATCAAGCGCCGCAAATTATTTTTATAAAATAATGAGTAGTAAAAAATTTGTATAACAAACAAGCGCTAAAATTGAGATTTATATGAGCGATTTAAGAGTCTAACTAGGACAAGCAGTATAGATGAGAGCTCGCAGTAATAATTCTGAGAAACTCAATTTTGAGAACTTATATAATTAGAAATAGGTTTATTATGACAACATCAAGAGCTATCGCGTGGAGTATATGGATTATCGGATCTATTTTCTATGCATATCAATATATTATAAGAGTGATTCCGAGCATTATGCTCCCTGAACTTATGGAGCAATTTCATATTGACTCTGCTATTTTTGGCCAATTTTCTGGCGTCTATTACATTGGTTATTCTTTGATACACTTGCCTATGGGTATTGCGCTCGACAGATATGGTCCTAGAAAGGTTATGAGCCTATCTATTTTACTTACGGTTATTGGATTATTACCCATATTATTCTCTGATAATTGGATATATGCAGTTATTGGTAGAGCAATTATTGGAATGGGCTCAGCTGCTGCGATTCTTGGGACATTTAAGATAATTCGTATGAGCTTCAGCGAGCAACATTTCACTAGAATGCTTACTATTTCTGTATCAATAGGCCTTATTGGAGCTATTTATGGTGGAGGGCCTGTTAGCTATATGTCTAGTATAATTGGTTATAAATTAGTTGTAGAGATTTTTGCCATTATTGGTGTAATACTCGCGCTTATTACATATTTTATGGTTCCAGAAATAAGATCAGAGAACCACAATACAATTTTATCAAGTCTAAAAATTGTTTTCACAAATGGTAAAGTTATAATGCTTTGCTGCTTTGCCGGATTGATGGTTGGACCTCTTGAGGGTTTTGCGGATATTTGGGGGGCTCAATTCTTGAAGCAAACTTATGGGTTTGACACAGCAACCTCAAGCTACCTGCCATCTATGATTTTCATAGGCATGTGTTTCGGAGCGCCCGTCTTAGGGCTTATTGCTGAAAAAACGGGGAGTTATATTGGCTCAATCATCGGTGCTGGTATTATAATGCTTGGTATTTTTGTTGCTCTGGTTGCTGGAATACTTTCAGTAAATTCTATAACACTCGGATTCATTCTAGTTGGTGTCTGCAGCGCATATCAAATAGTTGCAATATACAAAGTTTCAACTTATGTGCCAGACTCAGTAACAGGGCTAACAAATGCAGTGGCTAATATGATAATTATGAGCTTTGGCTATGGATTCCACAGTGCAATAGGATTTATAATAAATAAATTTGGATCTTATAATTATGGAATTTCAGTAATTCCAGCAACACTTGCTATCGGAATTATAGGTTTTATTAGCTTTGCATTTTATGAAAAATCAAATCGAGTAAAAGGCTGATTTGAGATAATAAGAGCATTAAAAATAACCATATATTTCTAATGCTCTTATTCCATTCTATTCTTCGGGGTGAGCGACATCACCTGAAACTCCAACTCTTGCAGCTCCATCATCTGATGTAACTCCCACTGTTATGTCTAGGACAGAGCCCATTTTAAGGCCTAAATAATTCATATAATTCTCCAACCAGCTCTCATTTGTAATAAATGAACTAATTTTTCTGTTGGCGCTGCTGGGCTTGGTTCAATAGAAGCTAGATAACTGAGCACAGAACAAACCACTAACCAAATTCAAAGACAATTACTCTGAGAATAAAATATTTGACTAAACTTATATTCCATTGTAAAAATTCTTTGAGAATTTAGAGACATTCGGAGCTTTTTGATAATGGCTTATCAATATAGACATAGCATTATTACTTCTAATTTTATTATTATCGGCTGATGCCGATACATTTCATATTTATTCATTTTTAGTTTTATTTAATAGTTTCCAGAGGTTTTATGACCAAGAATTCATATAATAAGTTTTTGCCCTTTTTTATGTGGTCTATACCACTCTTATTTTTTGCTCATCAATTTATTTTAAGGCTTTGGCCTGGGCTTATGATGCAGCAAATTATTACCCAATTTAATATAGATGCAACTATGTTTGGAGCACTTGCTGCTTCTTACTATTATGGATATGCAGGGATGCAAATTCCTGTTGCGATATTGCTCGATAAATATGGCGCGCGCAAGATTGTTTCAATTTTTGCAATTATTTGCGGGCTTGGGATGATTATATTTACTTATACTAATAATTTTTATGTGGCTCTTGTTAGTAGGTTTTTTATTGGAGTGGGCTCTGCTGTTGGCTTTCTTGGAATTTCCAAAGTTCTCTCTGAGTGGTTTGATAAAAAAGCTTATACAAGAATGGTGGGATTCTCTTTTTCATTTGGATTAATGGGGGCTGTTTATGGAGGAAAGCCTGTTGGGCTACTCGTTGAAGAACATTCTCCTAGTAATGTTGCATTTAGTATTGGAGTTGTTTCAATATCTATTGGAGTTGCAGCTTATCTGTTTCTTAAAAGCCCGGCTCTCAATAAAGAAAGCCACGAGGAAGAATTGGAAGTAGGGAGGCTTAAAGCTGTTTTATCATCGAAGTTAATATGGGTGGTTGCTATTTCTAATTTACTTTTAGTTGGAGCTTTGGAAGGCTTTGCGGATGTTTGGGGCGTGCAATATTTAGTGACTTGCTATGAGATGGTGAAAAGCGATGCAGCCGGAGTTGTTTCTCTGATTTTTGTTGGGATGCTTGTTGGTGGGCCTATTCTTGCATGGTTTAGCGAGAAATATGGGGAAGCAATAGTTATAGGTTTTGCTGGCTTTATTATGTCTATCATTTTTATTTTGCTATTATCAGATGTTATTACCAAGTCTCTGCTACCATATTTTTTCTTTATAGTGGGCGTTATGTGCTGCTATCAAGTTTTAGTTTTTGCAGTAGGATCTAAGGTCGTTTCTGAGAAAAATATGGGAATATGCATCGCATTTCTAAATAGCATGAATATGCTGGGCGGCTCTTTCTACCACAGCTTTATCGGCATTGCCATGGATAAATTTTGGCGTGGAGAAATGGCTATAGATGGGTATAGAGTTTACGATTTAGAAGCATATAAATATTCTTTAAGTATCATTCCAATTTGCGCATGCATTGGAGCCTTGTTATTTGTTTTGCTTCATTTTCGCAGAAAAATTAGAAATTAATGATTTGCCCAAAATTTTCTAATCTCATTAATTAACATAATTTCTGACCATTAGGGATTTTTGGGTCTGTTGTTATTAGGGAAATTCCACCCTCACCATCTTCAAACCCAACAAGCAGAAATTCCGAGAGAAAGCCTGCAATATTTTTCTCTCCTAAATTAATGCAGCCGACAATTTGTTTGCCTATTAAAGATTCTGGGGTGTAATATTTTGTAACTTGCGCTGAAGTTTGCTTGATTCCTACTTTTGAACCAAAATCTGCCCAGATTTTATAGGCTGGCTTTTTCGCTCTTGCGAATTCCTCTGCGCGAATTATGGTGCCAGATAGGAGCCTCACTTTTTCAAATTCTTCATAGGTTATTATTGTCATTTTTTTATTTTTTGCGTTTTATGATGGCTATTATAACAAATAAAAACATAACGATAAGAAGGAAATAGGATTTTTGATCGATTCTAGCAGAAGCCTGATATCATGGTTTGTTTTATGGATTGCTTCGCAAAAGCTTTCAATGATGAAAAGAATTGTTATGCATAGCTGGACCCGTAATCTTGCTATGTTTGATGAGATGCTGAATCAAGTCCAGCATGACGGTTTGTTTTTTACTATATAAGACCAACCAACCTTATAGGCGCTTCTGTGCCATTTTGTATTTTCAACGGAAGAATCATAATATAAGCTCCCGCCTTAGGCATTTTGTCTAAATTTGCTACATTCTCTATTAATATCTTGCCTCTGCCTAAAAATAGTTGATGTACAGGGAAGCCCTGATCTGGCCTATCTGGGGAAAGAGTATCTATACCAAGTGCTTCAACTCCTTTGGATAAGAATAATTCTGCAGCTGATAAAGAAATTGAAGGAAAAATATAATTGTTATGATATTTTGCTGAATCATTCCAGAATTTTTCCCAGCCAGTTTTAACTAAAACACAAGAACCTGGCATAATTTCCCCGTGAGTTTTCTCAAAATTTATAATATCTTCTCTTTGCATGATGTAACTTTCATGAGCTTTGCCTGATATATCTATTACATAGCAAAGCATGCATAATTCATTAATATCGAGCTCGTGAATAAATTTGCCGCCCTCTATGGAGTGGCTTGGCGAGTCTATATGCGTACCTATTCCTTCGTTCATTTGAATCTTATGAGTTCGGAATTTAAATTCACCCTCGCATTCAGAATAATCACTGCAGAGATTATGTTTAAAACCGCACGCTCCTTCCCATGTTGGTATATTTTGATGTAAAGTGTGAGTGAGATCTATGAGTTTATAAGGGAAATTCATATTAACTCTCTAATTTAGCAAGCCAAATAGTTGCATTGCCGCAGGCCGGATCTGATATTTTATATTCAATTAGAGAAAAGCCACATTGCTTTAATATATTTTTATATTCATCTGGAGAAAGAGAGGCATGATAGAGAATCTCACCTCCATTATTGCTCCATATTTCTCCTTCTTCCTCGCCTGAGGTGAATAGTAAAATCCCACGAGGCTTTAAATGAGAGGCAAGAAGAGGAAAAATTGCTTTTTGGTCTTCTTGAGTTAAATGAAAGAGGCTATGCCATGCGAGAAGCATATCAAATTTTTGATTAATTTTCAGCTTACGCATATCGCCTAGAATAAACTCAACTTCAGGATATCTAGATTTTGCAATATCAATTAGTTTGCTGCTGCCATCTAAGGCGGTTATAGAGAAATTTTTTTCTAAAAAATAAGGTATTATAGGCTCCCCCATACCGCAACCTAAGTCTAGGATATGAGCAGTTGGAGGAATAAGAGATATTGCTTTGTCAAGCCAAGTTTTTTCAAATAACTCTCTGCTGCGATGCTCATCGAACCAATTAGCTATTTTTTCATATGTTTTAAAAACCGAGTTTTTATTATCATTCATGAGTTTTGTAACTCAATTTTTTTGTTAATTTATCTAAGATATATACAGAAAGAACGGCTGTAAAAATAGAAGCTAGATAGCCCGCATTATTATTGCCGGGGAGCAAAATTTTTCTAACTAACACTCCACTACCTGCTATTATAGTCGCTATATAAGCTGCGCCGATTGAAGAAGCGTGGATATAGACCCAGTTTTTTGGCTTTAACCTTACAGCATGTACTGCTTTAAATAGCCAGAATAATACACAGAAAGAAAGTATGTGAATTATTGAAAGTCTTTTATTATATATCAAAAAAGAAGAACAAGCTGATAACAGCATTGAGGAAACAAATATCCACCCAAGCAATTTATGTAGTTTTGTTCCTTTAGTTTGAAATATGCTCCATGTTCCAATTAAAAGAGCGAAAATTGAAGATATTGTATGTATTAAGACAAACATATATATTCACTCTTTTTTACATCGCAATTTTTAAGTTTTTTATTAGCCTTTGCTTCGCTATTAACAAAGAACATCATATAATTTTCTTCATAAATAAATCATCACTTTCATAAAGAGGAAAATCTTTAGGTAATTCATCTTTTTCTATGATTTGGAAACCATTTTTAATATAGAATTTTTTAGCAGCTATTCCTAGTTCTTCTTTCGAACTTAGATAAAATTCTGTACCAGACTGAAAATTTCCTAGTAACTTATTCATCATGCTTTGAGCGATACCTTGGCATCTAAAAATAGAATTTATAAATACTCTTCGGAGCGCATAGCTTTTTGTGGTTAGAGGAGAGCAGGCTATAGTGCCTATAATTTTATCTTCAAAGCATGCAACTAGAAAATTGCCGCCTTTTTTATGGTAATTATCTTCTATAAATTCTATGTCTGGAAAATCTCTTTTTGTGGCATAATATAAATATTCATTTTTCCAAATCTTTGTAAGCAAATCTAATATATTCCTTGAATCTTGATTTGTTGCTTTGCGAATAGTTATATTATGCATAAAGTGATCTATAAAAATTTATAGAATTTTATTCTCAATAAATTGAGTCACCTAAAGCTTCTAGTTCATGCCAAATTTCAGCATCTATGCCAGGACATAGCCCCTCTCTTATAGCAGATTCAAATAAATTTTGCCCGATACACAGATCGTTACCTTCCTCGCCATCTTTATAGAGAGCAAGGCCTAGCCCTAATAAATAGTCTTTGTGACTAGTTAATAATATTTTTAGACTATCAGTATAGCTATCAAATAATATCCCTATATATTTTCCTAATGTATTAGTATTAAGCAAGTTTGCTTTATGATTAATTATGATATCTGCGACTTTATCTGCGCGTTCGTTGAGCTCAGAAGGATATCCTCTGCTTGTACTTAAGTAAAAATGTTTTGACACAAAATCCTCTATTAATTTTGATTGTTATTTTATATTAATTAAATTTAATATACAAGTCTTTATTAAATCATTTAGCTACTATTTTGCTAAAATAAAGATAGCGACTTGCGGTGTCTAAACATTTCCAAACATCATAAAAGCTATTATATCCAATTACTTTGGATTGGGTGGTTTGTTTATTTAATATATGGAAATTGTATTTACAGCTTTTTGTGCTGGGCTTAAAATTCGAGATAAAATATTAGCAATTAAAAGAGTGATAATTATATGAGTAGAGATCTAGAGCTTTCTTCAGCCGAATTTGAGCGTTTAATCGCAGGTGCAAGCAATAATCCAGTGTTTTATAAGGGGGTTTTTGCTGAAAAATTTGATGTGATAGTTGATGCAGAAGTGATGTTTAAGAAAGCTGGTGCAGCTTTCAAAGGCAAATTTCTTTGTGCACTTCCTAGGAATCTGCTTTCTAAATCAGATGAAAGTGTGAAAAGCATTTTACGCCAATCTATTGATGGCTCAGAAGCAAATGCTAAATTTACAATCTCAGACTTTTTTGCTAAAGACAGCCTGATTATCCGAGAGGAATTGCTTTTAAAAGACCCAAGATATACTGTGCTAGATGTTACTGAACTAACAGGCGATTTAGAGGTTTTTGTAGATTTGGATTCTTAGGCTTATTTTTGCTTTGTAAAGCTAGAAATATGAGTTGATTATTTTGATATAAAATTTCTTATCTTGCTTTTTTTATCTTAACCTAATCAGAGCCTAGTGCTTTATTAACTGGGTTTGAATGGGCCTGTCAATTTAATTATATTTGACAAATATTGTCTTTATAATCTGTGCTTATAAGTTATGGATTCAATATAAAAACATTCTTGGTATTTTGGTTAGCTTACAATAATAAATGACATGCAATTTAGTAAGTTAGAAGAAAAAAGGATGGGTGTGAGAAGGTGTTATATCCTAAGCAATCTAGCCTTATAAAAGAAGCAGGAAGCGCTGCAAGCATAAAATTTTTTAAAACAATAGATGAAGTGTTAACACAAATTCAACCATATAAAGCTTTACTGCATTTTTAAATGAAAAGGCTGATATTATAACTAAACTACTAATATTAATAAATTTTTATTCAAAACCCTTGCTAAAAAGTTAAAATATATTATAAGATGGGCAGAAATAAATATTAGGTATAATTTATGAGTAGAGATTTAAACCTTTCTCCCGCAGAATTTAAGATTTTAGTAGAAAAAGCACACCATGCTGATTTTGATGTTGCTTCTATTGCTCACGCGCCAGCAGGCTCAACAGTAACTTTCACTAAAGATGGGGCAACATTTAAGGGAGCATTCCTTTGTGCTGCTCATCCTGAGGATGCTTTTAATGCAGATGGCTCTCCGAGACTGGTTATACACCAATCTCCTGCTGATTCAGAACAAAATGCTAAATTCACAGTTTTTGGATTATTTTCTGAGACACAAGTTTTTACTGATGAAGCTCTTGCTGAGGCATATTATACAGCAACTCCTGGTGCTTCTTTTACTTCATACGGTCCTGTATCTGCGCCATTTCCTATCATCACCCCTATTTCAGCAGGCATTCTAGCAGCAGATCCTGCATATACAGTGTTAGATGTAATTGAAGTGATGGGTGATGTAGCGGCTCAAGACATAGATTGTCAGTTCTAATCTATCTTTATTTAGCTATAGAGCTTACTCAAGAAAGAAATAGGATAATTTATATCTTATTTCTTTCAAATTTATCTCAGCATTTTCCCAATTGCAATATCGTTTAAGTCAGATTCACGGTTTGCTGGATCATCAAATGGCATTTCTTTATAGCCATTTTTGAGATAGAAGCTTAAAGAACTTTGTCTAGATTCAGCGTGAATGCTTTTGATATCTTGCATTTTTAGCCATTTTTCTATTAAAGCCAAAAAGAGGCTTCCACAATTTTTACCCCTTGCTTTTTCATCTATTGCAATAATCCTAATGGCAGCTCTTTGATCCTGCCAGAACTGAATATGTGAATAGCTGATAATTTCAGTTCCTTGATATAAAAGAAGATGCGCGTGGTCTTCATGATCAAATGTCCAGGTATATGGGTCTTTTATTCCATATGGGCCAAAGAAATATGTATTGCGAAAATACTTTGCTGCATCCCATTCTGAATAATGCGTGCATAGAACGAAGCGGTGCTTATTAAAGCCAGCCTTATTCAATATATCTTGGATGAAATTATGCTTACCGAGTGTATAGCCTGTATAAATAGGCCCTAATTTTTCATGAGAAGACTCTTCTTTAATTAAGTTATACTTTAAAATAGCATATTTTTCTCGCTCACTAATATTCTCTCTTAAATAATTTCGAAATAATATATTAAGCTCAATTTCAGGGTCATTTTCTTCAAAAACATGAAGATTAAAATCAGCTTTTTTATTTTTAAGATCGAAGGTTTTACGCAAGGGAAGGTTAAAGCCACCGCGTGAAATATGACCTAAGCTGGTTAACTGCTTTTTTGCAAATAATAAATCACGCACGACTGCAATAATATCTATCTTGGGTTTGGCTGCAAGCTCTGGAATTGATGTAGAGCCAACATGATGGATCGCAATGCAATTATCTCCTAAATCTTCTTGAATAAGCTTACTTTCAGCCTCAAAAAGCTTCGGCCAATTGCTGTTATATGGGACGACTTGTATTTTTTTAAGCATTTCTAAGCTCCAATAAAATATGCTCGATTAATTCCAGGATGTCTTTGCTTTGACTCGGGCGATTCTTGGTATCTGATCTTTTTAGGCAATCAAGTAGCGACAATAAATTTAACAAAGTTACTATAATATACCAGTTTTCAGGTAACATAAGCCCGCTATCTGTCAATCCTTTTAGAAATGCATCTTGAAATTCTGGTGGCATTTTGTGGGCATATCTAAGCATGCTAGCTACATCATGTAATACTGAATTTGAAAAAGCAAATTCCCAGTCTAAAACAGCGCTCACTTTCCATTTGCCATTTTGTTGCTCCACTAGAATATTAGCAGGGTCAAAATCTCCATGAACAAGACTTTTTTCATGAGTGTTTGAGAGCAAATTAGTATATTTTGAAAAATATACTGTAATTTCTGAGATAGTAGCTATATCCAACATTGAGCAAACATTCGGATTGTGTAAGCATTCTTTTGCAAATGTTAAAGCAAAGCAATCAGTTAATTTATCAGTAATGTTAAGATTCTTGTCAAAAAAACCACTTTTGTCAAATTCATGCTTAGTTATTTTTGCAAGAATAACACCAACCTCATACATAACTTCGCCGAGGTTATAAGGAGCATCACCAAGCAAAAGATCGCGCAGCGTTAAGCCTGGCATAAATTCTGTAATAGCAAAATGATACTTCTCAAATTCGCCGATATAATGAGTTAGCGGCACGGGCACAGTAGCTTTTAATAACTCCGCTAATTTTTGCTCTCTGAGGGCAGCTTCATTATCTCGTAAATATATGCGTAAAATTAAAGGTTGTTTTGCATCTTCCAGCAGAAATTTAATATTAAGATTTGCGCAACCACCTGCAATTAATTCATGAGATATAAGTTTTTTGTTCGGGTAAGCAAGACCGAGCATTTTTTCAACCATCCCATGTGGTAATTCATGTGTGGCACTTGTTTTTTCCCAAGTAGCTTTAAACATTACAATTTCCGTTTCAAAAAAATGCAGCTGGAATTTTGAGTATATCCCTGTCTCTCAAAATCTAGAGCATATCCAAGTTTTTCGTAAAAATTTTGAGCATTTTGAAAACTCATCGTATTAACGGTTGCGATAGTACATTCTGATTTGCGTCCATATTCATGAACCGCATCCATCAATTTCACCCCAAGCCCTTGGCCGCGATAATCCGGATCCACCCATAATTGATCTGTATAAATACAGCCAAAAATTATGCTTCCGTTGCAGCCAGCTATTATATTGCCATCATCATCACGCACGTAAAACGCAAAAGGATAAGCGCCTCCGAATTCAGGGGTTTCTTCATTAATTTTTTGCGTAAGAAAATCAACATCTGAGGTCTTAGGGGATAATGTGAATTCAATATTCATTATTCTTCTCTCATACTAATAGCTAGGCGGTATATCATCTATCATATTCCTTATAACCCAAAAGCCATTATTATGAAGGGTCTCGTTTGTCATCTTTCAGTATCATATGGATTATTTTCATAACCTAATAATGCCGAAATTATTCCGAACTTCAATGCTAATTATTTCAAATAAAAATCAACGTTTGAATTATATTCACGCCCATCATTTTGCGCTCCACTTTCAAACTTTTTAGCCTTATATTTTTTGCAAACTAACACATAGCTTTCACTTAGAAGCTCTTCAATTTTGTCCCAAGATTCATTAGATGGACTTAGGATAGATACCCACGACATCCATCCATAAACTGGATGAGGTGTTAATTTATCAAGCTCTGTAAATAGATATTCGCCTTTTATGCAACTTCCTTTTGCCGGACGTTTTGGAATTGAGTCAAATAAATTGAGAAAGCTTTGTTTAGAGATTCCAAAATTTAATCTATAAACTCCATTCCTATTTAATTGCGATGCCTTATCATTATCTCCATCCTTATCCTTTAAAGTACAAAAATATATGCCGCGTTTG
>CAMCRO010000025.1 GCA_945877265.1 Rickettsia typhi | reverse complement strand
AAAAAAGCAAGCTAGAGAGTGGCTGAATCTCAGCCACTCTCCCACTAAATACACAAAACCGCACTCTCTCTAGACCCCCTAATACTATAAGCTCTAGACTCACTTTCATAACAATCTTCTTTGGTATGACTATCATCTACCACCGTTTTAGGATATAAGCTTTTTATGGGTTGGATTGAAAAGTATTATAAAACCCATCTTCACTATTTTCTCTTATATTTTTAAATAGAGATAAAATGAGTTCAACTTTATATACACCCTATAATAAATATTAGTTTATAGATGAACTTTATTTATAAATTTCTAGTAGCCGAAGGAAGACGTAATTTTATACCATCTAAATCTTTAGAAACTATAAGCTGGCAGCCTAATCTAGATGTTGGAGTCAGGCCGAAGGCTAGATCTAGCATATCTTCTTCTGCCTCTTCTGCTGGAGTTAATTTATCGAAATAATTTTTATCTTCCACAATAACATGGCAAGTGGAGCAAGCAAGAGAGCCTTCGCAAGCGCCTTCTAAATCGATTTCGTTTTGATGGGCAACCTCTAAAACGGAGAGCCCGTCCTGCGCTTCTATTTCAATTTCCTTATCTTTATCAACAATAAATATAATTTTGGTCATACTATGATCTATAAAAATTCATTTGCTTTTTTTCCACTCAGGTAATTTGTTAATTCTTTGCTCATAATTTTTTCAGCAAAAAATTCAAATTTTTGCTGTAATTTATCAAACTTATCCATAAGAATTTTATAGTTATTGGATTTTGTAGTTTCTTGCAAGTCTATAATTTCTTCTTTTAAAATGTTATACTCATTTTTTTCTAGCAAATCAGCATTTTCTTCTAACAACTTAGAAATTTTGAGTATAACTCCATCAATTTCTATAACTTTCTCTGCATATTTCATAGCCAAATGGTCATCTTCTACATTTTCCATAGCATCGAGGAGCATCTCATTAATCTTCTCATGTGATAGGCCATAACTAGGCTGCACAAAAACTTCCTGAGTTTTCCCTGTGATAATTTCTGTTGCGTTAACCGCGAGGAGGCCGTCATGATCAACATTAAAACTAACTTCTACAATTGCTTTTCCAGCTATCATAGGAGGCAACGATTTAAGCGAAAAACGAGCCAGAGACCGGCAATCTGCAGCAAATTCACGATCGCCTTGCACTATATGAAAATCAAACCCTGTTTGATTATCCACATAAGTAGTATATTTTTTAGTAACGCTCGCGGGAATAGGTGTATTTCTTGGGATAATTCTCTCAACTATGCCGCCCATCAACTCTATCCCGAGAGATAAAGGCACAACATCTATCAGTATATCGCCGCTTTTTGATGCGATATTCCAAGCTTGCTTAGCAGCTCCTATTACAACAGATTTATCCGGATCAATATTATTTATTATATTTATTTCTGAAAATTCTGAGCTAATAAGATCTTGGATAACCCATAATTTTGTGGATCCTCCAACTAATATTATGCCTTGAAGTTTATCTATTTTAGAATCCCTAATAGCTTTCTTTGCAATTGATATGGTAGGCGCTATTATTGGCAGTACAATTTCTTTTAGCTCTTCAGGATTCAAAGAAATTTTTCTACCTTTCCAGATATTTTCTGCAGCTTTGTTTTTGGTTATCTCCTCTTTTAACTTTTTACCAAATGATAAAAAATCTATTTCTTCTTCAAGAGAGATATCGAATCCTTCTTTTGCTTTAATATATTTACATATTGCCTGATCAAGATCATCACCGCCTAGATGATTGTCTCCTCCTGTTGCTAGAACCTGAAAAGCACCCATTCTCATAGCAAGAACAGATATATCGAATGTCCCGCCTCCTATGTCATAAACTAGGTAATTACCCTCAGATTTTTTATCTAAGGAATAAGAATAAGCAGCAGCTGTAGGTTCTGCAAGCATCCTCACCACTTCAAAACCTGCGAGTCTTGCAGAGTCTTTTACCATTGTTTTTGCTGTATCATCAAAATAAGCTGGGACTGTAATAACAGCTTTTTTTACATCTTCATTAAAAAAGCTTTTTGCATTATTCTTTAATTTTTTAAATATCTGAGATGCTATTTCTATGGGAAGAATCAATTGATCTTTTATCCTTAACGCTACGTTGCCTTCAGAGTTTAAATTACAAACCTCTCTAAGAGA
Source organism: Rickettsia typhi (assembly GCA_945877265.1). Classification (GTDB taxonomy): domain Bacteria; phylum Pseudomonadota; class Alphaproteobacteria; order Rickettsiales; family Rickettsiaceae; genus JABDAD01. Next base: position 15,456 of record CAMCRO010000025.1, on the reverse strand, counting down.
TTCTGGAATAAAATCAGCCGCTTTAATTTCTTCAATGTTTTTGCCTAAAATTCTTTTAATAGATGGGATCGAAACATCATCCACTATAATAAAAGATTTTATTAATTCATTGCCAGATTCATCAGGAATAATTGTAATTCCATTGTAATCACAATAAGCAATCAGAGAATTTGTAGTCCCAAAATCAATTCCAACTATTCTTTCTATCTCGCTCTCATTCTTGGAGTTTTGAGGCTCTGTTATATTTAAAAGCATTCTTCTATTTTTTTATCTATTATATTAATAAGATTATCCTGATATTTAAGGTGCATAATCTTTATTATTGCACCTTCATTCTCTCCACTCTTCAAGCTCTCACCAATTTTCCGCAAAATTTCATTGCGCTCAGAAGTAGCATGAGTCTTAGCCAACTCTAATTCTTCAATACCGCGCAATTTTTCAGCTTCTTCTCGTTTTAATAAAATATCGCTCAAAATCTCAAATGGCATTTTATTTCTAAGATCATGATCATTTGAAAGGTCAATTTTTTGCAATTTTAGTAAATATACTGCTCTTAAATAATCATCCTTTAATGTTTTATAGCCATTATTAACATCAGCTAGAATTTTTATAAAACTCATACGCTCCTGTTCATCTGATGCTCTATCAGGTTGATAGCTTCTTTGTAGCTCGATATATCTATCTTCTATGAGATCCTTATTAACATCAAAAGAATTATTAATATTGTAAAGCTCGAAATAGTTCATAAATTTCTATATTGCAAATGATGCTCCGCACCCACATTTTGCCTTTTCATTAGGGTTTTTAAATGTAAATCCGGATTTAAATTGCTCTTCCACAAAATCCATCTCCGAGCCTATCAAATACATCATTGCTTTAGGATCGATCAAAACCTTTACATCCTCTTTTTCAATAATTTCTTCAAATGGCAGTGGATTATCTGCATATTCAATTGTATATGTCAAACCAGAGCAGCCACCAGATTTCACGCCTATTCTTATACCAAAAGATTCCTTATTCCTTTGAGCAAGCAAAATTTTAATTCTTTCTACCGCATTATCAGTAAGAGTAATTGGGGCTTTTCTTCTATTATTCATAAGTTTAAAGTTAATTACTTTTATCTTTTTGCTTATCTTTATAATCTTTAATTGCAGCCTTTATTGCATCTTCAGCTAATAATGAACAATGAATTTTCACTGGGGGCAAAGAAAGCTCTTTCGCTATTACTGTATTTTTTATTTCTGAGGCTTCTTCTAAAGTCTTACCCTTAACCCATTCGGTAACAAGAGAACTAGAAGCAATAGCTGAACCACAACCGAAAGTTTTAAATTTTGCCTCTTGAATCACCCCATCATCACTCACCATTATTTGAAGCTTCATTACGTCGCCGCATGCTGGAGCACCAACAAGTCCAGTACCTACATTTTTATTGTCCTTATCAAGCGAGCCCACATTTCTTGGATTCTCATAATGATCAATAACTTTATTACTATATGCCATTTTTATTCACCTTTTATATTTAATGATCAGACCATTCAATTTTTGATAAATCAACCCCTTCCTGCACCATCTCCCAAAGAGGGCTCATTTCTCTTAGTTTTGTAACTGAATTAACAATTAATTCCGCAGCAAAATCTATCTCTTCTTTAGTAGTAAATCTGCCAATTCCAAATCTGATTGATGTATGAGCTAGCTCTTCTGAAACCCCTAATGCTCTGAGCACATAAGAAGGCTCTAAAGACGATGAAGTACAAGCAGACCCAGAAGAAACAGCTAAATCTTTTAAAGCAAGAATCATAGACTCCCCCTCAACATAAGCAAAACTTATATTTAAATTTCCAGGGTATCTTTTCTCTAAATCTCCATTAACATAAATTTCTGGCACATGCTCACTCAGCTTCGTAAGAAAATATTTATTTAATGATTCGATTCTTTTAAATTCTTCTTTCATTTCATTTAGGGCAATATCAGCAGCTGCTCCAAGCCCAACAACTAAAGCTGTTGGCACAGTACCAGATCGCATTCCGCGCTCTTGCCCGCCCCCATTAAAAATTGGCTCTAGTTTAACTCTAGGTCTTTTTCTAACATAAAGAGCTCCGATACCCTTTGGTCCATATATTTTATGCCCCGATATACTTGCAAGGTCGATATTACATTCATCGACATCTATATCAATTTTTCCAAAAGCCTGAGCTATATCACTATGGAAAAACACGCCTCTGCTTCTGCATAACTCTCCTATTTGTTTAAGCGGCTGTATAACACCAATTTCATTATTCACAGCCATAATAGATACCAAAATAGTTTGCTCTGTAATAGCCTTAGCAAGAGTTTCCAAATTAATTAGACCATTTTTTTCTACTGGAAGATAAGTAATATTAAAACCTTCCATCTGAAGATGCCTGCAAGCATCTAAAACGCATTTATGCTCAGTTTCTGCAACTATAACATGATTCTTATCTCCCTTATAAAATCTTGCAACACCTTTAATTCCAAGGTTATTAGATTCCGTAGCACCAGAAGTAAATATAATATCTTTTGCCTCAGCGCCTATAAGCTTTGCCACCTTTTCTCTTGCAAGCTCTACAGCTTCCTCAGCTTGCCACCCATATACATGGCTTCTAGAATGAGGGTTTCCAAAATGTTCTGTAAAATATGGTAGCATTACTTCTAGGACCCTAGGATCCACTGGAGTGGTAGATTGATAATCAAGATAGATAGGAAATTTCACTCCCTTTTCCATCATGTTGTTTTTTAGCATCGCAATATCTTTCATATTCTTTATGTATCCTATTGAATTTTATGTATCTTTTTCCAAGTAGATACAAATTGCTTTGCATCTTCCATTGTATTTGTTAGAGAGAGACTAACCCTAATTACTTTATTAGAAATTTCTGAATCGTACCCCATTGCTTTAAGAATATGGGAACTTTTTACCTTTCCAGAAGAACAAGCAGAACCATTACTAACTGCAATATCCTCTGTATCAAATTGGATCAACTGTAAATTAGAGTCTAATATTTTAGAGGCTATTAAAACAGTGTTTGGCAATCTTTCAGTATTTTCTGCAACTATAACACCATATCCTGTCTTATTTATCTCGTTTTCTATGTAAGATCTTAGGGAATATGTATGCTTCGCATATTTTTCAATATTTTTGGCAGCAATTTCCGCAGCTTTTGCAAAACACAAGGCTCCTAGCACATTTTCTGTTCCAGACCTCTCACCTCTTTCTTGCCCCCCTCCTATAAATAGCGGGGTTATTCTCGCCTCATCTCGCGCCACAAGTGCTCCAATTCCAACGGGGCCGCCAATTTTATGCGAACTAATAGTTACAAAATCAACTCCTAAATAGCTGATATTCATGTTTATTTTACCGAATGCTTGAACTGCATCTGTGTGAAAAAATGCCCCATTTTTCCTTGCTAATCCCGCAAGCTCTTGAACATTTCCAACAACTCCCGTTTCATTATTAGCGGCCATCACCGAGACAAGGAGGCTTCCATCATTTTTTACTTTGTTTAGCTCACTCTGCAAAAAATCTAAGTCTACATTCCCTTCTTGATCGACAATTAATTCTTTGCTGTTTTTTAGAGCAGAAGCGGCATCTCTAAGGGAAGGATGCTCAGTAGAAGAATATAAAACCACTCCTTCAGAAAAACTATTTATTACTAAATTATTTGATTCTGTTCCTCCTGAAGTAAATATTATTTTATATCCACCTCTACCAAGCTTAATAGACAAAATATTAGCAAGCCTTTCTCTAGCTTCTTCTAGCAATTTCCTCGCATTCCTTCCAGCAAAATGGATAGAAGATGGGTTTTTTGGCAATAAATCTTCAGCTGCTAAGATTTCTCTGACTTCTGCGTGCATATATGTCGTAGCATTATGATCAAGATATATCACAGCCTGCCCTCTAATACATCGAAAATTGATATATTCTCTAAATAAAATCTTATATTGTTACCAAGACCTTGCCACAAATCATGCGTCTTGCATTTAGCTTTCTCAGCAATACAGCTATCCTTATCAGCACCGCATCTTGTTATTTTAATACCTTCTTCAACCGCATCAATTATAGAACTGATTTTAATATTTCGTGGATCATCCAAGAGAGCATACCCTCCTCCAGGCCCACGTGTTGAAGATACAATGCCAGTTTTTTTAAGTTTTAGAAAAATTTGCTCTAAATAATTCAGCGCAATATTTTGCCGCTTTGCTATATCAGAAAGATTGACAGGGTTTCCATCATAATGCATAGCAATATCAACAATTGCCATTACTGCATATCTTCCTTTTGTGGTTAGCATCATATTTCCTCTTCGATACCAAGGAACGCATTTGTTGATTAGAAAAGTATATTATGTTACAATTCCAGCATCGTTAATTATATAACTTAGTATTTTAGTCAGGAATTGTCAATATGGCAGATGTTTTTTTTAATGGCCCAGCTGGGAGAATAGAAGGTAAATATTATCAAGCACAGAATGATAAAGCACCAGTAGCTTTAGTCCTTCATCCTCATCCATTGTATGGCGGAAGCATGAATAACAAAATAGTATATTCCATATATAAATCTTTCGTTCAATGTGAAATGTCTGTTTTAAGAATTAATTTCCGCGGAGTAGGAAAATCTCAAGGAGAATTTGATGGGGGCATTGGTGAGCTTACTGATGCAGCAACTGCACTAGACTGGCTACAACTTCAGAATCCTCTTGCTTCGCAATATTGGATTGCTGGTTTTTCATTTGGATCATGGATAGCAATGCAATTAATAATGAGGCGCCCAGAAATTAATAACTTTATCGCAGTGTCTCCACCAGTTAATAAATTTGACTTTTCTTTCCTATCTCCTTGCCCTATTCCAGGCCTTATCGTTCAAGGCAACCAAGATAGTATAGTAGACGAAGCTTCAGTTGTTAGCCTTGCTGATAAATTATCTAAGCAAAAACATATCAAGGTAGATTATAAATCAATTAATGGAGCAGATCACTTTTTTAGAACAAAAATGGAAGATTTGGAAAGCGCAATAACAGACCATGTGAGTAATTTTATAAAAAACAACCCAAGCAATCTAATTTTACCAAAATCAAGAGCTTCTAAAAAAGCTTCCCAAATGCTGTTAGAATAAAATAAGTCATGAGCAAATTTATTCTTAGCTATATAAAATAAGATTTTTAATGACTATGGCTAAGCTTTGCACTACCATTGGCCTCATTTTTAAATAATACTAGTCAATGTATTCTAATATAGTTGTTTGGTTTTTTGGCTTTATAAGTGGTTTTCTGCTTTTAATCACCGGTAATACTCTTAATTTCTGGGTAGCAAAAGATGGGTGTAGTCTTGAAACTATAAGCTTATTTTCGTTAGTTTCGCTTCCATATGCAGCCAATTTCCTTTGGGCGCCAATCTTTGATAGATTTAAACTCAACCTCTTTAAAAACAATCTATATTATAGAATAGAATGGCTTTTTCTTTTGCATTTCTTGGGCATAATCACTTTAATATTAATGAGTAGATATAATCCATCCACCTCTCCCAAAATAATAGCAATTTTCGCCTTTTTCCTATCTTTTATAAATGCCTCCCAAGATTTAATACTCAACGCTCTGAGGAGCGAATTAAACGAGAAGAACCATGCGCAAGAAAATTCTGGTATTTATATTTTTGGATATAGGTCAGGAATGGTATTATCTGGGTCATTTGCGATATTCGCATCCGAGTATTTATCATGGAATAAAATCTATCTTATTTTTGCGGCTATATATCTCACCTTTCCTATAATTTTATATAAGCTAAAGCTACATCAAATTCTTAATCATAACGTTCTTACCAAGGTAGAACAGAGACTTAATGATATTAATTGGATGGCAATTATTAGATCCTTCGGCAATTTGCGTACTACTATATTAATTTTATTATTCCTCGCCTCATACAGAATCGCGGATAATTTTATATCAGTAATGCTCAACCCATTTCTAATAGATCAAGGATTTAGCGAATCAGAAATAGCAATAGCTGGAAAATTTTGTGGAATAATAGGCGCTGGATTTGGCGGCCTCATTGCTAATGGTATTTTATCGAAATATAAAATTTTCGGCTGTCTTTTAGGATTTGCATTAATACACACCATATCTCACGCAAGCTATATATTAATTCTCTATTTTGGCAATAGCACAAAAATATTAATTTTTGCAACTTTAGCAGAAAGTATAACAGGCGGAATGACTATGGCAGCTTACATAGCACTCATAACAAAAATGTGTAATGGAGAATATAGAGCAACTCAATATGCCTTGTTAAGCGCAATGATGGGGGTTTCTAGGACAATATTACCAAGCCTAGCAGGAATAATTGTTGCACACTCTAATTGGACATTATTTTTTATTTTATCTATAATTATGGTAATCCCGTCGCTAATATTGCTTAATATACTAAAAGCTACTTTTTTAGAAAAAAATTTATGATTGATATATTTATAGTCGGCTTTTACCTAGCCTTAATTCTATTAGTCGGAATTTACAATAAAAATAATGCCTCTAATTTCAGTGGTTATAACAATATTGGTAATGATCTAAGCAAAAATAAAATTATTTTAACAGCCACAATATTCGCCTCAGCTGTAGGCGGAGGAACGACCTTTGGTATCACGGAACATGCTTTTAACAAAGATTTATCATACGCTTATGGTTTATTACTTACTATTCCAATAGACATACTCATCGCAAAATATCTAGTACCTAAAATAGAAAAATATCAAGGAGTAAGTAGCATAGGAGAAATAGTGTTGCAGCATTATGGGAAATATGCACAAATTATAATAGGTGTTGCAGCAACTTTAATCTCAATAGGATATTTAGCTGTTCAAATTAGTGTAAGCGGAAGAATATTCAGCTTCCTATTAGGGTTAGAATATATATATGCTATGGTAATAAGCTATATAATAGTAATCACATACACAACTATAGGTGGGTTTCGTGCTGTAGTAATTAACAACTCATTGCAGTTTTTCGCAATGATTATTGCAATTCCAATTTTAACAATCTGGGGAATAGAGCATGCTGGTTTTAAAGAATTTTTTGCTTCTATTCCTTCGGAAAAGTATAATTTATTAAGTAGTTCAGAATTAGCTTTTAATACTATATATGCTGTTTTAAGCTTTTCTGTAATGGGTTTTTATCCAAGCTTCATCCAGCGTATCTTAATAAAAACAAATTCATCTTCTATAACAAAAGCAATTTATTATAAGAGCGCAATATATGCTTTATTTATAATATGTTTAAGTATTAATGGACTGCTAGCATTACATCTCATACCTTCTTCTTCAACCGAATTATGCTTAACATCGTTAGTAGATTTAATAATACCAATCGGATTAAAAGGACTTATAATGATTGGTTTAATTGCTGCAGTAACTTCTACTGCAGATTCAGATATCAACATTTCAGCGATCAGCGTAGTAAATGATGTTTTAAAACCATTAAATATAGCAAACTCACAAAAAAATCTTTTAATCGCGGCTAAAATTTTTGCAGTTCTCATCGGAAGCTCGACAATTCTATTAGTATTAAAATTCAAGAATATTGTAGATTTAATAATATTTTCAGCTGGGCTCTGGGCTCCTGTAGCCTTAGTACCACTTGTTGGCATATTACTTAATAAAATAATTTCTAAAAAAGGCTTCTATGCCTGCGCTTTGACTGGAAGCTCATGCTTTATAATATTAGAAAACACAGAAAGTCATATGGCTGTTAGCAGTATATTTTTTAGCACACTTGCTTCCCTCCTATGCTTTATCTTATTCTTAAATTTTGATACCAATAAAAATGAAATATAGAGATGTTTTAGATCTTATAAGATTCGATAAGCCTGTAGGAGTAATGCTGTTATTCTTTCCATGCGCGTTTGGGATCGCTCTTAATGCAAATTCAATTTTAGATTATAAACTGCTAATTCCATTTTTTATTGGCAGTTTCTTAATGCGATCTAGTGGATGCATAATAAATGATTTAATAGATAAAAATTACGATATTAAAGTCGAAAGAACTAAAACGCGACCTATAGCTTCTGGGAAAATTAGCCCCATACAGGCAATATTAATATGCGTATTGTTTTCTTTATGTGGCCTTAGCATACTACTATTATTTTCACTAAAAACTATAATCTTCACTTTCTTATCTATCCCCCTAGTTATTTTATATCCCTTAATGAAACGTTTTACTTTCTTTCCGCAAATATTTTTAGGCTTTACGTTTAATTTTGGCATTCTAGTAGCTTCCATGGAACTCGCAGGAAAAATTACTGCTCAGTCGGTTATATTATATATAGGAGCAATATTTTGGACGTCTGGGTACGATACTATCTATGGTTTTATGGATATAAAAGATGATAAAAAAATAGGCGTCAAATCTCTGTCCATTTTTATTGAAAAAAAAGGACCAAAATTTTATCTTATCTTTTTTTATATTCTCTTTGTCTTATTAACATATATATCCGTAATACTGACTGAATCAAAACAAAATATCGTCTCTTTGACAGCTGTAATATTTTTAATATGCCAATTATCATGGCAAATCTTCACTCTTAACATTGATAATCCAATTAATTGCTTATATAAATTTAAAAGTAATATGCTAGCTGGGTTATTAGCTTTTGCTTTTATCTCACTTTCTAGAATTTATATTTTATAAAAAAGAGAAGAATAAATGGAAAGTCTTGAAGTAAAACCGCTTTCAGAAAAAGGCGCTAACAAATTAATAGTATTTTTACATGGGCTTGGGTCCGATGGAGCAGATCTGATTGGTCTAACGCCTTATTTTGCGCCTTCATTCCCAGAAGCATATTTTTATTCTCCAAATGGAATAGAAAAATGCGATCTTTCTCCTTTTGGATATCAATGGTTTAGTTTACAAAATAGAAGCCCTGAAGTTATAGCAGAAGAGCTAGAAAGAGTTTCACAAAAAGTTTTAGATATAATTGAAGCAAAGCTTAATGAATTAAAGTTAACATTCGAAGATTTAGTGATTATAGGCTTTTCCCAAGGCACTATGCTTGGATTATATCTCTGCCACGCTTTTGATTTAAATATAAAAGCAATGGTAGGATTTTCAGGAGCATTTCTTCCGCCAAGTATTATAAGAAATAATAAAACTCCAATTTGCCTCATTCACGGCACAGCAGATGAGGTGGTATCTTTCCAAAGTCTTGAACATGCTGAAGAAAGACTTAAGAATATAGGAGTGAAAATAATAGAAACACACTCTATACAAAATCTTGGTCATACGATAGACTTATCAGGATTAAAATTTGCCACAAATTTTTTATTAAAATATTTAAAGTAGATAAATATGGACTTCACAACAAATCTACAATCTGTAGATAAAAAAATTTTTGATTTAATTGCGCAGGAAAAACAAAGACAGCATGATAATATCGAGTTAATAGCTTCTGAGAACTTCGTAAGCAAAGCTGTGTTAGAAGCTCAAGGCTCTGTTCTAACCAACAAATACGCCGAAGGCTATCCTGGCAAGAGATTTTATGATGGCTGCAAATATGTAGACGATGTCGAATCGATAGCCATAGAAAGAATAAAAAAATTATTTGGCTGCAATTTTGCAAATGTCCAAGCTCATTCTGGCTCACAAGCTAATCAGGCTGTATTTTTAGCTCTCTTGAGCCCTGGTGATACTATCCTAGGAATGAGTCTTGATAGCGGTGGGCACCTAACTCACGGCGCTGCACCTAACTTATCTGGCAAGTGGTTTAATGCTGTCAGTTATAATGTAGATCCAAAGACTTATTTAATAGATTACGAAAATGTAAGAGAATTAGCCCTCAAACATCGTCCTAAAATTATTATTTGTGGCTATTCTGCTTATCCAAGAAGTTTTGATTTTAAAAAATTTAAAGAAATAGCTGATGAAGTAGGCGCTTATCTTATGGCAGATATTGCACATATTGCAGGACTTGTTGCAACTGGCCATCACACAAGCCCATTTCCTTATGCTGATATAGTCACCTCTACCACGCATAAAACGCTCCGAGGACCAAGAGGTGGAATAGTTTTAACTAATAACGAAGAAATTGCTAAAAAAATTAACTCAGCAATTTTTCCCGGTCTACAAGGCGGGCCGCTAATGCACGTAATCGCTGCTAAAGCCGTTGCATTCGGAGAAGCCTTAGATAACTCTTTTAAGTCTTATATACAAAATGTTGTATATAATTCAAAAATTTTGGCAAAAAGAATTATAGAAAATGGGTTTGATGTCCTTACTGGCGGAACGGATAATCATCTTCTTTTAGTAGATCTCAGGTCAAAATCTATAACAGGAAAGCAAGCAGCCCATTCATTAGACAATGCGGGAATAACTTGCAATAAAAATGCCATACCATATGATTCCACTTCCCCATTCATTACATCTGGTATAAGGCTTGGATCTGCAGCATCTACTACACGAGGCTTTGGAGAAAAAGAGTTTATTATAATCGCAGATTTAATATCAGAAGTGCTTCAAGCTCAAAACACAGATAATTTAGAAAAAATAGAACAAGAAGTCAGAGCAAAATCCATGGCACTATGCTCTAAATTCCCTATGTATACATAATAAATCAGCTTATATCTATTATCAACATAATGGATATAAGTTTTCCTTTAAAATTTTACAAAAAACCTCTTGACCCTATAGTTACTATATACCCTATCTTCAAATTTAATACCATTTTTCAGATTAAATCAGACTAATGGTTTTAAAGAGGAAGCGCGCGCAGCCTATGTATATAATAGGTGAGCACGCTGAGTTTCTTTCAAAAACCGTTAGGATCATTTAAAAATAAAATGGTATAAGGAGGTAAAATTATGGCTAAATGGTATGTAAAAGATTTAAGTAAACTAACTGGTGTATCGGTCCAAACCTTACACCATTATGATAAAATTGGTTTATTGAAGCCCTCACTACGGTTATCCAACGGCTATCGTATTTACTCCGAAAAGGATTTATTACGTCTTCAGCAAATAGTAGCTTTAAAGTTTTTTGGGTTTGAATTAGCACAAATCGAAGATTTGCTTAACAGTAATACAGCAACTAGCGAGCATCTTGAAGTGCAAGCAAAATTGCTAGAACAAAAAGCAAATAATTTATTGGAAGCGAGCAAAACTTTAAAAAACATTATCTCTGAATGCGAAAATAATAAATCCATATCATGGGAAATCGTTATTAAATTATTTAGGGTATATAATATGATAAAAAAGCTTGAACATAGCTGGGTTAAAGAAATATTTACTCCAGAAGAATTAAAAGAATATGCAACTTTTGAAACTGAATGGAGAAATAATTCGTCGCCAGAGCAAAAATCAGAATTTGAAAAAAATTGGGCAAATTTGACAGCAAAAATTAGTGAAAATTTAGAAAACAACCCCCAATCACCTATTGGTATTGAGATTGGCAAAAATTGTATGGAGCTAATCAATGGCGTATACGGGAAGAAATATGCTCACCTACGAACTAAAAAGTTTGAGAAAGGATTTGGCGAAGGTAAAGGACTTGATGAAGTTGGTTTAACCCCTAAATCTGTTGCGTGGCTAGATAAAGCAATGGATGCATATTGGAGGGATCGTATCTATAAAATTTTAGATAAAGTGGGAACAAAAACTTCTGATGAAGAAATCTTCCACCTATGGAACAAAGTTTTAGATGATATGTATGGGGATGATCATAGCCGCAAAAAAGAAATTTATGATGTAGCTCTTAATGATGAAAAAATAACCCAGAATGCTAAAGAATGGCTCAGGACATTAAGAGAACTAGTAATTAGCAATCAGCATCTTTTATAACTACAAGACAATAAAGCATGGTAAAATTCACCATGCTTTTTGAATAAAAGACCGACTCTATTATTGCCCTTCAAACACGCCTTTCGCGTAATCATAATAGGTAAAATATAAACTTAAGTATGGATTAGCTTCTTTATTGTTTTTGAGAGTTTTACTATATCTATTAAAATCCTTCCCTATTGAAGTAAAATGTATAATAAATGGCATTTCTGAAGTAGGAGTTATAGTCAGTTCCCCATTTCTAAATATCGTATTCCACCTTGGGCTTATAAATTTAGTTTTACCCTGTGCAGCAAGATTGAGTACACACTGATCATAAAATGCATAATCACATTTTGTTTTCTCTATCACTTGTGATATATCCTCGATTTCATCATTCTCTCTAAAATTTTGGACTATTACACCAGAGTTAAAATATTCAGCAGGTAGACCGGGGCAATCACCTCCTCTAAACATTTTGCTTTCTTTGATACTAGCAAAGGTTTTTGCAGCAGCTATATTATAATGAGACAAATTAGTGTTAGCTAATTCATAAAGATCTCTCAATATAAGTAAATCAACATCCAATTGTAAGTTTTGGTCAAACTTAGGAAGAACATCTTTTAGATATAATTTTAACCCCAGAATTCTTGGATAATTTCCGCTTTGAGTAATTGCATCAAAAACTGCTTTATTATTTTCAATGATCTTTTCAGCAAAAGGAATAAAAGTCACGTCGAAATCTCTGATTTTCTTTAACTTTTGGATATTATTCATTGTAATATTGCTAAGCGGAGCAGATTCTTCGTATATAATATTAAAATTATATTTATTCTCTAAATCAGAATTTAATAATATTGATAAAATTGTATTTGCGGCAAATAAAGAATATTTCTCATTAAAAATAAAAGAAATATTTGTAGTTTTTGTTTGTTTTATACCAGCTTTGTTAGTTGCTTGTTGCTGATGAAAAACAGCTTTATCAATGTCTACGCCTGTAGTTTGATCATAATTTTTAATTGATGGTGTATATATTAATGCAAGTCTATAATGAGCAGCAGCTGCAATATTTTTATCGCTCGAACTTATAATTCCTTCTAAGGCACTAATCTCTTGAGTTGTTCCAACAATACGCGCATCAGGCATGGAAAACATTTCTGATAAAAATTGTTTGTTTTCAGTAGTAATATTTGCTTCTAAACTATAGCTAGCATTTTTAATAGCGCGCATCATTTCTCCTGCTTGCAAATCTAGCTTAGCGCATTTTAAATAAGCTTCTGATAACTGAATTTTATCAACCCCCCACTCAATAGAAACATTGCATAAATCTTTAGCGGGATTTTTGCTTTCACCATTAATTATATTAATCAGAGCTTGTTCTTTAGCAAAACTAATTGCATTTAGGGAATGTAAATAACCTAAACTATCAAGAACATTACTATTATTATTTAAATGCGAATAAACCTCATCAATCTTCCATGATAAATGTTTAAATTTCTTGTATATTTTCTTTAGTATAATAATCCCTGAAATTGCAGCACTTAATAAGACGATTATTATTATTAATTTTCTAGCCATAATTTAACCTGAAATTTTAGAGACAAACATATACATAATTATATTTAATGTACATGCATTAAGTTTCTATAAATGCACAAAAGACTTCCTATGATGCTCTGTTATACCATATTCTTTAAGAGCACTAAGATGTAATTTAGTACCGTAACCTGCATTTTTCTCCCAGTAATATTCCGGATGAATTTGAGCAAGCTCCCTCATCAAGTTATCTCTATAAACTTTGGCAATTATGGAAGCGCAAGCGATTGTATATATTTTTTGGTCGCCTTTGATAATACTAACAAATCTATTATCCCCAAACTTCATATTCCCATCTACTAAAATAATATCAACAGATGTGTTAACTTTCTCTACAGCACGCATTATGGCAAGTTTGGTAGCATTTAAAATATTAATATCATCTATTTCCTGAATGCTTGCCTCCCCTATTCCATAAATATAGTTAGATCGGATTTTTTCATTCAGTTCTTCTCTTTTCTTTGGAGATAATTTCTTAGAATCATTTATTCCATCTATCATCGGAATTTTTTCATCAAATATAACACAAGCTGCCACAACAGGCCCAGCTAGAGGCCCTCTGCCAACCTCATCGCATCCCGCTATAACTTTATTTTTATAACTTAATTCTATCTCTTGTGAAATCATATAACCCTCGCAAGCATACTAATCGCAGCAGTTTCAGCTCTGAGCACGTTCTGCCCTAAACTAACCGAATGAACAAAATCTAAATTATTTAAGAATTTTATTTCCTCTTCAGTGAATCCGCCTTCTGGCCCTATTAACACCCCAATATTGTTGCTATTGACATTTAGCACCTCTTCGTTTTGTTCCATTTCATTTGCAAAGAATATTTCTGAGCATTCTGTGTTTTTTAAATCTTTCAGATCTAATGGACTAAATAATTGAGGACTATCCAATCTTTCAGATTGCCTTGCAGCTTCCATTATAATTTTTTTGAGCCTTGCCTCATTCACTTCTCTTTTTTGCACTCTTTCAGAGATAATAGGAACTATTTTTGTAACTCCCATTTGAGTTGCCATATCACATATCAATTCAAATTTATCTGATTTAATTATCGCAGCAAATAGCCAGGTTTCTATTTGCTGCGCATAAGGCTCACGCAATTTTTCTCCAATTTTAAAAGAGCCGCTTCTGCTATCAAATTTTACTTGGGCGTTATATTCTCCGTCTCTTTCATTATAAACCCTTATAGAAAAGCCGTCCTTTAAACGCATTACATTTTTAAGATAATTATAATTTTCAAGATCAAAAGGAAATGTCCTATTCTCTTCCAGACATTCTGCAGCATATATCCTTGGCAGTTTTGAATATTTCATATTATTATGACTTTTGTTTTTAAGTAAATATATACAATTAATAGCATGTTTTCAAAAATAACTATCTCAGCTATAGGCAAAACCACAAAAGAATTTCAAGAAATAGAAAATCATTACATTAAACAATTAAAAACAAAGTTGGTCTTGCAAATTCATAACCATCTTTCGCATTTATCTAAAGAAGAGCAGATAGAAAAAGAAAGCATACTACTTAAAAATAGCAATTCTTCTTCGGAATATATAATATTACTAGATAAATCTGGCATCCAGCTATCTAGCGAAGAATTTGCGAGCAAAATGAATAAATGGAGCTCCAATGCTAAATCGATAAGATTTATAATAGGAGGCTCGTTCGGAGTTTCTGAAGAATTAAAAAACTCTTCTGATTTTATCCTCTCTTTTTCAAAAACAACTTTCCCGCACCAAATAGCCAGAGTGATATTATTAGAGCAAATTTATCGTAGCGAAACTATTTTGCTAGGAAGCAAATATCACAAATAAAATAAGATTGTCTCGCTGCGCTTGTTTCAAGATCTTCCTTTTGTCATTTCTGTGGATTTTCCGCTGTCATTCCCGCGTAGGGGCACTAGTGTCCGGGATAAATTTATCATTAGAAAGCTCCGAAGCAAATTTGGTATTTTTCATTCAAGCTTGTGTGCTTAGTGGGAGGTTTTAATGGCGTGTGGCTTGAGAAGATAGCAATCTTTATCCAAGATAATAAATCAATTTTTC
>CAMCRO010000024.1 GCA_945877265.1 Rickettsia typhi | reverse complement strand
CATTATCAGTTGTATTAACAAACTTTTGGTTCCATCTTTTCATCAATGCGCTATTTAACCTAAACTCTAACCCAGAGCCCAAATCAAATTTACATAATGTAGTATTATCAAGAGATACATCGCCACAACTATTAATATTTTGAATATTCGAAAAATTAGCAACACCCTGTAATAGCTGGCTATATACTAAAGCAGAAGCTGGAAAATAGCCACCCGTGGTATTGCATAAACTCGTATTGTAACTACAAAAACCTGAAATATTGCTGGTGTTAATAATAGCATTATCGACTCCTCCCGATGAGGTAACGAGCGAAGAGAGGTCTAAGTAATTATAATTCTGTAATGTACTCCCCGTCAAATCGGAGGTCATTCCTACCATATTCGAATCATAAAATTGACTTGGTGTTATAATTTTAAAACTCACAAAATCCCCAGCATGAACATTAATAGGAGATGTTGCATTATACTTTGTAGAGACTGAAGATATATTATTAGTAAAGGTGCTAGAGCTAGCACTCAGATTAGGAGTATATTTTAATGTGGTACTATCCATGCGCGCTGCAAATAAAAATGGCGCAGGAAATCTAGGATCAAGACGCACAATAGCTCTATATTTTAGTGGCTCTTCATAAAGCCCTCCTTTATTCACTCTAATACGTAATAATTGGCCTGATTCTGATCTAATATTTGCGTTATAATTAGTTGCATTGATAGCAAGAGTATTAGTAGTTTTATTAAAATTATCGTTGGTATATTTTACTTCACCACTATCAGTACATCCTGATAAAAGCAAAAATAGAGATAATAATACAAGCAAATTCCTTATCATTCAGTTTTACCCTTCGCTTTGTCTGCTTGTGATTTTGCCCTTTCATTACTTGCACTTCTACGTTGCCCGCGCGTTTGTCTTGCAGGAGCTCTTTTGCTTGCATCTGAACTAGCTGCAGCAGATGCAGGAGAACCAGTTCCGGTACTTCCAGCAGCAGCTCCGCTTGAGATTGCAGGCTTATTAGAAGGAGCCTGCTTCGATTTATATGCATCTAGTTGCTTTTTATTTCTTTCTTCTTGAGCTGAAGCAGGCGCCTTCGGTGCCATCCCTGTTTTATCAGTAGCAGTCTTATTTTCTGGAGATTGTCTCATAGGGTTTTCTGTATATTTCATTTTACCCTGATCTGTGGCTCCAGGTTGCATTGCATTTCCTGTTGGAGTGTTACTCAAAGACTTGGACTTATTATTCTCACTTAAAGCATCCCCTTTTTCACCAATATTCGCCTTTTTGCTAAAGCGATTTTTGACAAATCCACCAATTTTCATCGAAGCACTAAAGCCAGTCTTTGCAGTAGAAGCTGCGAATGAAGCCATTGAGTTCGCTGCCTGCATTCCTTTTTCACCTGCATTAAATCCGCCTGCAACATCCGTTAAGGAGCTAACTATACCGGAGGCCATAGCTGGGTATGTATAACACATATAACCCATAATAACTAAACCTACGATATCCGGTATCGAAAGTCCCATTAGCCCGAGTCTTGTGTCAATTCCCCATGGACCAAACCAAAATAAGCAGAATAAATATATATCTGCAAAAATTCCTGGAAAACCAGGTAGAAGATAGGCAAGAATATTCGGGATCATAAATGGGACAGCGCATTTAAAGCATACGCTATATCCTAAAACATTATCAAAATATACTGTAAATAATTTGGAGAATACAGCAAGGCCCAGAATCACCACTGCAGGCTCAAACATATACCTAAAAAGGTTATTCACCCATTTTCTGAAAAATTGTTGAGTCTGGCTGAAAAGCATAAATGTCAAAAATAGTGGCGCAAGACCTATCAAGAATGCCAGCATCATCTTAGCTAATATATATGTTGCTATAGATTGCAATGCGCCCATAACAAATATCATCACACCGAATAACGTAAATAAAAACATCACAACACCACTCAAGCCAAAACTAATTATGGCTAGTAACTGGAATAATGTGAGCTCATTAAGTAAAATTCTGCTTAATGCTTCATCTAAAAAAGTAAATGGTGCAGAATTAGAATATCCCCCAAAATTTGCAATAACCTGATCCGAGAAATTCATAATCATTGGAAATATATATTTATTAAAAAAATCGAAAGTGGACCCATTCATGAGGCCTCCCACTATCAAAATCTTCATAACATGAATGAGAAATTCTTTTTGATTTAATTTAGTTTTTCCCATTAAAAACATAAAACCAAAAAACATCACATACAAAGTAAGTAAAGACTTAATATATAGAAAGAAATTGAAGCATTTAGACTGGTTTGTTTGATTATAACAAGTTAGGTTTTTAAATAGAGAAGTTCCAACTTGCTCAATGACATTATCCACTTTGCTAAAAATAGGCATTAAAATTTTCGCAGTAAACAAACCAACTTTTTCCTTTGTTTGGAATTTTAATGCATATTGCCCTTTTGCGTCCTTATAATCTTCTGTTTTATTGTTGATTTTAACCCACATATTCAAGGTACCACCATATTTCATTATGGCGTCTTGTGGCACATCAAAATGTGTATTACTCCCACTTTGGAAATCTAAATAACCGGTAGGCCACCCAGAATCAATCTCCGATGCTCTAAGCTGATTAAGATCATATTGCTCAGGCACTAAATAATATAGTACCTTCCCTCTATCTGTAAAAACATCTGTTTTAAATTCTCCGTTTTTTCTTTTGCATTTTGTATGGTTTAAATAAAGAACATACCCGCCCCTATTTCCTGCAACGCTTCCACTTTTATTTATATAAGCAAGCCTCATTAATTGTGGACTTGCCTGTGATGAAACGCTTTCAGAATAAATTATTTTCCCAGGCGCAATAATGCCAGATTGGCCCATATCAGGCTTAACAATAGTTCCAGAACTACGTAAAGCAGGATAATTTGTTAAGGTAGTAGTAATATTAGGTGGCGCTGAACTAGTGACATCCACCTTATCATAAACAATTCCCATACCCTCTCTGAGCCAGAATTTATAGCCCGCAACTCTGTTAGAAATTGTAGTATTATAGCTGCTGAGGGTAGCAGCGCTGTTCACAGAGCTACATGTTTCAGTGTTATAATCTCCTATATAATCAGTTAAAATAGTGCTGTAGCTAAAAGTTCTAGAAGGACTAGTCGTGCTATAATCAAGCGGAGCATTCGAAGATACTGGTCTATAGCTAGTAATTGCTTTCGGGGGTGCACTATCGCACGAACATGCCCCTGCCCTCCAACCTGGCCTATGGGTATTACATCTCGTACTCGGACCCGTTCCTGACTGCGTCACACTACAGCTAGGATATGATGAACAATCACATCCCAAAGCCCCAAAACACACACAACAATCAACCGAACCAGGACAAACATAATTAGTATACGACTCACAACTACTCACATATTGTGTTCCCACATAAGGCGTGAATCTTCCGCAAATAGGGCTTAGGTTAGAATTCACACTAGTACTACAATTAGCAGGGCTAGTATTATTTCCAGTAATAGAATCTCTCATAACCACAGAGCTAATACTAGTGGTATTTGTAGAATCCAAAGGTTCTCCCACTAAAATATTAATACTATCCCCTCCAAATATTTCAAATGCATTGCGCCAACTATTAGCGTTCGAGGGAAATCTCAAAGCTAGAAATTGATTATCTTCCGTTCGAGGTATTTCAATTTTTGAACCAGCAGTAGTATTACTACCTGTTTGAAGATCATAATTAGGCAAGTAAGATTTACATAAGCTAAGCTCTCCGCTAATATTTAAATCAAAGCCCTCACCCCTTATAAGCCCTGCATTCACCCACTCACCATAGGTAGCAGGATTTGGTATAACATGGGTCGCCCCGTTCTGGCTTGTAACGTTAATTGTTTTATAATTTCCAGATCCAAGAATATTAACTGTCTTACTGGTAGTAAGTACATTACTTACTAAAAGATCCGAGGAACTTTTGGAATATCTAAACCAACATGCATTTTTCAGCCCTCCATAAGCATTAATTATCATTAAATACATAGAAGCCTCGTACATAATAACAAAAATAACACCAATAATTATTACTATTATCTTGAGGCGTTTCTTGAGTTTATTTTGATCCATTCTTCATTGCTTCCATCTGTTTTTTCTTGCTCAATGTGTCCATAAGCTTTTTCCCTCCTTTCCTCATTGAATTTAACATTTTTAGGCCCTGAACAGCCATTGAAGAAGGGTTAATTGTTACTTCATTCAAACTCATGCCACCACTAATTTGTGCAGAGATCTTAAAGGCATCTTCTAATAGATATCTCATAAAAAAGCAAAAAATTAAGCCTGGCAGAACATTACCTTGTAGATCATAAATATCATTAAGCTTCACTGCTTTGAATAATAAAAATGTATTCTCTTTCCACCCTGCAGACATCTGAAATAATCTATATAGCTTATATCCCACACTATCAGTACAAGCGGTTTCACTTCCATAAGGCAGTTGAAGTTCAAAAATATATTTCAAAGTATTTTGTCCATCTAAATAACTATATTTAACAAAAACACATGACCCGAACATAAATGAATCGATTAAAGTCATAATATAAGCACCAAAGGCTATTATAATTACTGGCTGAAGAGACATGCTCATACATAATGTAAGCCAGTTATTATAATAGCCTTTAGTCCTTTCAAAAAGCGACATAGGAACAAATATGGGAGCTAAATAAGCAAGAAAATATATAAATACAATTGATACTAAAGATGCAGTTAATAAGCTAAAAACTAACCCTATAATTATAAGCATCACAACCACTAAAAGAAAAAATATAATAAACCCGCCACCAATAAGAAATGCAACAATTACTGCACAAAATGCAATTGCTTTCATAGATTCAACATCATCGTCGCTTGGTTTATATCCGTTTGGTTTTGAGCCCCAGTTATAATCGTTAAATGTGGGTTTATAAGATGAAACTTGGTTTGGCACACTAACCTGCGCAGCACCATTTGGCAGCTTAGTCCAAAATACCTTAGCATTACCTAAATATATATTTAACCTACAATCTAAGGAATCCCATATAGCAAAATACTTATCTCTATGATAATCTGCCATATCAAAATAACATAAGTTATTACTCTCAGAATTACTTAAAACATAACTAGACATACTATCTGCAAAGCTTATCATCATAGGGAGCACTAAATCAGTAACGCCATTAGAATTTTTTTTGTGACCAGAAAACATATTAGTAAAATTAGCTCCCACAGAGAAATATATTACCAATAAAACTTTTGCTACAACAATAAAACCGTCTTGTATAGAAGCTTCCCCGGGACTCAGAGATATTTTAATGCCAAAAAATATTAGATATAAAGTCAGAGCAGCAAAAACAGCTAGTCTCATTGAAGAGAAAAACTCTGCAAAAGGCTTCATACTTGTAGTAGCCATCTCGGCTTGCCCAGCACTATTAGTAGAAGGAGCGCAAGTGGTAGGATCAAAAAAGATCATTCCAAGCGACTCATAAACGCATTGTATCGCAGAACCTAAAAAGTTATTAGCTGTCTTACTATTATTATTACTATCATATAAATTACACCCAGAAGAAACCTTCTGACATTGTGGATTCTGCTGGATAATAGTAGAACTATCAAAAACATTTTTACAAACAAGAGGCATGTTAGAATACTGAGTAGAAACAACAAGGCATATTTGAGTGCCAGTCTGAACAAGAGTTAGTATAGTATTTGCTATATTTAAATCCTGCGTTACTGTTGGATTAGTGGTAATATTACCAAGTCTAACGGAGGTATTTTCATAAAATAACGAAGAGATACTATTATTAACATTTGCAGCAATATCCGTCGTATTATCAGATTTTTTTATACATACTGTCATTGTATTATCAGCATTAGTAGTACATCCACCAGAATATGTTGCTCCACAATTTTCGATATCAATTAATGATAAAATATATCCATATATAGAGTTAGCTTTTAGGTAATTAAGTTTTGTTGTAGGAAAAGCTTCAGTGTTTGGTGCTTGGCATGTATTTCCAAAATTTGCAATGGCAACATTAGAGAAGCAAAAGCATAGAATCCAACTAAAAAATTTTATTCTTTTAATTAGGTTTATCATGTTATTTCCCACCACTAGAAGAACCGCTAGAGTCGGAAGATGAATTTTTATCTCCTTTACTTTCATCTTTAGAACTATCAGAAGAATTGCTAGCCTCTTTTCCTTTATTCATTGCATCTTTGACCTTGGAGATACCTTGGCGTATTTTCTCTCCAGCCTTCTCCACAGAGGCAGAAGCTTTCTGGCTTACTTTATCTGCAGCACCCTGAACCGCAGTTGCTCCGATTAGCTGGCTAGATATTTCACTACCAGACATTCTCATAATAAAATCATTCATAGATTCCATCAAATTCTTAAGCACCGTTAATAGAATAAAACACATAATGAAATTTTTAATCAAGCCCATTAGCTCTTGCCAAATCATTTTAGGGCTTTGTGTTAATATTCCGTCTTTCCATTTAAGCTTGGGCTTTCCCTTATCTCCACTCATGATTTGCTCATCTGTCTGATTCATTGCAGCAAGCATCTCAGGACTTTTTGGGTTTATTGTTGGGTTACCACTCACCCCAGAAGAACCACCACCGAAAAGAGTAGAAGTAGGATTGTTAAAAAAATAACCCATGCTACTTGTACATATATTAAATTCTTCCTGGCCTCCTGGATAATCAGCAGCATCGTCACTTATAAAAAATGATAAGTTTATTTTGTTTGTTTTTGGGTTCGTAACATTCACTGATCTATATTTGCATGTACCATAAAAGCCTCGATCATAAACAGTAAACATCATACTTAAAAAGGTTAATGCTATTGCTGGCTGAAGGATCAACCCAAATAAATTTTTCCACCATTTTTGAAAATAGTCATTAGTCTGAGAAAATAAGGCACAAGGAACAAATATAGGAGCTAAAATTCCAAGTATTAATATCAATATTAAAGAGCTAACAAACATACACATAGTATAGGCAACAAATGAAACAACCATAATAGGATACATCAATGCAAGCATAATCAGGTCCATATTTCCAGCGATTATCCCAGGTATAATTAAGAAAACATAAGGGGGAATATGGTGCTTAACTGGATCATCAATCCATGGGTTCAAAAGTTCTATTAACCCATCATATCCAATATAATAAGCAAGCCTGCAATCAATTTGATCCCATAATGCCATACTTATATCTGCGGTTGGATCATAAGTAACTCCAGAGAAATCGCATAAACCATTTGTTGCACCACTTGTAATCATCCAGCCTGCAATTTGAGTGACGCCATTTAGCATAAATGGAAAAATCCATTGCGTCATTCCATCAAATCTCATTGTAGCGCCGCCAGATTTCATATTTATTCCGATAGAAAAATAACTTACTAGAAGAAACTTGATAATAAAATTCACTAACTCACTTTGCTTTACTTTCCCTCCTAAAGCTATTTTAAAGCCAAAAAATATAACATATAATGTAAGTAAACCAGTCACGATAGATTGCATACCAATCTGGAATTTATGCACCATACTTCCTCCGCTAATCCCTGCTGCGAAAGCTTTAGCTAAGTTGCTTTCAGTATTTCCAGTAATTTTTGTAGGGTTACATACTTCAGTACTAATCACAAGCCTTAAAATCATTTCTCTCACACAGCTAATAATAGGTGAAATAATAGGAATTAAAGTCCGCGAAAATGTCTTTGCCTTTTCCGAGCAATTATAAACACTATTACACATGCTTATATCATTCCCTCTTGTTGCATTTACCTCTTGCGCACCGTATGTTTCATATATAGAACGCGGAAAAGGCTCTTTAATATATTTACATCCAACTGGCATAAATGCACCAACCATAGTTAAAATATTCACGCATATTCTATCTTGATTAGTATCAACATTATAAACAAATGCAATATATGGAGGAGGTTGTACTTGCAATAGCTGTTGTACTTTTACGGGTATAGGCACAAGTCTTACATCTGCAAAAACAGAATAAAAACCTGGGCCAGTATTTGAAAAATCAAATACATATTCTGAAGGGTCAGGTATTAGGTTATCAATATTATCTAAATCACCAGTGATCAGGTTTTCGGCAGCACCACTCAAAGCCTGCCACACATTCATAGCGATTAGTCTTACATTATTACATAATCCAAAATCTATTTTGGGGTTATCATAATCTGCTCGATTTTCTCTTTTACAGCCTTCTGAATATTGATTATTATGCATTTTAAGCCGAGTCGTCATTGCAACGCTCATACCTAAAGTAAGTAAACCAGTCACCATCTGATCTAATAAGGGCTCTCTAATGCAGCTATACGGAGACCCATAATTTAGCAGATCAGCCGCAAAACCTCCTTCACAGCTTAAATATTGCAGCACTTCAGTTTCCCCGGCAAGCGCTGATTTTGGAAAGCTATTAATGCAAAATACTAATGCAAAACTATATAAAACTAAGCTAATAAGAAATCTGCGTATTTTGTATAACATTCTATTATTTTAACTGCTTAGCTTCCTCATAGAATATAGTTAGCCATTTCTCAGGATTATCTCCATATTCGGCTCTCAGACGATCAAGTAGTAATACAGTTTCAGTTCTTCCTGATAAAACATTTATGATATTTGTCATCCCTGATAGATTAACCCTTGCAACAACAGAGTTAACACCCTGCTTCACAACAAAATATCTTGAAGAAGGGTCTGTAGTTTTAATGATTTCATATTCTCTTTGGCTTAGCATAAACCCAGTTTTATAAACTTCTGTTGCTTTAAGATTAGGTAAGAATATTTGCGTAGCTGTTTGTTGGATTAAAGTATCACTAATTCTGCTTTTTACAGCATCCTCAACGCTTTGCGTCGCGAAAATCACAAAGGTATTTAGCTTACGCAATACCTTGAGCCAGTCTTTGATTTTAGGAGCAAAAACTGGGTTATCAATAAGGGCCCAAGCTTCATCAAGAACTATCATCGTAGGCGATCCGTCTAGTGATAAGTTTATCCTATGGAATATATATAATAACACTGGAGAAAGACATATTGTATCTTTTAGCAACTCAGCCATTTCAAAGCCAAATACCCTTGCTTTTTGTAAATCGATAGTATCTATATCATTATCAAAAATTCTTGCATGGGAACCTTTGGAATGCCACATAGCAAGCCTCCCTGCTAAAGATCCAGGGCCGTCCATCCCCAAAAATGGAGCAATATTACTAAGCTTTCTATCTTTTTTATCTAATTTATAATTCCCATCTATTGACTGAGTTAAAAGTTTAATATCTTCTGCTGATAAGCTTTCTTGGTTAACCGACATAACCAATGTTCTAAGCCATTCAAGTAAAAATGTACGATTCTCCCCAGTATCTGGCAGCTGCAAAGGATTAAAGCCGCATTTTTTTCCAGGGTCTATCATACTATAAACCCCGCCGAGCGCTCTAATGAAAATCTCGGCACCACGATCCTTATCGAAAAAATACATTCTGCATTTATATTTCTGGGCCTGCGCGCATAAAAAATTCATCAGAACAGTTTTACCAGCTCCAGTAGGCCCAATAATTAGGGAATGCCCCACATCTCTAACATGAAAATTGAAAAAATAAGGCGTGCCTGATGTGGTTTCTAAAACAGTTACAAATTCTCCCCAATGGTTGCCAGAAATTTTTCCAATCGGAAAATTATGCATAGAGGCAAAGCCAGAAAGATTTAACGTATTAATAGTTGATTTTCTTATTATGAATTTTCCGTTTCCAGGCAATTGCCCCCAATAACTTGGCTCTAAATTCACCCTCTCCCTCACAGCCTGCATTCCACAATTCGCCATTTCGACGGCTGCCATAGACACAACATTTTCAAGCTCTTTGAGGCTATCTGCAATACATAAAAAAGAAATGTGATGCTGCCCAAATGCAATTTCTCCGCTCATTGCCATATCTAAAGCTTGGTTGATTTCCTCAATTTGAGAAACAGCTTTATCACCAGCTTGGATCATCCTATTTTGTTGCAGCTGCATGGCTCCAATTGCAACAGTTCTATTTGCAAAAGTAAAGCTCTGAGCAATCACAAATTGAAACGGAAGCTGCAAAAAGCTGTCAAAAATACCAGCAGAAGTAAATGGCCCATATTCCGAGACACTCACCATACCACCGAATACACTACCTCTTGCTCCTCTTGCTTCTAAAGATCTCGATCCAAAAAACAACCTATGTGTAGGAATATATTCATCAATATCTCCTTTGGGAACAAGCATTGGTGTAGATTGTCCGCAATTCACAATTGTTCCGAGAAATTCTAACATTTCACAATATGCACCTTCAGGTCGATCCACAACTGAAAGTAATTTTGCATCATAATCCCTGAAAGTATTTAAGACCCTTGCAGTCATCTCACTTAAACTTTCCTCCATGTCTCGCATGTCAGTTTCCCACTCAGTTTTATCTGAGCTTTGCTTTAATTTACGGATTATATGCTCAAGCATAGCAACGCCGGCTGTATCAAACTTGTATAAAATACTTATATAGAGCTCGTTAAAATAAGACTCCATAGTAGCATACTTCTTTTTCCATTCATTGCTTAGGTAAGTCACAAAATCATTTGGAATTTTCACTGTGGGGTCGAAAGAATAGTCAGAATTAGTAAAATCTAGCGGCTTTTTCTTTCTTATAGTATGGAAATAAAGCGTAATATTTCCAGATGCTAGGTTCTTAAATAATAAATTTCTTAAATGCTTTCTATTATCCAAATCTTCCTCATCCGCAGTTTCAAAAGAAAAACCAGAAATTTTGATAATTTGAAGAAGTTCATTTTCTTTTGTCAGGATGGTATTTTGGTCCCAATGGCACTTATAAGGTATAAAATGTGATGCATGAGTCTCAACATTTGCGATTTTTTCTTTGATCGCTTTAGTTTTAAAAAATTTCATACTTCACACCAAAATCAGATTAAATTACAAAAAATATATCTAAATTACACATAATATGAATTTGCTCCATAATATCCTTTAGTCTTGGACTGGTTAAATTTACCAAACTTAATCATATATAGCTCCATAAATCTTGGCTCTTTAAAACAGAGGATATACCCTACTAGATGAAATATAATACCTAGAAATATTCCTTTAATACTAGAGGTTTGAATAAAATATATCCCGCACACAATCATATTTAACATTGCAAATTGCATACTTACACCAAAAATTAACGTAGGCCTAGTAAGCCCTACAAATAAGGGATCATTATAGATTTCAGACATAGAAGCCTCAAAAATTTAAATTCATAGTAGCAACAAGGTTAAAGGCAGCAAAATACCAACAATCTAACATGATTTATCTTAGTTGAAAAACATTCAACTAATCAAACTAATAATATTAAGAATACTTGTAACTAACATCTTTTAGATAAGGAATGTGATGATATTGCTAATAGGTCGCAGCTTGATGTAATAATCATTATTAATTATTTACTTTAGTTGGGCTGAATGCAATGCTACAGTAATGAGAGGGGCTCATATAACAAAAAAGTCAGCGCGGTGCTGCTTCAACATAAAAGAGCAGAATAAAGAATGAAAATCGCATTCTCTAGCATATTCTGCTGCTAAGTATATTTTCAAAAATTCAAAGAAAATTAGTTTTAACGAACTCCTTATTACTCGATTAAAAATTGCAATTTTCAGGATTTTGACAGTAAACATTGCGTTTTAATTTCGGAAAAGCACAGCTTTCTGGCCTTACAACACATATAAGCGAGCATAAATGATTATCAACATCAAAGCTGCCAATCATAATTTCTTACAAAATCAATGTTATTACTGCATTATAAATTAACCATAACTTGCAATTTATAATGCATTCATATTTCTTATATTAACCATAATTTGCGGAGTTTTTCCTATTTCAGATTTCAATGTTC
Source organism: Rickettsia typhi (assembly GCA_945877265.1). Lineage (GTDB taxonomy): Bacteria > Pseudomonadota > Alphaproteobacteria > Rickettsiales > Rickettsiaceae > JABDAD01. The sequence continues at coordinate 6,105 of CAMCRO010000024.1, read as the reverse complement.
TTCTAATAACAGAGCGGACAACTTGTTCCACTTCATCATTCTTTAATTTTGCTACTTTAGAAGCTAACTGGTTCGAAATAAGCATTATAATTTCAGAAGCAATATCATTTATAATATCGCCATCTTCAACATTATCCAAACATCCTGGAAAATCTAAAATAGGTTTGCAACAAAGCTTACCTTTATTATCAAAAACAAGAGTTGCAATCACAATGCCTGCTTCTCTCATTTTTCTTCTAAATTTAAAAATATTTGAGCTATCAGGAAGCAAGCTATTGCCATCCACTGCTAAATAGCCTGTTTCAATTTTAGAGAGCAACTTACATTCACTTTCATTAATTTTAACAACAGAGCCATTTTCCACTTCAACAGCATTTGGCACTCCGCATTTTCTCGCAAATTTTGCATGCTCATGAATATGAGCCGCCTCGCCATGAACAGGAATTACAGCTTTCGGCCTAACAAGTTCATACATTTTCTTTAACTCTTCAAGCCCAGGGTGTCCCGAAACATGCACAAAATGATCTCTCTCTGTGATAACTTCAATTCCAGTTTTCACGAATTGATTAAACATTCTAAAAATCTTTTTCTCATTTCCTGGAATAATTTTCGAAGAAAATATAACAGTATCACCTTTCGCAATGCGTATATGATTATGGTTATTGCCAGCCATTTTCGCAAGAGCTGCAAGTGGTTCTCCCTGGCATCCTGTTGCAATAACTAAAATTTCTTCTCTTTTAAAGCGGTTAATATCTCTCTCATCGAAAATACTATGCACATTTGTTAGATAGCCACTTTCTTGAGCCGCTGCCATCATGCGGTGCATAGATCTGCCAGTTAACACAATTTTTCTCCCCGCAGAGATTCCTGCATGGATTAATGTATCAAGTCTTGCTAAGTTTGATGCAAAAGTAGTACAAACAACCAGTTTTGGGCAGCCTGCAATAATATCAACCAAGCTTTTTCGAAGCTCACCTTCTGAGCCAGATGCCTTAGGGCTAAACACATTTGTTGAGTCACAAATTAGAGCATCAACTCCTTCATCTCCAAATTTTTTTAGCAAATCTTCTGAAGATTTAGGGCCTATCACAGGGTCGGGATCAAATTTCCAGTCTCCAGTATGCAGAACCTTCCCGCCACCACACCGGATCATTAAAGCTTGCATCTCGGGCGCAGAATGCGTAACACCCGCCATCTCAATATGAAATGGATCTAAGTTAATTTTAGATTCAGGCTTCACCTCTTTTATAGTAACTTTTTTATCTAAGCCATTTTCTGAAAGTCTAATTTTCAAAAAATTTGCTGTAAAATTAGTTGCATAAACAGGACAGCCAAGTTCTTTAGCAAAATATTGAATAGCACCAAGATGGTCTTCATGCGCATGAGTAAGCACAATTCCAACAAGGTCTTTCTTGCGCGATAGAATAAAATCCATATCAGCAACAAGCATATCCACGCCAGGCAGATAATCATCAGCGAAACCGCTACCACAATCCACCATTAACCATTTTCCTTGGTAATGATATAAATTAACATTTATACCTATTTCATTCGATCCACCAAGTGGGATAAATAATAATTCATTATATAATTCTTTAAAATTCACAATCTTCCTTATTTTAAAATTTCTTTAAATCAAATCTACCGGAGTGATACAACACCCAAATAATTTTTTAATAGCTTTTTCTTATTAAAGAGAAGCCTAAGTAGCATATTCTAATATTTTACTTGAGATAAAAGACACCTAGCAGAAAGCTTCAATATTGCATAATATAGCTCTGCAATATGCCATTCTCTAAGAAAATAATTAGTAAGCAGCTTTTCAAAAAGCCACTTAATTCATAAAAGCTAGCTGCAACATTATAGCTTATTTTTTATATAAGAGCTAGAAGATATATTAATTTACTCTTAACATGAAGCAATAGCGCATCATCATCTCACTTTTTAGCCTGATATATATCAAAAAGATTACGAATCAAGCAAGGACTCCCTAACTTCAATTAGCTTTATGGTCTCTTGCAAGTCAACCAGCAATAATATTCTCTAGCTCAGCCCACTCCCTTTTAGATAGGTTGCTTGTTTCCTGAGTCACTTTTTCTCCAGCAATCATTCTTCTCACAACAGAAATAGCTGTTTTTGAAAGATGAGCGGCCTCTTTTCTATGTTCTATGAAAGCTTCGTATGTATATGGCACCCAGGCCTTTACTATATCTAAAATTGCATCCGCATAAACTCTAATTTCATATTGCGCATGGCTATCTGCACGGAGGGCAAGAAAATGCAATAAATTATGTAAATTCGTTTTCCAATACCATTCTGTATAATGGTTTAGTGTTAGATTCATTCTTGCAAGTTCTCTTGTAATTCCAATTTTGCTTTCATCAATAACTTCACCATTTTCATTTTCGTTCATCATTTCAATATAATGTCTATAGCAAGATTTTGCGTCTTCTTCGAGTATTTGCAAAACTTCTTTTGCAACATTAGGAGGCACAGAATTTTCTTCTCTACCTTGTTTATTAATCTTTGATTGAGGAGCTAAATTTTCTGGGGTTGGAAGATAAAAATCATTACCCAAAATTGAGTAACGAGCAGAATATTCATTAATACTTGCAGTACGATGCCGAATCCATTGCCTTGCAATAAAAATTGGCAATTTAATGTGTAGCTTAATATCGCACATTTCAAATGGAGTTGTATGCCTATGTCTCATCAAGTAATTTATCAAGCCTTTATCCTGGCTTATTTGTTTTGTACCCTTCCCATAAGAAACACGAGCAGCCTGAACAATAGCGCTATCATCTCCCATATAATCTATTAGCCTCACAAAACCATGATCCAAAAGTTTAATAGGTTTATATAACAATTCTTCAACACCACCCACTGTTACACGTCTTGTAGTATAGGTTTCTTCTAATAAGCCAGATAATTCTTGTTCTTTACTTTGCATTGGATCCATTATCTCCTTTCTCAATTGCATTAATTTTCACTTTTAATTCGTTTATAAGATCGTCGAAGCTTTTGGCGCTTAATATATTCGCGAATTCTGCCTGATGCGAATTTATCAAGCTTACACCTTCAGTAACCACATCAAAAATCTTCATATGACCAGAAGGCAGTACCCTCACCAAATAATCAATTTGCAAAGGATCAAGATTTTGCCTTAGCAAAGCTGTTTTTACCACATATTCCTCTTTATTAAGAGGCTGCTGAGATTTCACTTTAATTTGTTGATTTTTGAAGTTTTTCACACCGCTACTATAAGATTTAACAACATAAACAGAATATAGCTGCGTAAATTGCATAAGCTGGTTTGGCTGCAGGCCTCTCCTATACTTCCCAAGAACAAATTTAGCCATCCATTCTAAGTCCATATTTTCTGAAATTAAAGCTTCTGATTCTTTAACTTTTATATCGAGCGATTTTGAGGAATCTTTCAATATAGCAAATGATTTATTGATTAATTCATCCACATATTTGCTAATCTGGCCATTATCAGCTGTTGCATTCAAACTTGCCACTAACACAAACCAAGTCAATAATATTTTTTTTAACATTCACGCCCCCTTTTTGCTAAATCGCTGGAATAATTAGCCTATATAATGCCTAACATAGTTAAATCTTAATTTCCAGTATAATTAAGATTTTTAATATTTAAAATTTCACAATCGCTGTTATTCTCATAGAACTTATTTCTCTTATTTAGGTAAAAGATTTAAATTTTTTGTAATTTCAACAAGCTCCTTAATGATTTTTGCCTTCTGATCAGCAACCGGATTCTGATTATATATTTTCTTTCCCATTTTAGGGTAAATTAAAATTTTCTGTTCTCCTGCAAGTATATTAATATAATTCAGAGAATTTTTTGTCATTGCTTCATGATTATATATAACAGGTAAAATGCCAAGACCCAAAGCTTCCGATATCATAGAGGTAGATTCACCAGGTAAAATCAGAGCAACATCCGTATGTAACAAACAAAATTTAAGTGCTTTTTCCCAATAGCTTTTTTCGCCATATTTGAAATCCATTACTTTCCAATTAGGGATGTTTTTTTTCATCACAGCTTTTGTGATGTAATCCACACTTGTTTTATGGGCTTCCATGTCCATTTCTTCTAGATTTTCTTTAAATTTTCCTGTTCTTGGTCCATTTAAAATAAGAATTTTTTTATCTTCAGGTAAAAACTTGAGAAATCCTAAGAGCATATTTCTATCGAATTTAGTCCATTTACCATCTTCTTGTTGCGTATCTCCTGCAAGCATTGCGATATATTGCGTTGAAGGGTCAATATCTACTATTTCTTCCTTCATAATATTTTCTTGAGTTTTATTATGTATCACTCCGGAAATTAGAATGAGCTTTACCCCCCTTTTTTGAAGATCTTCGAATCTGTGATCAATTGCATGCTCAGGTACAACTAAAAAAGTAGAATTATCTATATCAGTTAAATTATCCAGCCACTGCCAAGTAAGAAGAACATTAATTTCATTCTGCTGAGGTTTAGATTTAAATGCTTGGCATCCGTTTATGCCAGCACCTAAAATAATTTTAAATTTACTCGCATTTAGAATCTCATTCTTATTAATCTCTTCCCGCAAACTTGATATCATCGCTTTTTCTCCCAGGTTTTGTGTAGGAATATCCTCTGCAAAAGCGTTATGAGAATTTAATAAAATCATATAAATAAATATTAGTTTTCTTATTAACATATATCATTTCCTGCTTATTTAATTTTACAATAGTATTTAGGCCTATGATATCCTGCTAGACTTAATATCACAACTCATTTAGATATAATATTCAATTGTTGCAACACCACCGAGCACCCCAATAATTTAGATAAAAATAATCTTTAAAAAAACATTAATAATGTATCTTAGAATTCTAATCTCTAGGACATCTTTATTCACAAGGAAAATTAAATAATTATTATATTAAGTTCATTATTGCTAACAAAATTTTCTATGTGTAATATATAAAATAACTAATCAAGCAGAGTACCATCTTAAAATATAAGAATAATGTAAAGTCAATCAACTAAATTTATCAGAGGAAAAATGCATAAGATATATTATGTTTTTATTATTCTATTATTTTCTGCAAAGACTACCCTAGCAAATGAATATGCATCAAAACCCTGGAACTACCCAAAAGTTGATGAAGAAATTGCACGCAATATACTTTATATTCCAATAGCAGATCCGAGAGTAAAAGCTATTGAAATAGTTGAGTCTGGAGAAGAATTAGTAGATCTACTTCAAGTAAAAAATCCTAGAATCAAATCTCTAGCAGCGATAAATAAAGATCTATGCAATACTTATGAAGGTTACTCAAAAGTGCGAAAAGGTATTTATAAACGTATGCTTAAAATGCTTCAATATTTACCAAAAGATATTGGCATAGCTTTTTGTGAAGGCTTTAGGCCAATCGCAAAGCAAAAAGAATATTTTGATCAACAATTCAAAGAAAAGCTCCTAAAACTTCAAGACAAAGAAAAAGCATATATAGAAGCTAGTAAATTTGCCTCTCCTTTTATTGCAAACACTCCAACTCATTGCACGGGAGCCGCAATAGATATGACTCTTTTTAGAATATCAGAATCAAAAGATGAACTATTAACAATGAGCAAATTTGATATTATTGCAGAAGATAACCTGCAAGAGGAAATATTTTCAGAAGATACAACGCGCACGGAGCGCACAAACCGCCTCTTACTTCTAACTGCAGCATCGAAAGCAGGGCTTACTGGGTATGGTTACAAATGGTGGCATTTTAGTTATGGGGATAAAATGTGGGCTTATGTAAATGGTAAGAAAAATGCTATTTATGGCCTTGCGACTCCTAGCGACGATCCAATATTGTCCATGGATAAGGAAAGCTATTTAAAAAAAATTAATGAATAATCACCCAAAAGAGAGGTCATTCCGGGCCTGACCCGGAATCTCGAAAGGTTTGCTGAGATGCTGAAATAAATTCCACTAGTGTCCGGGATAAATTAAGAAGGCAGGTATGAAGGTAGCATAAGCCTTACAGTTCAGGTATAATACCTGTTCGAACAACTTAAAAAAGACTTATGCTATGTACAAACATAACACATTTAAT
>CAMCRO010000023.1 GCA_945877265.1 Rickettsia typhi | reverse complement strand
CCACCATATTCACCAGATCTTAATCCAATAGAAAAATTCTGGGCTAATATGAAACGATGGGTTAAGCAAAAAATCGAGAAGTTTGACTCCTTATTTGATTCAATAGCTTTCTTCTTTAAATACGCTACCTCAACTTAATTCACTATAGTTTAAATGAAGAGTTTTTTATAGGTCTTCAGAATAGAATAACAGATTTATTAGGTAGCTATAGATATGATTGCTTTGCAGAAGCTGATCCTAATTTGATTATTGCTTATTAGGTCGTTTTTAAAAATTTGTAAATTAAAGCTCTAGTCTTCTTATAACAGAGCTTGAAGCAAGATCATTTTATAATAATTTCTTGGAAGCTGTAAAAAACCTGATAATATAAGTAAATATGAAAATTATGGTATATTATGTCCCCTCAGATAGTTGAGCTTCTTATATTCGCTGCTATTGCTTTTTTTATTATTAATAAACTTATCTCAATTCTTGGGAATTCGGATGATATTGATATTAAAATGAAAAGAGGAAGTTTCGGAGAGACTAGAGGCCTCAAAGATGTGACTTCATCCGGGCAAGATTGGACTATGGGCCCAAAGCTTTATAATAAGGCTAAGAGAGAAGCTGTAGACCCAGCTATACTAGTGGATTCCAAAAATGATGCTATTGTGGAAGCGCTAGAAGAAATTCAAATTAAAATAGGTAAGTTTTCTGTTAACACCTTCATGAAAAATGCTACCAAAGCTTGGCAGATGGTTATTAAAGCTTTGCAAGATAAAGATAACGATATGATTTCTGAGCTTGTGGATAAAAGATATGTGGAACTTGTTTTAGAAAAAAAAGATTTTTATAAATCAGTGGATAGCAAACAAAATCCTGAACTTAAAATTTCTGATGTTACATTTTTTGGTAATACAGTCATGATTAAGCTCCTAATTAATGCGCAAAATATGTCTCCTGAAGAATGGACTTTCTCAAGAAATTTAAACCAAACAGGACCAAATTGGTTTTTGAGTAATATTGATCAATATATATCATGAATTTAGAGCAAGAAAAAAGCGCTAAACCATCTTGGATTAGGGTGAGAGCACCAGTGTCTAAAGAATTCCAGACTACTCGTGATTTAATTTCTTCACTCAAACTTAACACGGTTTGCCAGGAAGCTGCTTGCCCAAATATTGGAGAATGCTGGGCAAAAAACCATGTTACAGTGATGATTCTAGGTTCCGTATGTACTAGGGCTTGCAGGTTCTGCAATGTTAAGACTGGCATTCCAGATAAGTTAGACCCGCATGAACCTGAAAGGCTTGCGCAGGCGATTTCAAAATTAGGTTTGGCTCATGTGGTTATTACTTCAGTTGACCGAGATGATTTAGAAGACGGCGGAGCCTCGCATTTTGCAGAATGTATTGAGCGGATCAGAACATCATCACCAAAAACTACTATAGAGATTCTAACTCCCGATTTCCTACGAAAAGATAATGCTCTTGAAATTGTTGTGGCATCTAAACCTGATGTATATAACCATAATATTGAAACAGTGCCGTCTTTATATAAAAAAATCAGGCCTGGGGCGAGATATTATCATTCTATAAATTTGCTCGATAAAGTTAAGCAAATAGACCCTAATATATTTACAAAATCTGGAATTATGGTGGGGCTTGGTGAGACAAAAGAAGAAGTTATTCAAGTTATGGAAGATTTAAGAGCAGCAGACGTAGATTTTTTAACGATAGGGCAATATCTACAGCCTACAAAAAACCATGCTCCAGTTGCAAGATATGTTGAACCGGAAGAATTTGAATTCTTAGCTCGCACAGCTAAAACAAAAGGGTTTTTAATGGTATCTAGTAGTCCACTTACAAGATCTTCTTACCATGCTGGGGAAGATTTTGAAAAACTAAAAAAAGCTAGGCAGAGTTTAAATAATGCATGAATTTGAAGATTCAAAAATTATGCCTTATACAGCCAAGGAATTATATGATCTTGTGCTAGACGTGGAAAAATATGATGCATTTGTTCCTTGGTGCAGCAAATGCAATATTGTTGATAAATCAGAAGGTCTTATTACAGCGGACTTATATGTTAAATCTGGTTTTATTTCACAAAGCTATAGATCAAATATAACTCATGGGTTTAAGGATAATGCTTATTTTATCAATATAGCTCAGCTATCTGGACCATTTAAATATTTAGATACAAAATGGTCTTTTAAAGAAATTGATAAAACTCAGACCCAAGTTAGATTTACTATAGATTTTGAGTTTGAATCAGAAATTATAAATAAGTTAATAGGCGGCATTTTTAGTAGCAGTTCTGCGAAGATTATGAAAGCCTTTGAAAAAAGGGCAAAGGAAATTTATGGATAAAATTTCAGAAATTAAAAAAAATCGAAATAAAGTATATGAAGGGAGTGGTAAAACTCTTTTTCACGGAAATGATGAAGATGAAAGTAGCCTTGTGTTATTTTTTAAGGATGAACTTAAATATGCAGGCGAAATTATAAATATTTCTGGTAAAGGCGTTATTAACAATACTATTTCCAGCTATCTTATGGAAAAGCTAGATTTAGTGGGGATTGAAAATCATTTCATTGAAAAAAATAATATGAGAGAGCAAATTATTCAAATTCTCGATATTATACCTGTGCAAGTGAGAGTGAGCAATGTGGCGGTTGGAAGTTATGTAAGCCATTTTGGTGTGCAGGAAGGGTTTTTATTTAATGACCCTATGATTGAATTTAAGGTTAAGAATCCAACCACGCAAAACCCAACTATTAATGAAACACAAATGGTGGGATTTAATTGGATTGCTCCTTACGAGGTTAAACAAATTAAGAAAGCAGCAAGAAGGGCGAATGACTTTTTATCTGGTTTTTTTGCAGCTTGCGGCCTTAGGCTCGTTGAATGCAATCTTGAATTTGGACGTGTCTTTAATGGGGAAGATTTTATTTTAATGGTTGCTGATGAAATTACACCAGAATCTTGTAGGCTTTGGGATATTGAAACAAACCAAAAATTTGATATAGATGAAATTGTGAAATCAGAAAAGCCAATAGAAATATATCAAGAAATTTATAAGAGAATTATTGGTGAATAATTCTCTTATAATTAAAAAAGAATTTATAAAGATATCAAAGAAACCATAACATCCATGCTATCTGCCTCTTTCTCCTTTGTGAGAGCCAGCTGCAGCTCTAACTCCCACAAACGCTGCTCCAGTTGTTGAACGTTTAGTTATGGAATCAAAAGTTTTTGGGGAAACTCTCTGGATTGCCTCTAAATCAGCAGGAGATAAACGGTCTGGTGTGACCATAGTATCATGTTTTGGGGATTTTGTGGGTTCTGGAGCCGGAGCTACCTTATTTGATTTAGGCATATATTCCTCTTTTTGATAATGGACATAATTTTAGGCTATAGACTCAAAGCAGGTGAGTAAAAAATTATTTAGTTTGTAATCATTAATTTATTTATTAATGTGACAATTTTATTTATGAATTAAACGAATATTCTTTTTATGACGAACTATTTTTTCTTAAAATCTTTCTATGCTTATTGAAATTTTAGAAATTTAGAAAGAATAAATTATGGCTAGTTATAATTTACTCGTTTTATAATATTCGCATAAATGCGAGAGTGGGCAGATTTCGCATTTTGGTTTGCGCGCAATGCATGTGTATCTTCCATGGAGAATTAATAGATGATGGGCATTAAGGAGCCATTTTTGCGGTATATTTTCTAAAAGCTCTTTTTCTACTTTTTCGGGACTTGTGCCTTTTGCAAGGCCAAGCCTTTTTGCGACGCGGAAAACATGAGTATCTACTGGCATGGTTGGGAGTTTGAGCCAGCAATTTAAAACGACATTCGCAGTTTTTCTCCCCACTCCTGGAAGAGATATTAATTTTTCAAACTCAAGTGGAACTTCGCCGTTATATTTTTCAATTATTTCGCGAGAGAGCTTTATTATATTTTTTGCTTTAGTGTTATAAAGACCGATTGAATTAATGTAAGTTTTTAATTTTTCCTCTCCAAGCATCAGCATTTTCTCGGGGCTATCTGCAATTTTGAAAAGATGAGGAGTTGCTTTATTCACTGACTTATCAGTTGCCTGAGCTGATAAACTCACTGCAACAAGCAAAGTGAATAGGTTGGTATATTCAAGCTCTGTTTTCGGATCTTTTATATGATCCGAAAGAATTACAAAAATTTTATCCGATACTGTGTCCACTAGTGCCTTTTTTGCTTTGCCCGGGTGACTTGCCTGTAACCCAGTCTCTTACCGGGGCGGATAAAGGATTAGTAATTTCACCAGGTTTATGTTTAGGCGTTTGCGAAACAGTGAGACTTTCTCGAATTTTAGCTGTCACTGCTTTTTTCATTCTTGCTTCTTTTGTTAGGCCTGTCCAATTTAAGAAACTAAAAAATTTAGTTTTATGAATATTGTCTCTAAAATGCAATTTTTTTGTACCAGCTGCAACCTCTTCGAAATATTTTCTGTGATTTTGCATTAACTCTGCAAAATGTTCTTGGCCAGTTACTACTGTTTTATCAGCTTTTTGAACATTTCGAAATTGGCCTTTTGCATCAAAACATAAATCTATGCTTATTTCTACAGCATATTGTTTAAGGGATTCTTGACGCTTTTTTAATGTATCTTTTAAATGTGTTGTTATTTTCCCTGAGAGGTCTCGCCTTTTTCCTCTTAAGTTTGCAGTATTAGGGTAAGCCTCTTGTTGATTTTCAACGGTAGCTCTTTCTTCTTGCATCTTCATCCCTAATCTTTCGCCGAATGTTACAAGATCTTTATATTCATAGTGTTCTGAAAGTTCCCTGAATGCTTCATCTACTTTGGGACCAAGATCACGTTCAGCGACTGCAAAAGCATGTTCTGCAAATTCTGGGCTTATTCTCAAAGACCTTGGATATTCTCTGAAATGATTCGTAGGACCTAATCCTACAGGATGGCGCCTTCTGGAATTTGGGTGGATTTCATCTTCTAGCTTTTCAAAAGCTGCTGCATAATCTATCCTAACCAATTGTCTTTTATCTTTTATGCCTATATTTCCTGTATGTACATCAAAATCTCCTATCAAGAGAGATGTTGCCATTGTTTCTGGAAAGCCTGTGTATTTAGGTGTTCCGTCATCATTCAGCATTGTTTTTCTCATAAATCCTGTGATTGCGTTAACAGTGCCTGCTGCAAATGTTCTCCCATCTTTTTTGAGAGCGCCAGACTGTTGAACATTTCTTGAAAGGTCCTCATATCCAGGTATGAAGATTGATGCTATGTAGGGATCTCCAGTAGGCTGATGTCGTTCATCATGCATTCTTGCTATTACTACGCGCGCAGAATTTTCTGGAGCAGTTTCTTCAAAAATTTTACTTGCTAAAAATTCTGCCATATCTTTTGCAATATTTTGTGGTTGTTCTCGAGTTGCTTCTGATTTTACTAAAGCCTTTTGTGTAGTACCCGAATATACATAAATCCCTGTATATTCTCCGCCTTTGTTAGCGCCTCCTGATTTAGCAGCTGCATATGTGAGCTCAACATCATTCCCCTCAATCTGTGCATGCATTGCTGGTTTTGGTGATGGAGAATCAGCTCCGGTGGAAGCAACAGACACAGGAGTTGATGGTCCGGACTCAGTTTTATTAGTAGACATATGCTTTATCCTATTTGTTTTTTTATAAGCTAGCGCTTTTGGACTGCTAAGTCATCTATAAGATTATTATGATAAGCAATTTATTTATTACTAGTAGGTTTTTAGCAATTCTTGTTGAATTTGATCTATTGAGTCTGGAGAAATATTAGGCTGAGAAGTTTCTTCTGTTGCAGATCCATTATCACCATTCTCTAAGCCTTTCTTTACTTGATTGGAGGGCATATTTATATCCCCTAAATATCTTGATATAAAGCTTCCAGACGAGACGCCATATACTAAATTAAAAGAGCCATTCATGATTGAATAGAGAGAGGCATTTTGAAGCCATTTTGGATATTTTTGAGAATCTATATTGCTAAATAGCTGCCAATAATTTTGCGCTCCTACATATGAACTTGATGTTATGCTAGCTATTGCGGTAAATAATGCTATCGATATTATGTATCCTCTAAGAGCGCCGATCCAAACGCCAAGGACTTTATCAACAAAGCCTAAAGAATATTTTTCAGCAATCTCTTTTAACCTTTTACTTGCCCAGTTGGATGCAAAATTAGAAAGTAAGTATGAAATTACTACGCTTATGATTGTTGTGAATAGTTCATTTCTTACATGTTCTTGCACAATTTCTTCAGCAAGTGGTGTGAGCAAAATAGTTAATAAAATAGTGAGAAGAAAATTGCCAATATTAATAACAGAAATAACTAATCCTCTATATAAACCAAGCAAGGTGGAGCCTACAAAAATAGAGAGAATGATAATGTCGAATAAATTAAAATGCATATTAAATTATCGTTGATTCTGTAATAATATAGTCCATATCTTGATCATGAGCTTCATGAGGTAAAGATTGTTGTAATTGAAAATCGAATGAAATACCAATTTTGAGAGGATTATAGCCTGATTTTTTTGCATGAGAAAGAAATTTATCGAAATGGCCTTTTCCATATCCTATTCTTCTTTTTTGCGTGTCAAATGCAATACCAGGTATAAGGAGAATATCAGGATAACATATTTGAGCAGTACTGGATGGTTCCATAAAGCTTAATTTTGATTTGGTTAGCTCATTGACAGAAGAAATTTTTGCATATTCTATTTCTGAACTGCCTCGAATAAAAACGAGCCGCGGAAAAGCCAAATTTTCTATTTTGTTATACAGGCCTGCTAGGTCTACTTCTCCTTTTATAGCATGATAACCACCTACAATGGATTTATCTTCAAATTTTTCTAAAAAAAAACAAATATTTTCGGAAATTTTGTTGCAGATGCTTTTATAACTTTCTGAATTCAGAAACTTGATTCTTTGTGATAATATTTCCTTTCGGAGGAGATCTTTATTCATCAAAATTATTCTATATTTTGCGCTAGCGATAACCCATATCTTATTTAGTACGACTGCTTCCTTTCGGACCTGATCGGATTCCCAAAGGATATGCCCATCACTAGCTGAAATAGGATAACATCTTTGCTGAAGTTAGCAAGATCATTTTGAAATATATAATATAAAATCAACTTGTTGTATTTGGTGCTAGATTATTATAAAGTTATAAATAGGAAATTAATATAACGGAGAATGTTATGAATATTATTGTTTCGATTTTGTTGACCCTTCTAACTTCTCTTAGCCTTAGCGGCTGCAACACTATCAAAGGTGCGGGCAAAGATATTAAAGCTGGCGGGCAAAATATGGAAAATGCTGCTGAAAGAACTCAACATCGTAATCCTAATACTAATGTTACCCACTAATAACTAAAGTTATACGGCGTCGGTTTTCACAGGCGAATTCCTGAAAAGGGTGTTATAAATTATCGAATATAGTAATGTAGCTTGGATTAGCAACGTTGTTGCTTGTCGCTTACCTATTAGTTATAGGCTATGCTCCTCGCACCTAGTATCTAATTCAACATAAATTACTATATATTATAAAAATTTATTATTAGAATAAAATCTTATTGTTATAAGTGCGCATGAAATGCGCGCTTATAACAATAATTAATGATTAGATTAATAAAGCGCTTGTTGCTAATTTAGTTTTTAATTGCTCGATTACAGCCGAAAGCTCTTTTTTGATATCTTCTGGATTTTCTATCTTCACGTTATCCTTGGATAGTGTTAAATCTCCTTTTTCGACGTGTTTTACAATATTCTCTAATAGTTTTTTAGAATCATTATTGCCGTCCAAATATCTAAGGGCAACCTTATCAAATATATTAATAGATAGTCTTTCATGCTTTTGATTTGTAACCCAATAATTTGGAGTATGTTCACATTGGAAACGCACTAATTCTGAAACTTTTGGTTTTTCAGAAGTCTTTGCTAAATATTTTGGCGCTTCGCTCGATATATTTATGTAACCTGATAATACTAATTTCATAGCATTATTAATAAATTCCGCTTTAACTTCTTCTGCTTTTACATTTTTTAGTTTTTTGACAGAAGATTTGATTAATTCTTCTGTGTTGATCATATTTCCTACATTTTCTGAAAGAGTATATAATATAGCTTTCATAGCTGGAGAAGAGGTGGAGACATTCACATCTTTATTATTGTTAAAGAAAAACTTTAAAGTGTCTAAGCTATCTTCTAAATTAACCTCAGCTTCTGGTTTTTCTGGCTGCGAGTTCATGCTTATATAGAATTTCTCAATATCGCTTGCAGATAAAGCTCTGTTGATTTGCGCAGTCTTTTTGCATAATAGAGAGGATCTGAATCTTCTATTGTTTAAATAATCTAAATATTGCTCTACTCTTACTATATCTTTAATTTCAGCTAACTTGTCGCTTACTTTTTTAGGAAGATTTCCTATATACATAGAAGAGATAGAAGCGTCTCCTAAATATTGTAGCCCTTCTTTGGAAGCATGAGCCATAAAATCGCTGAAATACATCTGTAAGTTATTATCTTCTAAATGTTCATGCCTGATATAGTGATCTGGTTGATTTGCAAGCAGATCTGCTTCATTACGCAAAAATTCAGCATAAGGAGTTTTTTGGCCTTCTGTGCTATCTTTAATAAATTCCAGCAATAGCCTTGCTTGTGTTACCTTGTTTTTATCTCCTTCGAAACCAGCAGAATGATATAGCATCATCTCTCTTATGCTTCTAACCATGTTCCAACCTGGAAGCGTGTTATAGCTGATATAGGCAATGCCATTATCTGTAAGCATTGTGCCGCAAATTTTAAGCATTTTTTCGCGAACAAAATCTGGAACCCAAGAAAAGACGCCATGAGTTATGATATAATCGAATTTTCCCATTTCTGGTGTTATATCTGTTATCGACATAGCTTTGAGCTCGACGTTTTTTAAGCCCATTTTTTTAATGAATTCTACACCTTGATCTATTTGTACCTTTGAAAGATCTATACCCACGCAGTGAGATTTAGGATAAGTTACCGCTGTTGGTATTAAATTGCCGCCAGCAGCGCATCCAAGCTCAAGGACTCTTGCATTTTCAAGTGGAGGAGGATTCATTCCAAATAAAACACCAATAGTTCTTAAATGAGCTGGTGAAGATTGAGGATAAGGATAGCTTTCATATGGCATATTGTCATACGAAGTGTGAACATGATTTGTCATTATTATTTTCTCCAAAAATTTCGAGAAAATAATATCATATACCTCCTTCTATGCAATTAAATTCTTTAATCCCAAGCTTCATTTTTGAACAATCTGGATTGCTTCGTTTCACTCACAATGATGAGCTCCTCTTTTGTCATGCATAGCTGGACCCGGAATCTTGTTGGGTTAGATAAGATCCTGGACCCAAGTCCGGGATGATATAACACTAGGCTATTATATCTGGAAATAACAATCTACTTAGCTCTAATATTTTATCTTTTAGAAAAAGCTTTCGTTTTTTTAGACGATATGATGATACTTCATCTAATTCTTCTATAGAATTTGATAGAATTTCTTTAAGTTCTGAATGCTCTTGTTTTAGTTGGACTAGCTGAGCTTTTAGTAGGTCTTCATCTTGTTGCGTAGTCATAATAATTTTACAATCTAAACAGTAATGGGACCTGTTGTAAGGCCATTAATAAACTGATGAACTATCGGATCTTTTGTTTTATCTAATTCTTTTATCGTGCCTTTCCAAGTTATTACACCATTATAAATCATTGCGATATTATCTGCAATCATTCTGGCACTATTCATATCATGGGTTATTGTAACGCACGTTGCGCCAAGTTTATTTTTTATTTCAACTATTAACTCATTGATAACATTTGCCATGATTGGATCTAATCCCGTGGTTGGCTCATCAAAAAAAATAATTTCAGGATTTGCACAAATGGTTCTTGCAAGAGACACCCGTTTTTGCATCCCACCTGAAAGCTCAGAAGGATAAAGTTTTAGAAGTCTATCGGAAAGGCCAACAGCGCTTAGTTTTTCGCTTGCCATTTCTCGCTTTTGTTTTAGTGTGAGGCGATATAATTTTTCTGCAAAAAAAGTTATATTATCTTCTATTGTAAGAGAATCAAATAAAGCGCCGCTTTGAAATAAAAACCCGCATTTTTTTAAGATTTCTGCTCTTTCGGTTGCAGTGATTTTTGAAGTATCTACACCATTGATTTTAATAGTTCCAGAATTAGGTTTTAAGAGCCCAATTATAGTTTTAATTAAAACTGATTTTCCAGTACCCGAACCTCCGAGAATTACTAATGATTTGCCTTTCTCAACTTCTAGATTTATACCAGAAAGTACTGGATGCCCGCTAAAAGATTTATAAAGATTTTCTATTGAAATTATAGATTCTGCCATGTGTTTTACTTAAAGAAAAATTCGGTTATGAAATAATTGCTTAACAAGATAAGAATAGAGCTAGTAACGACTGCTTTTGTTGTGCTTGTACCAACGCCTTTTGCACCTTTTTCACAATAAAAGCCATTAAAGCAGCTGATAGAAGTGATGATGAATCCAAATATAGCAGCTTTAACAAGACCAGATATCACATCCATGGATTCTAAATATTTATAGGTATTTGATATATAAAATGCTGGGTTGAAATCTAATTTATAAACACTCACTAGATAGCCGCCCATAACGCCAATAACATCACCTATTAACACTAGAGTCGGCAAAGAGATTACGCCAGCTAAAATTCTAGGTGTTACAAGATATCTCATTGGATCTGTTGATAGCGTATAAAGAGCATCAATTTGTTCTGTTACTCTCATAGTTCCTATTTCTGCAGCAATTGATGCACCAACTCTACCTGCTACCATAAGGCCAGCAAGCACTGGGCCTAACTCCCTTGTTATGGATAGAACCACTACAGTTGCTATAGAGCTTTCAGCAGAAAATCTTGAAAAACCAGTATAGCTTTGAAGAGCTAGCACTGCACCTGAAAAGAATGCAGTCATGCCAACTACAGGAAGAGAGTAAAAACCTATGACTAAAAGCTGATTTAGAAAAGATTTGAAATAAAATGGAGCTCTAAAGAGCCCTGATAGTGCTTTGCCTATAAAAATAGAAATTGAGCCTATTAATTCCAGTAAATTTAATGTGTGAGCTCCCAGAGATTGTAAAAAAAGGAGTAAATGTTGGGTGTTCACTAGCTTTTTATTCATAATATATATCTTACTTTAAGTATATTTTTTTATATCTCTCGCCAAGAGAGGTTAAAATTTCATAACCAATTGTGCCGGCTTGTTTTGCTAGCATGTCAGGTGTTTGTGAGGAGCATAAAATATCTACCTCCTGACCTTCTTTTCTGAACTGCTCTGGGATATTACTTAAATCTAAGTTAATTAGATCCATTGATACTCTCCCTAAAATTTTTGCTTCATAACCGTTGATATAACAGCTTCCTATATTGCTAAGACTACGAAATATTCCATCAGCATACCCAACTGGTATAGTACCTATTATGGCATCTTTTTCTAATTTGCAAGTTAGATTATAACCTATAGATTCGCCCACTCCTAGATTTTTAACTTGAATTAGCCTCGAAAATAATCTTATTGGGTTGCGAAAAACACTCATTTTACTATTTAGATTAAGACCATATATCGCAGCTCCTGGCCTCACTAAATCTAAATGATAATCTTTACCTAATAGAATACCAGCTGAATTTGCTATACTTGCTTTTAATGATGTTTTTTTCGATTTTTCTGATAAAGAATCAGATAGTTGATTCTTTAGATCCAAGAATGTTGCTAGCTGCAGCATATTATGTTCATTATCTTCTTCAGATGAAGAAAGATGGCTCATTATAAAATTAATATTTATATTGGAGAGGATATCAATTTTTTTGCATAGATATGTGGCTTCATAAGTGGGGATGCCGAGCCTATTCATTCCAGAATCGATATGCAATATTGCATTCATTTTAGAATTTCTGGATTTAGAAAAATTATTAATAATTTCGACCTGATGCAAACTATTTGCTACAGGAACAAGGTTTGCTTCTAGAAAATAACCTTCTTCTCCCTTGAATATACCAGAGAGAACATAGATTTCGATATCATGATGGCATTTTCTGAGTTTTATTCCTTCTTCTAAAGTAGCTACAAAAAATTTGGAGCAGCCAGAAGAGATTAGAATTTCTGCAATTTCTGTTGCTCCCAAACCATATGCGTTAGCTTTTACTACTCCTGCAACCTCGGAAGTTGATAGTTGCTTTAATATTGAATAATTATCTTTAATAATATTCGTGTTAATTTCTAATATAGCGTTTGAAATCATTTTATATAAAAAGTACATGTTGGGCTATATTATGAAGAAGGTTAAATTTGAGCAACTAAATTCGGTAAGGTTATGGCAAAAATAATTACAATAGCTCAGCAAAAAGGTGGGGCTGGCAAGAGCACAATAGCAGCTCATCTTGCAATTGCTTTAAAGCAAAAAAATAATAAGGTTGCTATAATTGATATAGACCCTCAAGGCTCTTTAACTATGTGGCATAATATTAGAGAAGAGCTTTTTGGAAAAGGTTATACAGGACTTAGCTTTGCAAATTCTTCTGGGATTAGAGTTGGAAGCGAAATTAATAATTTTAAATTACTCAATGATTATATAATTATTGATTGCCCGCCTCATACCGAGACTGAGGCAAAATCTGCAATCAGAGCTGCAGACATTGTGCTAGTGCCAATGCAGCCAAGCCCTACGGATTTATGGGCTACTTCAAAAACTACAGATTTTTCTTTTGCTGAAAATAAAAACACAAAAATTATCTTAAATAGATATAATCCTAATTCGAAAATTATTAAATCTCTACAGATTCCAGAACAGCATACTATGAATAATTCTTTGGGAAATAGAGTTGGATTTGCTTCTAGTATGTATTTAGGAAAAACAGTGCTTGAAACCGAGCCTTCATCTCAAGCTGCATTGGAAGTGAAAGCATTGGTTAATGAGATGCTTGATATTATAAAGTAAATAGATATTATTCTAATGTAAAATTAGAGGAAGCTATTTAAGCTTAGTTTTCTCATGTGAAATTGACAGAGTGAAATGAATAAAGGCAATTGTGAATGAAAATATTTGTAGATTTTTTTATAAAATATAAGGAATTTACCCTCGCTATAGGAATTGTTTTTATTCTTTTAGTTTTATTATTCCCTGTTCCAAGCGGTTTGCTTGATATTTTACTAGCTTTTTCTATTACTACAGGAGTTGTTATATTAATGACAACTCTCTTCATTAATAAGCCTTTAGAGCTTAGTGTTTTTCCTACTATATTGCTCGTGACTACTATTCTGCGCTTGTCTTTAAATATTGCTTCTACAAGATTAATTCTTGCTAATGGCCATAAAGGCCCCGATGCCGCAGGGCATATTATCGAGGCATTTGGTGAATTTGTTATGCAAGGAAATGTGGTTATTGGATTAATTGTATTTTTAATCCTTACTATTATTAACTTCATAGTAATTACAAAAGGTTCTGGCAGAATCGCGGAAGTTGCTGCAAGATTTAGTTTAGATGCAATGCCAGGTAAACAAATGGCGATAGATGCTGACTTGTCTGCTGGGCTAATAGATGAGGCGTCAGCAAAATCCCGAAGAAAAGAATTAGAAGATGAAAGCACGTTTTATGGAGCTATGGACGGTGCCAATAAATTTGTTAGAGGAGATGCTATTGCAGGCCTAATTATTACTTTTGTCAATTTAATTGGAGGAGTGATTATTGGAGTAGTGCAAAGAAATTTAAGCTTAGAAGTTGCTGCTCAAACCTATACTATTCTGACAATTGGTGATGGTCTTGTTGCTCAGATACCTTCTCTTGTTATTTCTCTTGCTGCTGGTCTTCTTGTTACTAAATCTGGTGCAGTAGGAGCTGCTGATAAAGCTATTTTTGAGCAGTTAGGACGTTATCCGCAAGCTTTATATATGACATGTATGGTTACATTAATGATGGCTGCTCTCCCTGGGCTCCCATTTTTTCCATTCTTTATTTTATCTTGCTGTTTAGGTGGTACTGGATATATGGTTGCTTCTATGCAGCGTGCTGCAAAGCTAATTCCCGCAGGTGCAGCTGCTGGTGGTGGTGGTGTGTCTAAGGAGGCAGGCTCTAAAGAAGAAAAAGCCCAAGATCAAGTGGCAGATGCTATACAAATTGACCAGATCAAACTTGAACTTGGATATAATTTATTACAGCTTGTGAATTACTCGAAAGGCCATAGGCTTACAGACCAAATTAAAGCTTTAAGAAAACAAATAGCTCGGGATTTTGGATTTATTATGCCATCAATAAGAATCCAAGATAACCTTCAGCTTGGTAATAATTCTTATGTAATCAAAATTAAAGAAATTGAGTGCGGTAAAGGAGAAGTTAAGGTTGATAAGTTGCTCGTGATGAACCCTACAGGGGAAAGGATTAAAATTGATGGGGAAGATACAAAAGAACCAGCTTTTGGATTACCTGCAAAATGGATTGATGAGGCTTTGAAAGAAGAAGCTTTATTTAATAATTATACTGTTGTTGATCCTCCTACAATTCTTACAACCCATTTAACAGAACTTGTAAAAGAAAATATCACAGAGCTATTAAGTTATAGTGAAGTGCAGAAACTTTTAGATGAGATTAGCGAAGAGAATAAGAAATTGGTTAAGGATGTTGTGCCTGAGCCTGTGACTATAAGCATTTTGCAAAAAATATTGCAGAATCTGCTTGCAGAAGGAATTTCAATTCGGGATTTGGCGTCTATATTAGAAGCAACTGCTGATGCGCTTTCTCATACAAAAAATATTACAAATATTACAGAACAAGTGAGAATAAAGCTAAATAGACAAATTTGCTTTATGAACACTTCTAGCGATGGTTTTATTACTGTGCTTAGCCTTGCTCCTGAATGGGAAGAGGTGTTTTCATCTTCAATAACAGGAGAGGGGGATGATAAATCGATATCCATAGCTCCTTCTAAATTGCAAGAATTTACAGGGAAAGTTAGAAGGATGTATGATGAGCAAGCTGCAAAAAACCTTGTGCCAGTTATATTAACAACGCCTGGAAATAGGCCATTTGTAAGAGCTGTGATTGAAAGATTTAGGTCTAACATTGCTGTTATGTCTCAAAATGAAATTCATCATAAAGCTAGAATTCGCACCGTCGGCGTTATTTAAAAATTATAGGAAATCAAAAGTGTCAGTATTGCAAATTATATATGGTTATCAGCCTATTTTTAAGAAAAAAGCAGAATATGTGGAAGAAGTGAATGATGAAGTGCGGACTATTGTAAGTGATATGTTTGATACTTTATACTACGAAGAAGCAGTAGGTCTTGGAGCTAACATGGTTGGCATTCTAAAAAGAATAGTTGTTGTTGATTTATTTGAAAATGGACAAAAAAATCCTATCTGCCTGATTAACCCAAAGATAATTTCAAAATCAAAAGAAATGCAGAGCTTTCAAGAAGCTTCTTTGTCCTTCCCAGGCATTACTGCAGAAATTAGCCGCCCTACTTCTATTGTAGTAGAATATGTGGAAGTAAAAGATGGGAAGAAGAAAGAAATTTCTGCTACTGGTTTTTTATCAAGTGTGATTCAACACGAGATGGATTATTTAGATGGGGTAACTATTTTTGATCATTGTTCCTCTATGAAAAAAGAAATGATGCTGAAAAAATTGGAAAAATACATGAAACTCAACCCGCCTCATGTACATTCTCACAATTGTAGGCACTAACAGTTATCCACTTATAGTTCTTTTAAGTTCTTCCTATTCTATACTAGTAATAGGCTTTGACCAAGATATAACTAATCCTGACAATCTTTGACTATTTACTCAAATTTATGAAGCAACATGCTTGTAGACAAAGTAATAATTATTATTATGGGAATTAATTGAGCCAGAGCGAAGCTAAAATTATTTGCAAATAAAAAGGCTGTCATTACTTCTTTGAAACTATGGATTATCAGAGCTACTATTACTGCCGATCCTACCATTTTAACTCCCACCACATTTCTTGGGTTTAACCTGATGAAACATGCTGCAATGAAGATTAATGATAAGATATATATTGGCTTAAATAGTAATTTATAATAGTGAAAGATAAATTTATCTGCATTTATACCAGATTCTGTTAGTTTTTTAGCAAGATTTCCAAGTTCCCAGAAGGCTATGTTTTCTGGAGAAGAAAATCTATCGATTATATATTTAAAATCCAAATTGGTATCTAAGACAATATAAGGGTAGTATTTTGCTTCGCCTTCTTGATCAATCTCTATTGCGCCTTGAAATAATTCTAGTTTTTTATTGTTTAATATTGCTATGGGAGAATCTATTCTTTTTATAAAATTATAATTCTTATCTAGAGAGATAATTGTTATTCCAAGAAGAGAAGATGTTTCTGGTGAAAGAGACTTTGTGATATATATTCTGGATTCGTCATCAATATTTTCAGAAATATATAATCCTCCATCCGCTATAGAAATAGAATTTACTATTCTTTGATTGGTTATTTTTTTTTCTAAAATCTCTTGCTTTGTTAATAAATAAGCGCTAATTGGCTGCATTATTGCTATGCTTATTACGCTCAATAATAAGGTGATGAAGAAAATTGGCTGTAAGAATTTCCAAATAGAAATACCATCACTAAATAATATTATAAGCTCATTCCTTCTAGAGAGCTTATAAGAAAAGAATAGTATAGAAATCAAAATAGAGATTGGTAATGTCTCGTTGATTAAATAGGGCATTTTGAGAAAAGCAAGTTTGCCTATTACAGATAAAGGTACTATGGTAGCTTTTAGGCGATTTAATATATCAAATATATTAGCGAAAAATATGCAGCTTGATATTAAGCAGATCGTTATTGAAAGTGATAACAAAAAATTTCGCGCTAAATATATAAATAATATTCTTGGAAGTAACATATCTTTTATATTTAATTTGAGTATATAAAATATATCTTACAATATTTCACAGCTCTCCTCAAAGTTTAACCTAGGAAGCCTTGGATATTCTGGTTTTCCAGATTTAAATCCTAAATTACAGATAAAGTTTACTTTATAAGTAGTACCTGAGAAAAATTCCTCGTTAAGTTTTTCTCCGAAAAAACCAGACATAGGACCGCAATCTAGCCCTTTGCCTCGAGCTACCATCATAAAATAAGCTGCCTGCAGGACGCTATTTCTAGAAGCTGTATCTTTAGCTAACAGCTCGTTATTCTCATACATTTTTCCGAAATCTTTGTTGTGAGGGAATAAGTCTGGCATTTTGGTGTAGAATTTTCTATCTTCAGCAAATATTGCTGTTACCGGAGCTTCCCTAGTTTTTGCAACATTCCCTTCCATGAGGCATGAAAGAAGTTTTGCTTTTGCTTCATCATTACGAACAAAGATTATTCTAAGTGGGTTGCAATTGGCTGAGGTGGGGCCTAATTTTGCAAGGTCATATATTTCCTTTAGCAAAGAATCTGGTACTTCTTTAGATGAAAAAGAATTGCAGGTTCTACCTTCTTCGAAAATTTCTTGTATATTGAGATTCATTGCCTAACCTAATAATTATTTATAATGAAATTATTATATAGATTTTTTCTTTAGTGCTAAGCATTTAAAGAATAAATCAATCATTTTTTTTAGTGTAATAGTAAATTATCCGTCTATATGAGGAAAGATTTAAGTTGGTTGCGGGGGCCAGATTTGAACTGACGACCTTCAGGTTATGAGCCTGACGAGCTACCGGGCTGCTCCACCCCGCGTCAAAATATTTTGCTGTTAATTTTCTCAATTCTCAGGATATTATATCAGAAATAAACTGAACACTAATATCTATAACAACAAAATTTTGTATTGATAATTGTAATTACAATTAAGTAATTATGCTTTTTTCGCTCCGAAAGAAAGTCCTGCAAATTTCTTATTGAAAGCACTAACATTCTGGTTTGAATCATTAGCGGTTGTTACGCCTTTTTTTGTCCAAGCTGGATGCTTACGGAAATCTATATCCATAAGGATTTCATCTTGGCCACAGGCAGACATTGTATCAAATATATCAGAGCCGATTTTAACTCGAAGTGCTTTATATTTTGGATGAATGTTCTCTTTCATAATCAACCTATGCTGCAATTAATTTTAGTTGTTTTCTAACGTATAAAGCATCTTTGGAAAGATTTTTAATATTAGCTACTAAAAGAAAATTATCTAAACCACCATGCATTTCAATTGTTCTTAGAGCTCTTGTTGTAACTCTAAATTTGAAATTTTTTTGTAGTTTATCACTTCTAAGCGTAACATTTTGCAAATTAGGCAAAAAACGTCTTCTAGTTTTTCTTTCTGAGTGCGAAACATTATTTCCGGCAAGAACTCTAACACCTGTGAGCTCACATACTCTAGACATAGCAACTTCTTTCTTAATTTTTGAATATAGGCAATTATATTAAGAGAATTTATATTGTCAATTTAAAAAATATACAAAAAGCCTATGTTTCATTATTAGGCAATTATGGATGGGTGTTTTAAGGTGGATTTCTTGCAATGACGATGTTTCCGCGGAAGCGGGAATCCATTTTTTATTCAAAGATTAGGGGAATCTTCTGTTCTATTGGCCCCCCGCCTATGCGCAGTAGTGTCCGGGATAAATTTATCATTAGAAAGCTCCGAAGCAAATTTGGTATTTTTCATTCAAGCTTGTGTGTTTAGTGGGAGGTTTTAATGGCGTGTGGCTTGAGAAGATAGCAATCTTTATCCAAGATAATAAATCAATTTTTCTTCT
>CAMCRO010000022.1 GCA_945877265.1 Rickettsia typhi | reverse complement strand
CACCATATTCACCAGATCTTAATCCAATAGAAAAATTCTGGGCTAATATGAAACGATGGGTTAAGCAAAAAATCGAGAAGTTTGACTCCTTATTTGATTCAATAGCTTTCTTCTTTAAATACGCTACCTCAACTTAATTCACTATAAATTAAATAAGCCATAAAATTAGTGCCATTTTATAATTTGATTTATATTCCATGGCCTTTTCCTGGAGTGCGGGATATGCCCGGAGCAGTATTGCCAGTATGGCCCCGAGAAGCTTGAGATTTTTCAAAACTTGCTCTCATATCCTTTGCAGATTGGGGCGGACTACTTTCTCTTGAAACAGGAGAAGTAGAGGCCGTGCGTACTTCTCTGCCAATTAGCTCAGTGAAACCAAAGTCTCGATCTGGTGCAGCTCCAGTATCTATCCTTTTTGAGGCGCGCCTTAATTTTATGCCTCTAAAATCTTTAACTTCTTCTTTCAAAACGCCTTGAGGACTAGGAGGCTTTTGTGGCGGAACATCTGGTTTTACAGGAGACGGTTTAGGTTCTGGCCCAACATCTGGTTTTACAGGAGATGGAGTAGGTTCTGGCCCAACATCTGGAATCTTTGGAAGAGGACTAGGAGGCCTTTGTGGCTCAACATCTGGAATCTTTGGAAGAGGCGGCGGAGTAGGTTCTGGCTTTTTAGGCTCTAAGTCTTTAATGATACCTGTAACTTTTCCCGTGGCTGTTAGCTTTCTTATTTCTTTTTCCCTTTCCTCTTTCCTTTTCTCAAATATCTTTTCCTTTGGGTCAGGAGTGTCAGGATCAGTGCCCTTGGGCCCAGGAAAACTTGGAGCAGGCTCATGATTAGGGATAATATGTGGAGTAGGTTCCGGCCCAACATCTGGCTTTGCAGGAGACGGAGTAGGTTCCGGCTTTTTAGGCTCTAAGCGTTTGATTATATCATCAACTTTTCCTGTGCCTGTTAGACCTTTTCTTTCTTTTTCCCTTTCCCCTTTCATTTTCTCAAATATCTCTCCATTTGGGTCAGGAGTGTCAGGATCAGTGCCCTTGGGCCCAGGAAAACTTGGAGCAGGCTCAGGATTAGGGATAATATGTGGAGTAGGTTTTGAATGAGGGTCAGTAGTAGGAGTTTCAATTATTCTAGGAGAAGGAGGTGTAGACTCTTTTTCTAGCTTAATTTGATGTGAGATTTCCTCAAAATCTATCACATAACGCGATATTTCTGTGGGAGCTACGTCACGTCCTAATATTGTATGAACTCTTTGGCTGCTTTCTCCATTAGCTATTGCATTTGTAAGCTCAAAGCTTTGTCCTTTTATCCATTTTGGAGATTTATATTCTCCTTTTTCTATTTGCCAAGCTCTTTTAATCATTGTTTGAGCATTTATCTTATTATGCTGATTTTCTGCGCTTGCTGAAGCTCTAAAAAATACATCATTAGCAGCATATTGAGCGAGTTGTAATGCCGCTTTCTCAAGATCTGGCCTTTCATTTTTGTGAGAATCGAGAGATCTCGCTAACGCCAAGATTGTTTTTCGATAAGACAACATTTCTTTTTGTGTTTCTCGGAGCTTAGGACTTTTTGCAGGTATGGTCGCAATATTTTCCTCTTCTGTTTTAATATTCTGTCTGGCTCTTGCCATAGCTTCGGTTAAGCTCAGTGAAGATTTTCCTAGCTTAGACATAATTTTACCTAAATTTTCAAAATATTTATTTTAATAATATCTTGAATAGGAAAGTTAATTTAACAATTTCGTGTTTTATAATATAAGTTGATGAGCTTATTATGCTTTTTATACAAATAAAATGAACCAAGTTAGAGTTATATGATTTCTAACTTGGCTTAAAAAGTTTAATATTAGAATGAGCTTCTAGGCTATTTTATTGTTCTTTGCTTTTTCCTAAAATCACACAAGTTGAAAAAGTAAGAAGATTTGCAAAGAGAGCTGGGAGTATAGCATGTATATAAAATACATCTTCTAATTTCAAAACACTCCATAATATTGCCGTGCTAAGGCCAGAAACCATGCCAATATAAAATGCATATCTTGGAGCTATTATGCCAAATAATCCAGCTATCAATGGCACTGAAATGACTGGCCCCCAAAGCATATAAGAATAAAGCATCATATCTATAAGATTATTGAATTGCATAGCAGTAAGACAGCCAATGATACCTACAACTAGTGTTATAAGTTTTGTAGCTCGAAATTCTAGTTCCGGGCTTAGTTTATCTTCCATAGAAGTTTTGAGAAAATCATGAGCAAACGATACTGAAGCTGTATTCATAAATGAATCCGCAGTAGACATAATAATCGCTATCATTCCTGCAACAGCAAATCCTTTTAAGCCTACAGGCATTAAATTATCTATTAAATATAAAAATGCATTATTAGCGTCCATATCTGGATTTAAAATGCTCGAAGCCATTCCAGCAATTGCGATAATTAAAAAGAATGGAATCGAAATTAAGGCAGAAACCCAATAAGCATTTCTGCTTTGTAGAGCATTCCTCGACATTATCATTCTTTGAATCATTGGAGGTGAACATAATGGAACAGAAGCTATCATATAAACAATATATTTATAAAAAGTATCTTTATCTGCAGGGAAAATATCAAACTTATGGTCCGGTAATATTTTAATAAGTTCAAATACACCGCCAATTTTATTAACTGCAATACTAGTAACAAGAGGCACTGCGTTAACTAAAATAAAAAACTGAAGCATATCTGTCCATGTAACAGCTCTAACGCCCCCAAAAGCAGAATAAGCGATAAGAATTATAGCGCTAAGCCAAACACCTATATCAGGAGATATATTATAAAAATAATGAAATACAAAACTAAGCGCCTTAAATTGAACGGCTACTAAAGACGTAGAGATTAAAAAACCGAATACCCCCGTGAGCATTTGCGCACGCTGGCCATACATTTCTCCCACTATATCTCCAACTGATATAGCTTCCCTATATTTCACAGCCCTTTGCGCTATAAATCCATAAGCTATTAATGTTAGAAAATCTGCGCAATTAGCGTAGAAGAAGCTGATACCAGATTTAAAACCTTGCGTAGCTCCATTAAGTATAATTTCTCCATCCACATAAGTGGCAAAAATTGTCATAATTAAAGTGATGGTTAGAAAATCTTTATTTCCTACTGCGAAATCTTTAGTATTTTTAACGCCTTTGCTAGAAGTTACACCTATAATTATTGTGCAGAGAAGATATAGCGCGATTATAGCACTGTCTAAATATGACATAACAAATCTCTTAAAGTTATTTATATAATATATAATTATAAATTATTGCAGTCAAATCTAAATCTCGTAACATTCTCTTGAAAAAGCTAAATAATTAATAATCTTCATAACTTATAATTTATGAATCATTTACTTAATGTGTTTTGAGTCCTTATCAAGCACTGTCTGCTTATATGGTCAAAAATAGATAAATTCCTTATACGAGATTAGGTATTGTGAAGGTGAGAAGTGTTCAATTTGCTATAAAATAGAGGGAAAGATTTTATTAATCTAATCCCTCTTTAATTTAAATTTTAGTTCAAGCTATTATTTTCTTCTTTTTCGAGCGTTTTTTTATGATACATTCTTGCAAAATCGATGGGATCTATTCTAAGTGGCTGGAATCCGCCTTCTTGCGTTATGTCTGAAATAATTCTTCTTGCAAATGGGAAGATCATATTTGGGCAATGAATTGCAAGCACAGGCTCATGCTGATCTTCTGGTATATTTTGCAATACAAACATTCCTGCATATTCAAGCTCTAAGATAAATAAAGTCATTTCTGCAGTTTTTGCTTTAGATTCGATTTGAATAACCACTTCATAAGTATTCTCGAGACTATCAACCTTATTTACGTTTAAATCTAAAGATAATTCCACTTCAGGGGGCTGAGACATTTTTGTTAATGAATTTGGCGCTTCTGGATTTTCAAAAGAAAAGTCCTTTATATATTGCGCAATAATTGAAATATGAGGCGCGTTGCCTTGAGTATTTTCTTGTTCCATGATTTTCCTTAAATAATTAATTTATAATGCCGGTAAAGTTACACCGGTTTGCTTCATATATTTCCCTGCACGATCTGCATAAGAGACTTCGCATGCCTCATTTCCCTTAAGAAATAAAAACTGGCAAGCTCCTTCCCCAGCATATATTTTCGCAGGAAGTGTTGTGGTATTAGAGAATTCTAAAGTAACATGGCCTTCCCACCCTGGCTCAAGAGGTGTTACATTCACGATGATGCCGCATCTTGCATAAGTTGATTTGCCAAGACAGATAACAATTACATCCCTAGGAATTCTAAAATACTCAACTGTTCTTGCTAAGGCGAAGCTATTAGGGGGGATTGTGCAAACATCACTTTCCAAATTTATGAAACTTTCCTTAGAAAAATTTTTAGGATCCACTGTCGCAGAATTTATATTAGTAAAAATTTTAAATTCATTAGATACCCGTGCATCATAGCCATATGAAGAAAGTCCATAAGAAATTATTTTTTCATTCTGATTGTTATATCTTGTTTGGCTATCTATAAATGGCTCTATCATTCCATGCTTTGTTGCCTCTGATCTAATCCACTTATCTGACATTACAGTCACAATCTTCTCCAAGTAAAATAATTAGGTAAAATTGAAGGAAAAAGGATTACATGTCAACATCTTTTAGAATTTATTGTGTGGTAAATTATCCACAATTATTAATATTTTCTATATTACTAAGTTAACTTAATGCGATCATGTTTGCTCATACTATTAAAATAAAGTAGGATATGTTCATCGCACAACTAAAAATATTATTATTATGAAAAAATTTGCAATTTTATTAGCTGGTACAATACTCGCAGCGCCTGCTTTTGCTTCTGATAATTTAGAAGTAAAACTTCAAGGAGCTTTTGATTTTCAAGCTGCTGCAAGACAACAAAAAAATAGAGAAGAGACAAGCTTAACTACAAACCAGAAAAATACTGCATTCTTCACTCAATCTAGCCTTAGAGCAGATGTGAGCAATGAAACAGATTATGGCCTAAAATATGGTGCTGTTATTGCTTTAAAAACTACATCTAGAGCTAAAATTTTCCCAGGTAGCAATGGATCTCACCTTTGGACAGAATCTGATTTTGGTAAATTAGAGCTTGGTTCTAAACAATCTGCTCCTGGTGTTATGTCTCAAGGCGCATATAATATTTGCATGGCAACATGCGATGACTGGTCTAGATACACAAATATGGGCTCTATATATAATGGCGGGGTTTCTGATTATAGCCTTATTTATTCAGGATTTTCTTCTGGTGTAAACTCAACTGAGCAAGTAAGAACTGCAACTTACTATACTCCTCAGTTTAATGGCCTGCAACTTGGTGTTTCATTTTCTCCAGATACAGCAAATACTGGTGATAATGGAGGTTTAACAGATGGTAATGGAATATCTAACTCAGCTTTCTATGATAAAACTAATAATTATGCTAAGGTTAATGCAGCATCTTCTGTTAAGAATTTAGTCGGAGCTGGTGTTACATTTTCTCATAATCTTGGAGAAGCTTTTGATGTAACTCTAGGCGCTGGTATTGAGCAAGGTAAAGCTGTTGGGACCGATACTGGATCTAACGCTAAAATAAAACTTGCTAACCATAAATTATATAATGTTGGCGCTGTTGTTTCTTATGGAAATTGGTCTGTAGCTGGGTCTTACGCTGATGCTGGAAAAAGCTTAACTTCTGATTTATATCAGTGGGATAAGAGAAAGAATAGATTCTATACTGGCGGCTTTGCTTATAATCAAGGTCCCGTGGGAATCAGTTTAACATATTTGCATAATGATAAGTTACAAAATAAGTTAGATTCTTATACTTTAGGCACTCAATATAAATTAGCTCCTGGTTTAATGCCATATTTTGAAGCAACTGCATTTAATGTAAAATCCAAAGGATATAATGCAACCGATCTTGATAATGGAACTGTAACTCCTATGAGCAAAAAATATAAAGGTTCTGTATACATGTTTGGTACAAGAGTAAGCTTCTAATTACTCACCTTTTCATAAAACTAAGAAAGCCTAGCGAAAGCTGGGCTTTTTTTTATTGTGATATATATAAAAATAGCGACTATTCAGCAAACAACTACGCCCTAATGGTCCTCTGATATCTTTATATAGGCAAATAATTTGCATTAGGTGATAGGCGCGTAGACGCAAAGCATATAAATGGGAACAGGCAAGCAACAACACACCTAATTCAAAGTAATTGGCTATAGTTATTATGATCCTATATATACACCAAACACCATACTTATATAAATCAGAGATAGAAGTAGCTTTAGGCAATCTATTTTTAAGATTAAATGATATTGGGCACATAAATTCAATATATCCTAATTATATACGCGCTTTTGTCAGGTTATCAGCAATTTAAGCTTCATTCGCAGCCCTAAGCACTATTTTGCTATATTAAATCAAACTCTCAACCATCTTCTTGCTCTTACTGGCAGGTTAATAACATTTATCAATCCATTTTTATTTCTAATATCACCATATGGACCATATAGTTATTTAACATAGATACGGTGCAGAGAATTACTGAGCAATTATTTCATAAAGATTTGTACAATCTCTAATTTTGCTTTTAGCCCATCTTTTCTTATTAGCCCAGAATTTTTCTATTGGGTTGAGATAATGGGATTAAGGCTGTAGGAAGATTAGTTTGCAGCCTACAGATTATAAAAGATTTTTCTGAGACTTATGAAACGCCTTATCTCCATCTAAACATAATATAATAATGCCCCTAGCCCAAGTTAATTCACTATTCTCAAAAGAGCCGAGCTTTAAAGCTTTCAATAATCTCTTATATTTGTTCAATCTTGATTAACTAACGAGCTGAATTAAGCTAAAAAATAATGAAAGAGACGAGAAAAAAAGCATCCATTTAAAGAGGAGTAAATTAAATTCTACAATCAAGCCCATTAAAATAAAAACTGGCTCAGCTAACAAAACATTATACTTGACCTAAAATAGTAAACTTGCATATAATATACATATTTACTAAATATATAATGAAAAATGTGGAAGAAAATTTATAGCAAAACATTCAAAAATATAAAAAGAGAAGATATTTGGAATATTTGGGCAGACATAAATAACTGGCCGCTATGGCATGGAGATTTAGATTATTGTAAATTAGAAGGCGACTTCAAAGTAGGAAACTATTTTTTATTAAAGCCAAAAGATATGAAAAGCCCAGTTAAAATTTATATTACAGATATAAAAAATGGCTATTCTTTCACAGATTGTACAAGCTTTTTTGGTGCTAAAATGTACGATACTCATGAAATTCAAGAAACAGAAGATGGAGTTAAAATAACTAACACGCTTATAGTCACAGGCCCATTAAAATTGCTGTGGATAATGCTTGTTGCAAGCAAGGTTGCGGCTTCCGTTCCAGAGGAGACAGAATCTCTTGTAAAACTTGTAGGCAAAACCAAATGAAGAATTTACCATTTGGCTTTGAGCGGCCTGAAGATAGCCCCGGATTTTTGTTATGGCAAACAACCATTCTTTGGCAGAGACAAATTAAGAAGAAATTGGAGAAATATAATCTCTCGCATGCTCAATTTGTAATTATGGCAACCTTAATGTGGGCAGAAACTAATAATTACGATACCACTCAAATTTTTATCGCAAAGCTCACAAAGCTAGACAAGATGACGATCTCTAAATCTTTAAAAAAACTAACTTCCATCGGCTATGTAAACAGGATGGAAAACGTCCAAGATGGCAGAGCAAAAACTATATTTTTAAGCGATAAGGGAGAAGAAATGGTAAAAATTCTAGTCCCTATGATAGAAGGAATAGATGCAGAATTTTTTGGCAGCTGCAGCACAGAAGAGCAGCATTTACTCAATTTTCTTTTCAAAAATCTTATTATATCTAGTAAGGACAATTCTGATTAAATAAATAGATGCAAAAGCAACATCAGATAAAAAAGCAAAAACCCACCCTATATAGTGATTTAAGTTGAATTAGATACTAGGCGCGAGGAGCGTAGCCTATAACTAATAGGTAAGCGACAAGCAACAACGTTGCTAATCCAAACTAAATTACTATAAATAGGGCCTCTGTCCTATCAACACTTTCATCCCATTTCTTTATATAATCTCTAAATTCTTTGGAATTTTTAAATTGCCATAAATCGATTCGTAAAGAAGGATCGTAATTTTCGGGGTTTTGTTTTGCATTTTCAAGTTCATTATTTTTTTCAAGTAATATAAATTTTTCTAGTCTTTCATAATCTGAATTTTGCACTCCCCCGCCGCCAATAACACTAACAAAAAGGACAATAAATAACCCAAAATGATATATAAAAATAAAGATTTTCTTTCTAATAAATAGATGTCTTATTAAAAATAGAACAACAAATGAGATTAAAGATAAAAGAAATAATTCTTTCACGGATAAAATAGCATTTAACATATAAACCTCAAGTGAGCTTATCAAAAATTTTTGTTACTTCTTCAAAATATTTTGTATCAATTCCATCCTCAATTGCCCAAATTAGACTAAGCAAACTTCCCACAAAACACCAAGCTTGGATGCGTTTTAAATCTATATTCATTCTGTCAGAAAAAACTTCAATTCGCTTTTGAATAATATTTAAAGCATATTTTTCTTTTAGTAATTCGGGCATGGGGTTTCTAATAAATCCACAAATCTCATAAGCTGGCTCCCCGATAACACCTTTAGGGTCAATAAACACCCAATCATTAGAATTTTTCAAAATATTATCATGATGCAAATCTCCATGTAGCAAAATATCTGCCGCTCTTGAAGCAAGTAATTCATCTCTATAAAACCTTCCCTTTTCTAGGAGCCTATCATTTATTTTATGCTTATCATCAAGCACCCTAAGCATGTCTTTAAGATAACAGAAATTGTGATTCTGCGGAATCTCAGCTCGGTGCAGTTTGTTAATAACCTCACAAATAATTTCAAGTGCCTCGATTTCTCTTTCAGGGAAATAACTTCTTAAAGTAGTACCAGGCATTATTCTCTCTAAAAGCAGCCTATCTTCTTTTTGTGCTAAAAGCTTAACGGCCCCGCAATCTCTAAAGGCATTAAGAGCATCTGCTTCTTTCTTTAGAGATTCCTTATCAAACGAGAATTTAAGAATAACATGTTTATTATTCTGCATTGCAGATAATATATAATTATAAGAAAGGTTAGTGGCAGGCTGAAGGTTTGTTAGTTCAAATTCCAATACAGAATTTTTCACTAGTTCAGGCAAATTAATGAGCCATTCTTTTCCTTTTTCACCATAAATATTTAAAATATTAGATTCAAAAACCATAATTTTCTCATTTTTATTATCTTCACTTTAACACTTCACATCAAGGCGCGCCATAAAACCCTTGACTATACTGGCTTTTATTATCTTAATATAAACTAAATTAGACTCACAAATATATTATGAAACTGCTCTCAGATCTAAAAAAAGGTTATTTATACGCCTTAGCATCCGGAATGCTTTATGGTCTAATTGGCTATTTCGGTGTTAGAATAATGGATTCGGGGATATCAGTATATAACATGGTATTTTGGAGGTTTCTTGTCTCGGCCATTTTCTTTCTTCCACTTGTGATATTTGATTATAAAGATCTAATTCAAAATCCGAGAGAAACTTTTAAAGTTTTTTCGTATGGCCTCTGCCTATACGGCTTTTCTGCGACTTTTTATTTTATATCCAGCAAATATCTAGGAACAGGTCTTGCAATGATTATTTTATATACTTTTCCTGGCATAGTTGTAGCCTTTAATGTTTTATATTATCGGCTCACTTTTCAGAAAATATATTATATTTCGTTGCCAATGATGCTGATTGGAATGTTCATGTTAGTGGATAGCGAAAGTGTAAATTTTGATATTATTGGAATATTTTTCGGCCTATTTTCAGCCTTTTTTTATGCCTTATATATAATCGGCTCTAAGACTTCAAAATTATCAGCCATACCTTCATCTTTTGTAGTATCCCTGGGCTGCATGACCACAAGCTTAATTATGACTCTTTTTAATGGCAGCTTTATAATCCCTGGCGATCTTGAAATTTGGAAAAATATATTAGGCCTTGGAATTATAGGCACTTCACTTCCTATATTATTACTTCTCTTATCTTTTAGATATATAAGTTCAGAAAGTGCATCAATTCTTTCAGTTTTAGAACCTATTTTTGTTTTAATATTTGGAATTATATTATTAAATGAAAAAATAAACTTAGTAGAAATATTGGGAGCTTCCGTAATATTAATTGCCGCCTTTATCACTTTGCTCCCTAGAAATAAACATAAATAAAAGATTTCTTCTATTCTGTTCCTTCTGTTTCCCCAGTAAGATTTGCCCCATCTGCTTGAACGCAATTCCAGCTATTAATATTTCCCTCTTTTGCATCAGCTCTGCATTCAGCAGCACTTCTTGCTGGCGGTATTTCAAGCCTTAAAATAGCAGCAGGACTTTCAGGTTCACCTCCAAGTCCTGCCATTTTTTCTATATCCTCTCGTGTAATTCCCATTCTTCTCGCAATTGCTCTAAATGCTTCCGGCGTGGCCGGAGTTTCAGGTT
Organism: Rickettsia typhi; assembly: GCA_945877265.1. Lineage (GTDB taxonomy): Bacteria > Pseudomonadota > Alphaproteobacteria > Rickettsiales > Rickettsiaceae > JABDAD01. The sequence continues at coordinate 8,351 of CAMCRO010000022.1, read as the reverse complement.
TACCGCTCATAATAACTCCTTGAAAATTTAATTAAGATTAAAATTTTAAGGAGTTATAAATAAATTACAAGAAAAACTAAAATCACATCTCTTCAGCAATGATTGTTTGTAATATCCCTGCTTCGCCTGTTATTTCTATAATTGCTTCTTTTATACTAGCACCACAAGGAAAACATGCCGCAGTCCACACAGCAGAATTGCCATTATCTCCTCTAGCATAAATGTCCGCACCACTATCTTTTAATTTATTAAACATCTCAAAAGATTTTTTTTGTACAGCTAAACAAATTGGAGTATTACCTCCTGCGGTAACTTTATCAATAAATTCATTCAGTAGATTATTGCCGCTTAAAAAAATCAATAAATTATGTAAAAAATTTAGATCTTCTTTTTGTATAGCTGAATGCAATAAATTCCATGATCCATCGGATGCAACCTCGCTGATTAAGGACAGATCTTCTTCAAGACTTTCTATCACTTGTTCTGCAGTTTTGTGTCCTCTTAAATAATCATCTACTATGCTCATAATATTTCCTTTTGTTAATATAAATTTACTTTGTAGGTAAGACTTATAAAAATATATTAATATTTGTCAATACCCCTTTTTCGTCTTTGCTTAATTTTTATTCACATTTCTTCGCTTTTAATCACAAAATCTATAAATTTCTTTGATAATTTCTTAGTGACATTTTTGTATAGTTAATTCGAAGGATATAAATGAGTTAATAAGAAAAGCTTGGCTCAGCTTTTTATCTTGGTTTAGACTCAAAAGAAAACACCTCAACAAAAGGCAAATTTATGGCAAAAGAAGATTCAACATTGGAAAAAATGGATGAAAAAAGACAGCAAATAGCTGCTGCCAAAGCTCTTATCTCAAGCATAAAAGCAGCAAGCTCTAGAGAAGAAGTAGCTTTATTAATTGGAGCATGTAGAGCCCTAATTGAGCAATGCCCTCCATCTATAAAAGGAAGCTTACAATCAACACTCTCAGCAGTTGCAGAAAATGCCGAAAGCAAAATCCAGACTGGTTATATAAGAAGATTAGATGACCAAAGAGATGCTGCAGAAGCAGCAGCAGCTGCTGCAGCTGCGCCTATTGCGAAAGAGGATGACGTTCCATTAACAAGCAAATCCTCAGAAGAGTTAGCAAAAATCTCAAAACCTATGAGCGAAAATAAGCTCAATATCCTTAGCGCTGCAATCCTTGCTGCAACTGAAACAGGTAAAGATATAAAAGACACAGCTTTTGGCAATGCACTTGCTGCTATTGAAGAACATGAAAGAAAAGAAGAACATAGAGAAGCTTCTAAATCTCGCGTTAGTTTATTAAAAGATTTAGGCGCAAGTTTAGCTGATACAGGCGAAATTCCAGATGCACTAATAGAGCAAGCAAAAGATCTAAAAATTGATTTAAAACTTGAAGATGGCAAACCTAGCGAAAAAACCCTCAAGGCAGTAGCTAATATTTCAAAATTAGATATGACAGAAGTAGAAAGCAAAAGAACAGAAAGAGCTGCTCCTACTCAGGATGCTATTGAGCAAACCAAAGAAGGCGAAACATTAGGTCTGAATAATCTTTTTGGAGATAATGATTTTGAAGATAATAGCCATGCAGCCCCTTCTCTCAAGAAAGCATCGCCTAAAGAAAAACCAGCCTTCGACGTAGAAGCCGCAAGACAAGCAGGAGCAGCAACAAGAGCACAAAGACAAGCTGCAAACGAAGAAAATAATAAAGCTGTCGAAGAAGTGGGATATCTTGCACAATCTGATCTTTTCAAGGAAACAACTTTACTAGATAAATTGGTCACAAACACCACAAGGCCGGCAAAAACAGAACAAGCTTATAATGCAGACCTCTCTGTCTTGTCGCATACCTCTGAGAGACCTGCTGATGGAGTAAAAGTTAAAACTTTTGAAGACCCAAAGACAAAAGTAGTTTTAACACAAACGAAAAATGGGAATTTCCGAGATGTCGATATCAATGTAGAAAAAGGCCCTGCCTTAGTTGCAGTTGCTATGCAACATGAAAATGGTGCTAAAGCCAAAGATTCAAAATTTGTCGTAGAATTTGATCAAAATGGTAATGCTATAAAAACCGCTCCGGACTTATCTCTTGTCGAAACAGATAAAGAAAAAAATCTGGCCTATTTAGAAGTTGATGGAAAAAGAATGGTGCTTCCAATGAGTGCAGAGCGCGTAGAAGCCCTAAGGCAACAAATTCAGCAATATGGCCCAGAAGTAGCAGTTGAAGGAAAAGCAGCATCCGGCACTTCTCGCACAACGGCGGAAGAAACACCAAGCCCTGATCCACGTCTTGCAGAAATAAGCAAAAAGCAACCTCATGAAAAAACGGCTGAAGAAATTAAATTAGAATATTCTGCTATGTCAAAAGAGCATATGCAGCTTTTAGTAGAAGGTAAGCTGGCAGGAGATATCCATAATGCAGATCAATATGCTCAGAAAATGAGAGATTATGAAGCATTGCACCTCTCAAGTAAAACACCTGAGGGCTCACTAATACCAGAAGAACAAATAAGGCAGAATCAAGCTTCGATGGAAAAGGCTAGAGAAATAGGGCAGATCCAATATCAGGCAGAAGTAAAACAAGAGCTAACCACAGCCTTTAAAAATCAAGCAGAAGCAGTAGCGTCTTATGATGGTGCATCACTAACGCAAGCAGAAAGCCACGAAAGGCTCGCTAAGGAAAAGCTTGCAGCAGCAGGTTTAACGCCTGATTCAATTAAATCAGCAGAAAAAGAAGCCCTATCCACAGCTGCATCGAAATCCATGGAATCAGCTTTAGAAAAAGAAATGCAAGGCAAAGATCCAATAATTGAAGCAAAAGAACAACAATTCTTAAGAAAAAAAATGTCTTCAAATGGGATGACAAGAGAAGAAGTGAAAGAAAAAGAATTAGATGCAACTATCCAGGCGGCAAATAGTTTAGGCTCGAGGTTACGTCAACAAAAAGAGGGCGCACCTCCTGAAGATCAGAAAAAAATAGATGAGCAAATTGGCAAGCTAGAAAAAATAGCAAATCCTAGAATAGAAGTTCTACGCGCCCCTTCTAAAGCAGACAAAATAGTAGAAGAAGTAAAGTCTCGTTCTAGCAACGCTATACCTAGAGCACCAGTACACAAGGAAAAAGACCGCTCTCAATCTCAGTCTGCTGGAACTGGTAGGGCAATAGGTTAATGTGTTAGAAAAGCTATAATGTTATTTTCCTTAATCTGATTATTTGCTTCATATTCTTTCTCATAAGTAAAATATCAAATAGCATGTTTCTATAGTTGTTCTTTTTGGTTAGATAGTAGAGGAAGCAAAAGAGCCCTATAAAACTATAGTGAATTAAGTTAAGGCGTGAAGAGAGTTAATGAGTTTGCCTATATAGTGATTTAAGTTGAATTAGATACTAGGCGCGAGGAGCATAGCCTATAACTAATAGCGACAAGCAACAACGTTGCTAATCCAAACTAAATCAATATATTGATAGGCAAGAAAAGCTCCGACCTAAAACCTTAATGCAATTTGCTATAATAGCTCAGAGGCAAACACCAACGCAGCTAATTGAAGGGGATAACTATAGCAACAGAACAGAGGCTATATGTCGAGAACCAAAATATTATTTTCATCCTTATCTATAAAAGCTCAAAACAAAGCCCTTTTTAAAACAGCAGAAAAGGGAAATTTTATAAAATACAAAAGATTTATTTCAGAATTACCAGCAGAAACTGCTGTTAAATCATTAGCAAGACGAGATTTTCAAGATATCAAATTATTCGCAGAAAGGCAGCAATTTGAAGCTGTCGATTTTCTTTTATCATTAATGAAAGAGAGCTCATCAAAATTTCTTTTATGCGAAAACTCATTTTGGTTAGTGAAAAATTTTGCGAAAAAAGGAAATTTTGAAGCAACTGAAAAATTACTCTTGAAATTCAGAGAAGATACACAAATAAATATAATCTCATCTGAGAGATACGAACTAATCACTTTATGTTCAAGACATAATAATCTAGAATATACTCTTAAATTTCTAGATAGATTATCACCAAGAAACATAGGACATATAATGGCTCAGGACCAATATAAAATTTTGTTCAATTTCGCCTTTAAAAATAACCTCCCAGATTTTTTAATATTATTAGATTCTTATGTATCTGATAAAGCAAAAGCTATAACTTCCGGCCATTATCGCATTCTTAAAAAATTTGCGGATCTAGGAAATATGGAGGCCATCAAAGATCTCTTTTTTTATTTATCAGAAGAAGATGTAATACACGCCCTTCAACATGAATCTTATTATATAATAAATCGCTTTGCCGAGCTAGATATGCAAGAAGATGTTATGTTTCTCATAGAAATCCTACCAGAAGAAAAAAGAAATTATGCTATTTTCTCGCAGGAAAAAAATATCATAAATAGCTTTATCAAATCACAGAATTTCAATGCAATAATTCAAATATTAAACTATTTGGACGAGGCAAACCAAGAAGAAATAATTACTGATAATAAATTTGCAATATTAAAAGCTGCAGCACATTTAGATAGATATGAGGAATTTAGAGATATATTAGAATTATTAACTATTCCACAGAAGATCGAAGCATTATGTAGCAGTAATTTCAGCATTATCAGAAATTTTGCAATGAATGATAATTATGAAGCTTGTTTATTTATTACCGAAGAAATCGGAGTAGAATTAGCTCGGCTTGCAATCTCTGCGAAAAATTTTGCGGTCCTCAGGCAGTTTATAGCATTAGAAAATAACATAGCAGTAGGGAATTTATTACAAATATTATCAGAAGCAGATCAAATCCTCGCTTTAAAAGAATGCGCCAATTATGGCCTTGTATATAATAGGGAAACAGGGATGATTGGTGAAGATGTTGGAATTGAGGAAGGATTTACACATCTTTTAGGAGCAGCAGAAGGTGATATGGTTGTAAGTGATTTAAGTTGAATTAGATACTAGGCGCGAGGAGCTTAGCCTATAACTAATAGGCAAGCGCCAAGCAACAACGTTGCTAATCCAAACTAAATTACTATAAATCCCGATATGCCTTAAGAAAGCTCTAATTTTTGCTAGGTAATTTCGCATCAGGGGCCCTTATATATAATGGCTCCATATTTTCATTCACCTTATGCTGCACAATTTGTTGATGTGCAATTTTGCAGGCAAATCTAGCATCTGGATATGCAAAGCGAGGCAAAATTATAATGTCATTTCTATCATAATTTCGCACGTCTAGAAGCAAATGCCAGCCACTTCCGGCCAATAGTTTCACCCCTGGCAGATCATCTATCATTTTTTTTGCCTCGGATAAGGAAAGCATCAATAACTCGCTATTCTCCCCTTTTTTTGTATAATGTTGAATATATAACTGGTCTCTATATGCGTTAACCGCGCATATAGCATAATCGAAAAATTTATATTGTTCCCTAGCTCGATAATTAATCATCTGGAAATTATTCACACATACTGGCTTAATATTGGAAGCTGCAAGTAAAATTCCTTTTGCAGCAGCAAGCCCTATGCGGATACCAGTAAAACTCCCAGGCCCAGCGCTAGCAGCAAGATAATTTACATCTTTATAATTTAATTTAGTAGATTTTAGACCTTCTTCAATCATTGAAATTAAATTCTCAGCCTGGCTATGAGCTTTTTCTGATTTGCTCGCATATAAAATTTCATTCTCTCGTGCAATAGCAACAGAGCTAAAATTATTACTTGTATCAAAAGCTAGTATATACATAAAAAATAAGCTTATTTTGTATGTATATCTTTAGCATTAGAATATCTCTATTTCAAGTAAGAGAAAATTATCCTCTTAAATTCATTGCTGAAATAACAATATTAAACTATTATAGAGCTCACAAAACAACTTGGAACTCGATGTTAGAAAAAGCTATTTTTAGAACCTACGATATAAGAGGAGATAGTAGAAAAAACCTAACTCCAGATCTTGCCTATAATGTAGGTTTCCATTTTGCAAAAATGAATATCAAGCCAAATAATAATAAAATCGTAGTGGGGTTTGATGGCCGCCTGAGTACGCCGGCATTATACAAAGCTCTAACTTCAGGTTTATTTGCTGCAGGGGCAGAGATTATATCTATTGGCCTTGTGCCTTCTCCTTGTCTTTATTTTGCAAATAAAAAGCTCTATCCAGCAGCAAGCATAATGATAACAGGATCCCACAACGAAAAGCATGATAATGGCTTTAAAATGCTTGCAGATGGCGCTTCTTTTTATGGTCCAAATATTCAGCTTTTATACGAAGAAATATTGAAAGACACGAAAAAATATACTCAGCAAAAGGAAGAAGTAAAAATTTTCCCAGTAAATATCAAGCCGCATTATATTGAAAGGATCTTGCAAAATTCTAGTATAAATAAAGATCTCAAAATAATATGGGATCCAGGAAATGGAGCTGTTTGCAGTATTTTAAAATCTTTAACGGAAAAATTGCCTAATAATAATATTATTATTAATGAAGAAATAGATGGCAATTTCCCAAATCATCACCCAGATCCAACAATTCCAAAAAATTTAGAGCAATTAATAAGTGAAGTAAAAAACCAGGATGCGGATCTTGGAATCGCTTTTGATGGTGATGGCGATAGAATTGGTGTTGTCACAAAATCAGGGGAGATATTATTTGGGGATCAGCTTCTTTGTATTTACTCCAAAGAATTGCTAAACAGAAAACCTGGCAGCATTATCATCGCAGATGTAAAAGCCAGCAAAACTTTATTCGATTATGTAGCAAATATTGGCGGCAAAGCCATAATGTGGAAAACGGGCCATTCCTTAATTAAATCCAAAATGATAGAATGTGGCGCGGAAATTGCCGGTGAAATGAGCGGCCACATATTTTTTGCAGATAATTATCTCGGATATGATGATGCAGTTTATGCTGCTCTCCGTCTAATTTCAATAATCAGCAATTCAGATAGTTCATTAGAAGAAATGCTAGAAGAAATTCCAAAAGCTTATTCCACTCCAGAAATAAGGATAGAAGTTCCAGAGGAAAAGAAATTTCAAATAGTGGAGAAGCTAAAAATAAAACTACAAAATCAAAAAATTCCTTTTAATGATATTGATGGAATAAGAGCAGATTCTAGCGAAGGCTGGTGGTTAATTAGAGCTTCGAACACACAAGCTGCATTAATTGCCAGATGCGAAGCAGACTCACCTGAATCCCTAGATTCTGTAATAAAAAATTTGAATATTTTAATAAAAGAATTTGATTTAAAACTTGAAAAATCTGAACAATAATCAAGACCAAATTATCATAATTTGCGGCCCTACAGCCTCAGGCAAATCCCGCTATGCTCTTGATATGGCAAAAAAAATAGAAGGTGCTATTATAAATGCAGATTCAATGCAAATTTATAATAGCCTTCCATTAATCACAGCTTCTCCTTCAACGGACGATAAAAAACAAGTACCACATTTTTTATATAATTTTCTATCTCCAGATTCTGCTTATTCAGTTGCCAAATATGTAGAGGATTGTAATCAAGCAATAATAGATGCTCAAAAAAACAATCTTATTCCAATCATAACAGGTGGCACAGGCATGTATATTAATGCTCTTCTAGGCGGCCTTTCTTCCATTCCTGAAATAGATAAATCTCATAGGGAAGAAATAATAGATTTAGTTCAAAAATATGGGACCAAATTTTTATATGAGAAATTATCAGAAATTGATCCGGAATCAGCTTCAAGGTTAAATCCAGCAGATACTCAAAGGATAATAAGAGCTTATGAGATAAAGAGCTTTACAGGTAAATCCATTTTAGAATTTCAGCAAAGAAATCAGCCTGCAATATTATCAAACTTTAATGTCAAAACTTATTATATTAAACCTGAGCGCAAATTTTTATATGAAACTTGCGATTCGCGCTTTCTTTCCATCATCCAAAATGGCGGAATAGAAGAAGTAGCGCAATTTAAAAATTCTTATCCAAATATAGAAACAGGCCCCGCTAAAGCTTTAGGAGTTGCTGAATTATCTTCATATTTATTGCAGGAAATTTCGCTAGAAGAAGCAATAAAGCAAGCTCAAACAAAAACTCGCCAATATGCCAAAAGGCAGCTGACATGGTTTAATAACCAAATTACTTGGGAGCATGAAGTGAAGTCATTCTGAATATATTTCAGAATCTCATTAAATACCCGTCATCCCGGACTTAGGTCGGCGTTGTTGCATGGAAGGAGGTGTATAAATTAATGGAGGTATTTGGAGGTGGGTGTTTTAAGCTGCGATTATGAGATTAATAACTTTGCATTTAATTTTAGCTTGAGTTTCTCTAGTATTTTCCTTTTTGTTGCTCAGATAATCAGA
>CAMCRO010000021.1 GCA_945877265.1 Rickettsia typhi | reverse complement strand
CTATCTAATAGTTTCAGTATCTCACCAAATGTGTTATGTTTGTACATAGCATAAGTCTTTTTTAAGTTGTTCAAACAGGTATTATACCTGAACTCAAAGACTTATGCTACCTTCATACCTGCCTTCTTAATTTATCCCGGACACTAGTGCGCGCAGGCGGGAATCCACACCACATTCAAACACTGTAAATATCCTAAAATATTCTTGGATCCACGTCTATAGTGATTTAAGTTGAATTAGATACTAGGCGCGAGGAGCGTGGCCTATATTATTAAGTGAGCAAAAGCGAATCCCGCAAAAATCATTTGTATCGTTTAATAATGAAATTTGGTATTATTTCCTGGAATTAATATAATCTTCCACTTCCATCCATTCTAGGATCTTTTCTTCTAATAGGGCGGTTTTTGCTGCTAATTTTTTCGAAGAACTTGCAAACAAGTCAGGATTTTTATTATATAATTCAGAATCAGAAAGTTCAACCTCCAGTATCTTAATCTCATTTTCTAAATTCTCAATTTCTAATGGAAGGGTTTTTTGTAAATGTAGATATTTATATGAAAGCTTTAATTCTGTTTTTTCTTTCTTTGGTTTTTCAATTACCTTTTGTTCAATTTTAACAGGCTTTTCTTCTTTTTTATAATGTTTCTGATAATCCTCATAACCACCAGTAAAATCTATAATTTCATGTTTGTCTGTGAAAACTAAAGTTCTTGTAACAAGCCTATCTAAGAAATCTCTATCATGGCTCACCACAAGTAAAGTTCCTGTATATTCAGCTAAAATCTCAAGCAATAATTCAAGGCTATCCATATCCAAATCATTAGTAGGCTCGTCTAAAATCATGAAATTGCCGGGATTTATAAGAGTTTTAGCAAGTAATAATCTGTTTTTCTCTCCGCCTGAGAGAGTAGAAACCTTAGCTTTCAGAATTTTTGGGTCAAATAAAAATTGCTTTAAGTAAGATGCAACATGTAGATCTTTGCCTTGCATAAAAACCCTATCCCCACCTGTAGGGCAGATAGTTTTGATTAAGCTGTCTTCCTCGTTCAATATAGATCTATATTGATCAAAGTAAGTTATCTCAAGATTTGTCCCTCTCTTTATTCTGCCTTCATCAGGACTTAATTCTCCGACTAAAATTTTAATTAATGTCGATTTCCCAGAGCCATTCGGGCCAATAAGGCCTATTTTTTCTCCCTTTTTCACTCTGAAGCTAAAATTTTCTAATATTTTCCTATTCTCATAAGAGAAAGATAAATTCTCGGCTTCTATAATAAATTGAGATTTTTTCGTGGATTCTTGCAATTCAATCTCAAGTTGCGTTTTGGCTCTTCTTAAATGTTCTTTATGAGATCTTTGCTCTTCTCGGAGACGTTTTAATGCTGCAAGTCTTCCTTGGTTTCTTTTTCTTCTAGCCGTAACACCTTGCTGAAGCCATAAATTTTCTTCTGCAAGTTTTTTGTCTAACTTTTTTAATTGGGCTTCTTCAAATGCAATAATTTCTTCTTGCCAAGAATCGAAATTTTTAAATCCTTGGTTAGTTTTACGCAAAATGCCTCTGTCCAACCACCATATTTTATTAGTAACATTATTTAAAAAGCTTCTATCATGGCTAATGCAGATAACAGAGCCTTTATATTCTTTAATAAAATTCTCAAGCCATATAATTGCATTTATATCAAGGTGGTTAGTAGGTTCATCTAAGAGCAAAATTTCTGGGCTTTTTATAAGGCTCCGGGCTAAGCTAACTCTTCTTTTTTGTCCCCCAGAAAGTGTTTGGAAATCAGCATTTCCATCTAGCTCAAGACTCCTTAAAATATCATCAGCTTTATATTTTTGCTCCTCGGAATTCAGATCTTCAAACACATAATCATAGATATTTTCGGCCTTACTCAGCGGATTATCTTGTTTTAGATAGCAAATTTGTGAAAAAGGATCTTGATATTTTTCTCCGCCATCAAGTTCATATTCGCCGTAAATCACTTTCATCAGGCTAGATTTTCCGCAGCCATTTCTCCCAACCAAACAAATTTTATCACCTGGATATAGATAAAATTCCACCTCTTCGAAAATAATTTTCTCAGCAAAGCTTAAACTTCCATCTTTTATGTAGTATACTGGGGTCTGCATAGTTAAAACTTTATATTATTCTAGCAATATAGCAAAAAAATATGAGCGGGCAACATCTACGCCAAGAAGTAAAAACCAGTCTAAAGCTAACTGCATCGATGACGCAGAGCATAAAGACATTGCAGCTTTCATCAGAAGAGCTAGATGCTTATATTTCACAGGAGTTGCAAGAAAATCCTTTTCTTATAAAAGAAGAAATCCAAAATGAAGAAAGCAATTTATACGATAAGAGAATTTCTACAAAAAACCGCGAAACTCACATTAATTATGATTTTATATCTAATATCGAATCAGAAATTAATTTAAAAGAACATCTTTTAATGCAAATTGCAACAACGATACACAAACCTCAGGAAAAGCTAATAGCAAGTTACATAACAGATCTATTAGATGAAAATGGATATTTGCACACAAGCAGTCTAGAGATAGCTTCTCAGCTTAAAATCCCAGAAAAACTAGTAGAAAATATAATTTCTCAGCTTCAAAAATTAGATCCAACAGGAGTTTATGCACGCTCGCTTAGCGAGTGCCTAAAAATTCAGCTGATAGAACAAAATTCATATAACCAAATCCTCAGCCTCATCCTAGATAATCTGCAATTAGTAGCTAGCGGAGAAATTCAGAAGCTCGCAAGAATTTGTAAAATTGATGCAAAAGAAATTACAAATTATATATCTCAGATAAAAAAATTAGAGCCAAAACCAGGAAGAAATTTCTCCCGAGAAATAGTTAACGTAAAAATTCCAGATGTTAAAATATCTCTGTCTAACGCTGGCGAGCTTGTAATAAGTTCAAACAAAGAAGCAATGCCAGTTCTATATGCAAATAAGAATTACTATAAGGAAATAAAAGATAAAATAATTAAATCAGAAGAACAAGACACCACCTCAGAAATGATCAAAAAGGCAACTAATGTTGCGCGCGCAGTTGAGCAACGCTCGAAAACCATAATTTTAGTCGCAGAAGCTCTTGCAAAAGAGCAGGAAGAATTTTTCAAAAGAGGAGTGTTATATTTAAAACCCCTAACTCTTGCAAAAATCGCTGAAATAACAGGCCATAATGAAAGCACAATCAGCCGCGCCACTAGCAATAAATATATAGAAACACCTTATGGCGTGCTTGAAATGAAATATTTTTTCTCATCAGGCGTTAAAAGTAAATATTCAAAAGAAGAAGTTTCAAGCCACAAAGTAAAAGAGCTTATTAAAACATTAATAGATGATGAAGATAAAAAAAATCCAATGTCCGATGATGAGCTCGCCATCATGCTGAAGCAATTTAATATTATTGTCGCCAGAAGAACAATTGCAAAATATAGAGAAGCAATAAAAATTCCAACTTCAAGCAAAAGGAAGGTTAAGAATTAAATTTCTCTAAGCTTTCGAGAAGTAAAGCACATATTTTACATTAATGAACAAAATATCATGCCTGTGGGAAGAAGTGATGTGCTTCTTTATATAATGAGTTATTTTACTCAATACATTGAGTAAATAAAATCTCCTTCCTCTTGAAATATTCCTGAAAACGCGGCTAGATCAATTTTTATAAAAAATTGAAATTGCAACAAACCCGCCCAAATAAGCTTATACTAAATCCAGCATATCAGGGCGGGGCTACATAGTAATTTAGGTTGAATTAGATACTAGGCGCAAGGAGCTTAGCTTATAACTAATAGCGACAAGCAACAACGTTGCTAAATGCAAACTAAATTACTATACTAACGTGAATGTTGTTCTCTGCTACCCTGCTTGCCGCTATAAATGGTAGCGGCAGGTTGCTTCTGAGTATCAAAGAGCCTTCTTATTCTTTTTACATCAACTCTAGATGTGGAAAGTCTCGCATCTTCTGCTCGTGGAGATAATCTTCCTGTAGAAGATTCTTTTCTAGCAGAATCTTCTCTCATTTTATCATCAGAAACAACAGCGTGGCCTGATTTTGAACTTTCTGTAGCAGCAGCTTTTACTTCTGGCGCTCTTTCTTCTTTCCTTGATTTTTTTCTCTCTCTTGCTGCTTGCTCTTCTCTGTGTACTTCATTAATTTCAGTTTTCCTTGATGGATCTATCAAATCCCCGGGGTCAACTCCATCAAACTTAATTTGCCTTGCAGGATCTGTTTGTTTTAAATTATACTTATAAGCCCATTCTGTGATTGGTGTCTCTCCTACATATGCTTCCTGACCACCTAAGTATTCTATTGGATCTTGTCCATTTATTTTTTTGTCATTTTCAATAGCCCATTCAAGCGCGTGCTTCCCCTCAATTTTATATTCAGACAATATAGCACTCGCCAGTGGATCATTGCCTTGAATAGATCGTAACCAGCCCCCATTTTTCCAATTTTCTTGCTCACTTTCTGGCACTTCTATTTTTTCAACAAAAGCTATAGTCTTACTTAACTCTGCAATTTGATCTCTTCTTTCTTTAAACCCATCAATAAAATCTGATCCTATTCCTGAGCCAGATACTTCTATTGCTTCACTTCGCTTGTCAAGGCGTGTAATGCCATCTGTTAGATCAACTCCGGCTTGTTTTAAATTATAAACACCCTTATCGATAATATGTTCAATCTCAGTATCTTTAATTTTGGCAATTTCCTCTAGTGCTTCTCTAAATTCGGAGAGATTTAATTTCATATTAGAATACCCATATCCTTCAGATGCGCCATTTATTCTTGTGTCCAGGCTAGCTCTCATATCCGATTCATTTTCAAATTTTTCTACATTAGATTTGCCATGGTCGATTTTCACTAAAGTATATTTTTCTGGTTCACCATCTGGACCGTTAATTATTTTACCATCCGCGTCTTTTTGCGGAACTACGCCTAAGTTAGATCCATGATAATCCATTTCTCCGCAAAATAAACATGCTGCTGCAACTTTAGCAAGACCCTCAACTTTTTTAAGCTGACTAGCATCTTGGTCTACTTGAGTATCGTCAGAAGCTGTAAAGTTTGACAATGTCTGAAAATCTTCGAAAAATTTTGAAGATAAAAATGCTTTATCTTTAGGCGCTCCTTTAGCTAAGTTAATTTTCGGAGCTCTATCAAATAATATTCTTTCATAAACTTTAGAAGTTAAATATTCGGTAATTGCATCTCCTCTGTCTATTTGCTCCCTCTCACCAGTTGGCTGAGTTGTGCGAAATTCTTTTAGCATATATCTTTTATGATTATCTGCCCTTTCAGCCACACCTCCTTTACTAAAACCTTGCTCTTTAACTCCTCTTTCTCCAAAATCACTTTCTGCTCTGGTGCTTTTCTCACTTAGCATTGCATCTAAAATTTTGCTTGCTAATTCTCGGTTTAGAGGGGTATTATCTACCCTAGAAATATGTTTATCTCCAGTACCTTCAGCCGCACCTAAACGGCTTTTATATGTTTCATCTGACTTTGACATATGATTATTCTCTATTAAAAATTTCAGTGTAACATTTTGTGAGCTTGAATTCAGTAAAAGCCATATGTTGATCTCTGTTATTAATTAATATGTTGCTAAAAAACTATCCATTAAGTTTTTAGGTAATTCAAAGAGTATAAATAAACAAAGAAAATAAGAATTAAAAGGTTAGAAAGGTAAAAAATAGTTAATTTTAACATCTTAATTTCCCATTAGCATACTAGAATTCATTTTGATAATTTACTGCTTTATTGTTTCATAGCATTTGCATCACTTTTACCTAACGAGAGATAAGGGCTTATAACTGAATTAAAATGCAATGATTTTGATACCTCACTGCTCAAAAGTTAATAAAAATTATATATTAGCAATAAACATTGTTGACAATTAATAAAATTAATATTATATTACATATATAATTTATGAAGGAATATAAACCATGAGTCGTCAAAAATTCTTAGAATTGTCAGATTTAATAAGCACAGATCAGTTTGCAAAATTTTGTGCTGAGATTCAAGATTCAGATTTATCCTATCAAGACCCATCTGGTAACACGCTTTTACATGTTTCTGTTGCTGAAAAACGTCTACAGTTCATTGATTTATTACTAAAAAGGAATGCGAATGCTAATACCGAAAATTATAATGCATCGTCGCCATATATGTGGGCTTTAAAATCTTTACAAGAATATCCAGAAACACTTCAAAACTTCAAAGCCCATGGAGCATTCTTAAGCGAATCACAGCGTACAAAAGCGATTGATAAATTAATACATGAAAGTAGCAACCTCAAGGCATTAACTCATAGTCTAAATACATTATTCTTGAATGGCGAAATAGACTCGGCCACTAATTATAAAGTTATAGCTCAATATGTTACATTAAATCGCGATCAGTTGGCACCACAAGATAATCCTCTTTCCCATAGCCCCTCTCATTCCGTATTTGGAGGCGGTGGTGGTGGCGGCAGCGGTGCAGCTGCTTCAGGCGGTTCTCCTGCAGGCACTACAGGAAGCATGGCTTTTCCTTTCCAATTGCCTGCTAGCACTTCTAGAGCTCCAGGTGATTCTCCTGCAGGCGGAATCAAAGCAAGCTCAGATCATCATTTCCAATTGCCTGCTAGCGCCGCAGCTTCAGCTGCTGCTCCGGTTTTTGACTCAGAAAATTCTGATTCAGATCCTCATTTACAATTTCCTGCTAGCGCCGCAGCTTCAGCTGCTGCTCCGGTTGTTTTTGATTCAGAATATTCTGATGAAGAAGATGGGAAACTAGACGAACTATTATCTACAGAAACTGAAGAAGATGATGATGCTGATGATGCTGGTTATAGTAATAAAAAAGCAAGAGAGGGATCATATGATGAAGAAAATCCTGCCCCTCATCAGCCTGACAACAGGGAGGCAGCTGCTGCACCTGTCGCACCTGCTCAAGTCAACCAATTAGCAAATGCTGATGAAAGTGATGAAAGCGACTCAGGTGATGAAGAAAATTATGATCCAACCGACTCCTCTGGTAGCGAGGACTCAGGATATGAAAAAGATTCAGAGGAAAGTGATGAAACCGACTCCAGTGATGATCAAAACGATAGCGATGAAAGCTATGATCCAACTGACTCCTCAGATGATGATGATGGAGCTCATATAGCAAGATTAGTCGGCGGCGCAGAAGTAATGGATTTATTAGACCAAAGATGTTACAGTTCAGAAGGTAGCTTAACTGGTAACAATAGCGATTTCTATGATGATCTCTAATTTCTTGTAAAATTCTTCTATTGTAAATTAACACGATATTTTGTGTTAATTTACAACTCTTCTCTCGTGCTCAATCAGCCATTCTTTTATATCACTACCAGAAGAATAACCGCCTATATTTCCATTACCCTGAATAACTCTATGGCATGGAATTATCACAGATATATTATTCTTCCCATTAGCATTCGCAGTCGCTCTATAAGCAGAAGGAGCGCCTAAAAAAGAAGCTTGTTCTTTATAAGAGCATGTCGTTCCATATGGAATATTTTTAAGTTGCTGCCATGCTTTCTTTTCAAAATCTGTGCCTATTGCAAAAAGAGGAATAGTGAAAGTTTTTATCTTACCTGCAAAATACCCAGCAACTTCATCTTTCACTTGCTCTGAGATTTTAGAAAAACCCTCGATTATTTCAGCCTTCATCTTTAATTTGAGTCTTTCCTTCTTTTGTTCTAAATCTTGTTCCGTTTGGAATTTCAGCATATATAAATATTCATCTGAGGAAATTGCAAAGATTCTGCCAAGAGGTGAGTCAATGAAAAAGCTTTTAAGGATTTTCATATCTTAAGCACCTCCACTCCAGGCAGTTCTTTGCCTTCAAGCCACTCCAAAAAAGCCCCTCCTCCCGTCGAAATATAGGAAAATGCCTTATTAAGGCCGCATGTTTTAATAGCTGCTAAGGTGTCTCCTCCGCCTGCAATTGATATCTTGCCATCATATTTTGTTTTAGATGCAATAATTCTTGCAATTTGGCGGGAAGAAATATCAAATTCGCTGATTTCAAATGCTCCAACCGGGCCATTCCAAATTATAGTTTCAGAATTATCAATAGCTTCTTCTATTTCTTTTAGGCTATCAGGCCCAATATCAAATATCATATTTTTTCCGATATTAGAGCTGTCCTTACTAAATCTTGAAGCTTTTTGTATTTCTGTATATTGAGGGCGATTCATATTATCACTAATAATAAAATCACGAGGTAAGATTATCTTGCAGTTTGCATTTTTTGCGAGCTCTAAAATTTCCAATGCACTATCCAGCAAATCTTCTTCATATATTGATTGGCCAATATCCATATTCATAGCTTTTAAAAAGCTATTTGCCATAGCGCCTCCAATAGCTAAGATATCAACTTTATTAATCAAACTCTTGAGTAATCCTAGCTTGCTTGAAACTTTAGATCCTCCAATAAGGGCTAAGATAGGCTTTTTTGGCCTTTGTAAAATTTTTTCAATATTATCCAGCTCATCTTCCAGCAAAAAGCCAGCGGCAGAAGGAAGGATTTGCGCAATACCATAAATTGATGCATGCTTCCTGTGAGAGCAAGAAAATGTATCATTAACATAAAAATCTCCAAGCTCTGCAAGCCTTGCTATAAAATTCTGATCATTAGCTTCTTCACCTTTATGAAATCTTAGATTTTCGATTAAAAGCACTCCGCCTTGTTTCAGATTTTTAATTTTTTCTGTTAAATTTGCATTAAAAATATTACTGGCAAATTCAACTTTTTTATTCAAAAATTTTTCAAGGCTATCCGCAATTGGTGCAAGACTTAAATCTAGGGAATATGAACCTTTTGGTCTTCCTAAATGAGAAAGCAAAATCACTTTTGCACCCTTCTCTGCTAAGTATTCTATAGTTTTTAAGGAACGCTCAATTCTTGTATAATCAAGAATAAATCCATCTTTTCTTGGCAAGTTAAGGTCCATACGAACCAGAACTCTTTGATTTGCCACATTAAGATCAGTAATTTTTTTAAGCATTAGATTTGCCTATAAATTAGCTTTGCAGCATCAATCATTCTTTTTGCAAATCCCCATTCATTATCATACCAAGAAACTAGCCTCACAACTCTCTCAGAGATTATATATGTCTCGAATGGGTCAAATATGCTGCTATAAGGAGAGTGGTTAAAATCCACAGAAACGAGCCTTGCTTTTGCCACAGAAATGATATTTTTCATCTCACCCGAAGCTGCTTCATTAATAGCTTTATTTATTGTTTCTTTAGATGCAGGTTTAGATAAATTCAAAACCATATCAAGCATAGAAACATTTGGCGTTGGCACTCTAACGGCAGATCCAAAAATTTTTCCTTCTAATTCAGGAAGCACTAGCTTCAGAGCTTCAGCAGCACCAGTTTTTGTGGGGATCATAGACATGCTTGCACATCTTGCTCTTCTAATGTCCTTATGGGAATTATCAACAATATTTTGATCTCCCGTATAAGCATGGATTGTTGTGACATAACCATTTTCAATCCCAAAATTATCATTCATAATTTTTGCAATTGGAGCAAGAGCGTTAGTGGTGCAAGAACCAATAGAAATAACATCATGTTCTTTTGTCAGGACTCTGTCATTAACACCAACCACAATAGTGCTATCGGCATTCTCGCAAGGTGCAGAAACAATCACTTTTTTTGCACCAGCTTTTAAATGCTCTTCTGCATGCTGGCGGCGATTAAATTTCCCGCTACATTCAAGCATAACATCTATATTTTTAGCCGGAATTTCCAAAGGGTTTTTATAAGCAGAAATAGGTATCTTTTTGCCATTAATATTTATTTTTCCTTCTGAATAATCGCATTCGAAATTCCACGTTCCATGCACAGAATCATATTTCAAAAGATGCGCAACCACTTCAGCTGAACCCGGAGTATTAAGCAAAGCAATTTCTATATTATTATCCTCTAACGCTGCTCTCAGCACTAGCCTACCAATTCTTCCAAGCCCATTAATTCCTATTTTGATCATATAAATATTTTATAATTTTATTTGTAATTTTTGGAGCAGTTAATTCAAAATAATCATATATCGCTTCAGACTTTCCTGAAATACCAAAATTTTCCACTCCAAAGAATAATCCTTTCCTGCCAATAATTCTCTCCCAGCCAAATTTTGCTCCTGCTTCTATTGCGGCAATATATTTCCCTGCTGAGATAACATTTTGCTGGTAAGATTCCTCTTGTTCTAAAAATAATTCAAGGCATGGCGCAGAAATAACGGAAGCTTTTATACCAGCTTCTTGTAGCATTTCTTGCACTTTCATTGCAATTTCCACTTCAGAGCCCGTTGCCCATATTGCAAAATCCGCACCTGCTTGCTCAGAAAGAATATATGCACCTCTTCTTGCAAAGCTAATTCTATTTTCGGAAAAAGCTTGCTGGATTATTTTTTGACGCGTCAGCATAAAAGCTGAAGGCATATTGTGGGTGGATAATGCCTCAATAAGGCAAGATTGTGCCTCTAGCATATCACAAGGCCTCCAAACTCTTAAATTCGGCATAGCCCTCAGAGAGGCAATATGCTCAACAGGCTGGTGTGTTGGCCCATCTTCCCCAACGCCAATAGAATCATGCGTAAAAACATAAATCACATTCAGCTTCATTAAAGCAGAAAGCCTGATAGAAGGCCTCATATAATCGGAAAATACTAAAAACGTACCGCCAATTGGCAGGAAATTCTGTGTTGCAAGCCCGTTCATAATTGCAGCCATTGCATTTTCACGAACTCCATAATGCAAAAAATTACCACTAAAATCTTGTGGCTTAATAGCCTTGCAACAGCTATTATCTAGGCCATTGGATACGGAAAGATCGGCTGAGCCTATTATAACTTTATCAGAAGATTTTAGAATTAATTCGATCATTCTGCCGAAAGAAACTCTGGTAGCTTCGTCAGTTTTCACAATCTGGGTATAGGAGGCTAAATTATCTTTTATTTTTTGATAATTAGGCTTTTGTAAATAATGTTTTTTATCTTCGCTTAAATCTGAATATAGTTTTTGCCATTTAATATAATAATCTTCATTATATTTCCATAAATTCCTGCATTTATCTAATATGTATTGCGGAATATAAAACGGCTCTTCATGTTCCCAGCCTAAATTATGCCTCAAAGTTTTAATTGCATCTTTGCCAAGAGCTGCTCCATGAGATTTTTCGCTTGCTTCTTTTGCCCCAGCTCCAAATCCTATTTTAGTATTAAAGGCAATAAAGCAAGGGCCTTCAGTATTTTGAGCTTTTTCAAGCACATCTTCAATTTCCTTATAATCATGGCCATTTGCAGAAAAAACATTCCAGCCCAAAGCTTTAAATTTTGCGTGGTGGTCGTCACTTGTAGTAAGGCTCGTTGAACCATCTATGCTAATTTTATTATCATCAAAAAGCACAATTAAATTATTTAATTTCAAATGCCCTGCAAGACTTGCAGCTTCAGATGTAATGCCCTCCATAAGGCAGCCATCTCCGGCAATACAGTAAATTTTATAATCTGCAACATCACCTAATTTTTGCTGATATTTTTTTTGTGCGATACACATGCCAACAGCATTTGCAAAGCCTTGTCCGAGTGGCCCAGTAGTCGTTTCAATGGGGCCATTTAAATCATATTCAGGATGCCCTGCTGTGATATAGCCTCGCTGCCTAAAATTTTTGAGTTGCTCTAAATTATACAACTCATATCCTGCTAGGTAATAAAAAGAATATAAAAGCATAGATCCATGCCCAGCCGATAGGACAAGTCTATCTCTTCCATGCCAAGTTGGGTCATGTGGGCAATATTTTAAAAACCGAGAGATAAGCACAGAAAAAACATCTGCGAAGCCAAGGGGCATCCCTGGATGGCCAGAATTTGCTAGCTCCACGCAATCTGCAGATAAAATTCTCATTGAATTACTCAGATCTTTATAGATGCTATTTGTATTTTGCTTGTATTCCATTATAATAAATTTTTAGCCATATATTTAGTCACTTAAGTTTGGTTAGATACCAAGCGCGATTGAAGCAAGACCTATATAAATAATAGGCAAAAGAAGAGCAACAAGTGTGCTAATTCAACTTAAACTGACAATAGGACGAATTTTTTGTGAATTCTAGACGATATTTATCATTATGACAACATTTCTATTAAGGTTGAAAGACAATATAAAAATTCTATTCACCTTCATAAAGCTCTCTCTTACGAGCACTGAATTCTACAAAAAAATATATAGTGAATTTACTGGAATAGGCTTTAGGTATATATTCACAATGAGTTTTATTGGCGCATTAATTTTCGGGGTGCTTGTTTTAAATAGAATAAGTCCGATAATCAATTATTTCGAAACTAGAGTAGTAACAAATAAGCTCACAGAAGTTATAGATTCTGCTATAAATAGCTGGGAGACAATAACTTATGATGGCACTAGAATAATTTCTGAAGAGCCAGAGCCAATAATTATCAAAGGAACAAATAAAACTATAATTGCTGTTGACACAGAAGATAAATTAAGCGGCTCAGTTAAGAAAACTATTCCTATAATCTTCGGGAAAACAAAGCTTTTTTTTAATTTCAACCAAGATAAAAGTCCTGATGGTAAGTATGAGTTTCAATATAATTATTCAGATCTTTTTGGCTCTTCAAAAAAAATTATTGATAGCGAAGAGTTAGTTAGCTTAATCAGGAATTATATCGGCTATTTCGATAAAGTATTTATCTTCGTTATGATGCCCTTAATCCTCATTTTAAATATCGCAACATTAGCTTTTGAAAAGGCTTTATTAATTTTAATTATTTATTTTGCTTTAAGAACATTTGTAAGCAACGCATCCACCATGAAATCAGCTATTAGGATAGTTGCTTTTTCCTGCGGTCTTTCTGCTTTGCTGCTCCCAATTGCAACCTTATTTCCAGCAATTGGCACAATAGCAAATATAGCGCAGTTATGGACAAGCTTTTTAATTATGTATGCAATCACGTCCATGAGAGGCAGTAATAATATTTGAGATTCCCATTTAGTAATCCTGAAGCTTTTTCAGTATCTCAAAGCGCATAACAAGATTCCAGATCAAGTCCGGAATAACTAGGATAACGTCATGCTGAATTTATTTCAGCATGCATTAAAAAAAGCCCAAGCAAATCTTTATTTGCCAGAAATGCCCATCCCAGCTTTACCATTTCCTGGAGCAGGGCCAGTCATTCCAGCGCTACTAGGAGCTCTAGAAGCAGCCGCTTCTAGCCCCGTTCTGATAGAAGCTGTGGTAGGTCCGCTCGATATGGGTGCTGGCGCGGCCACTCCATCCCTATATTGCGCCGATGCAGCCCGCATTTTAAGTTCAAAAGCTGCTTTACTCTCATCTTTTAAATTATCGCTAATATATTTTATTCTGCGATTAATTTCAGGATTAGAAGATGGCACCAAGGATTTAGCAACCAAATTACCTAAAAATTGGTCTTGTGCATCTCTGCCAGAATTATATTGAATAATACCTAAATCCCGCTCTTCAAATAACATGATTGTTTTTTCAAAGTTCTCTGGTGTAAATAAGCGCCGAGAAATTAGCGTATTTGCATGAGCTCCTGCCACCCCTCGAGCTCTTACCTTAAAAATAGTTTCTAAAGATTTATCATTATTTTCACCGGCAATTAATTTTTCTATGCTTTGTATTTTTACTCTATCTGAAGCATAAAGAATAAACTCAGCTAGGGCGCCTGAACTAGCCACTCGCTGAGTTTTTGCAAAATTTTCATCTGAAAGAAAAGGATCAAGCGCTCCTTTAGGCAAAGAAATATATGATAATGAATTTAACGCTCTATTCGATGCAACGCTATCATCATCGTTGATAAGATTCTGAATAAAACGAATTTTATTTGTATCATCCATTTTTCTAAATAAAGAGGCAGCAGAAACAGAATCAAGACTTAGTGTTTTTAAACTTTCTGGCGCAATCAATTCCGATGCAATTAATGGGCTTATTCGGTAAGAGTTAGATATATAGTGATTTATTGTTTCTTTGGCTTTTGCATCTCCTCTTGCAAGCAGCTCACATATAACTGGCTTTTGATGTTCGGTAGGAATCTCTTGCACTAAACCACTAATTCTATATGGCTCTAACCTAGCATAACTATCTTCAAATCTTCCTCCTGATAATAAGGTTGTCGAGATATATTCTCGTGTTTCCTTGTCAAAAGATGTAACGTTATATGTAAGTATCTCAAGAGATTTAGCATCTCCTCTTACAAGAAAACTATCTATCACTGGCCTTTTCCGATCATCAGGAAGAACTAAAGTTAGATTCCAGATTCTAAATGGATCTAACTTAGCGTAAGTATCTTCGAAGCTTCCTATTGATAATAAAGTTGTTGATATATGTTCTTGTGTTGTCTTATCAAAAACCGCAAAGTTATTTGTAAGTATCTCAAGAGATTTAGGATCTCCTCGTACAAGAAACCTATCTATCACTTGCCTTTTTCGATCATCAGGAAGAGCTTGCACTAAACCACTAATTCTATATGGATCTAACTTAGCATAACTATCTTCAAATCTTCCTACTGACAATAAGGTTGTTGAGATATATTCTCGTGTTTCCTTATCAAAAGCCCCAAAGTTATTTGTAAGTATCTCAAGAGATTTAGGATCTCCTCGTACAAGAAACCTATCTATCACTTGCCTTTTCCGATCATCAGGAAGAACTAAAGTTAGATTCCAGATTCTAAATGGATCTAACTTAGCGTAAGTATCTTCGAATCTTCCTCCTGATAATAAGGTTGTTGAAATAAGCCTACGCGAATTATCATCTAGATTTGCCTGTACATCGGATAATATTTGTAGTTCTTTAGCACTGCTGCCATCTAAAAAACTACTGACAACGAAGCTTCTCTGCATTCCTTCCGGAACTGATGAAAGCAATGTATTAATTTGCTGCGCGTTAAAATTCCTTAAGGTATTTGGCAGTTTTTCAGGTGAAAGTAATATCGCGCTTAAATCTACTTTAAATCTGGCATCCAAAGCATAAAGATTAAGAGCTGGATCTACTGGAGCGAAATTTTCTATAATTTTAACTGATGCCTCTAACGCTCTAGGATCTGGAATGGTTGATATATTAGCCAAAAGCTCAT
Source organism: Rickettsia typhi (assembly GCA_945877265.1). Taxonomy (GTDB): domain Bacteria; phylum Pseudomonadota; class Alphaproteobacteria; order Rickettsiales; family Rickettsiaceae; genus JABDAD01. The sequence goes on along the minus strand of CAMCRO010000021.1, from coordinate 4,349 downwards.
TAGGGCTTAAGGAAACGCTCCTAATTTCTCTTTCATGGCCTTCTTCGCCAAATGTTCTAAAAGCATAGCCTCTTATATAACTTTCAGAAAATGCAGTCGTTGGAAAATTACATAAATATTTTCCTTTTCCTTCTATATTAGCTGCAATATCTGCAGATAAAACCGTATCTACAATATTAGCGCCTTCAAATCTAATTACTTTACCACCAGATATTAATTCATGCTCAGCGATTCGCTCTTGCCTCATAGAAGCTACTCTAGGCATTCTTCTTCCTTCATACATCACATCTTCATTCATATATCTCAGGAACTCTCCAGGAGACATTGGCGTCCCGCCATGAGAACTCGCAATACAGTCAGGAGCAAAAACTTCTCCTTTAGATGCCAATAATTCTATTGCATTATATAAATCAAGAGACGTAGGCTGGTAATGTCCGCTCGATGTATCTATTGATTTAATCTTTCCACTTTCAACAGTGATATAGCCTGCGCATATCACTGCGCCGTCTCGAGTAATAGATGAATGGTTAAATGCACCAACAATCCCTTGTGGCTGGTATATTAACCTCCCATTACTCGTAACATTATAAACACGATGACTCACATCTGCAAGTTCACCGCTCGAGTCAACAAGGCCTCCTTTTGCAGCATCAAATCTTAATGTTGAAGCTTCTCTCTCTAGCTCATCCATCCCATAAGTGGAAAAATTTGCTTTATCTTCTGTAAGAAATTTTGAATATTCATCGCCTTGTAAATATCCTAAACCCACTTGTTTCATGTCTGGAGTAAATTCACCTTTTTTTGTAGGCAGTGTATATTTTAATTTAGAAACTGCTTGTTTGATTTTTTGTTTTGCTGAATATGATGCTTTAATATCTCCAGCACCAGCAGTTGAACCCCCTACACGTCCTGACATATCGGCCTCTTTATAAACATTATAAAATAATTTTACGATATATCTTCAGCTTAAGCTGCAAAACAAATAAAGTTATGTTAGATAGAAATGATCTAAAGATTGTGTTTTATTCACAATGTAATAAAAAGCCATCAACGATCAAAATTTATTTCAAATTCTTTCAGATTATATAACTCTGTCTGCTGGCTTAAATTCGGCACAAGAGGCAGAGAAGCAATTATTTTTATATTAAATTTTTCCGCCAAAGAACTAGCTGCAGATCCGCCAAAAAGGCTGATTTTATTGCCATTCATCTCTAGGTAACTCATATTTTCGACCACACCTAAAATTGGCACATTAGTTTTAACATATAAATCAGCTGCTCGCACAACATCAATTTCAGATAATTTATCAGGGATCGTCACCAAAATTGCCCCCTCAATTTCGCATTTTTGAATTATGGATAGATGTATATCTCCCGTGCCAGGCGGCATATCCACTATCAAATAATCTAACTCGCCCCACTGCACTCCAAATAAAAGTTGATTTAAGGCTTTTGCAAGCATAGGCCCGCGCCAAGCAAGAGCTTGTTCTTTTTTGATAATAAAACCAATAGACATAACTTGTATATCTTCTGCTTTTATGGGAATAAATATATTATTTTCGCTCAAAGGCTCTTTCTCTGCTATATTCATTAAAGTTGGAATTGATGGCCCGTATATATCTGCATCTAAAATACCCACTTTATAGCCTTTCTCAGCTAGCTGCTTTGCCAGCAAAAAACTAACTGTAGATTTACCAACACCGCCTTTACCGGCTGCAACCAAAATCACTTTATCTACAGATTTAATTTTATGTTTTATTCCATACATATAACCTCTTTTCTTAGCAACTCGTTATGTCATACTGGACTCATAGTCATCCATACTACGAAGATCCGGGTCTAGCCGGGAATGACTAACCTTTTTTGTCATCCTGCACTTGATGCAGGATCTCTTTAGCGTCATCACAAGATAAAATCAAACATCTATCTATTTCAGCCAAATCTTTGACTCTTTTAATCTGCCTCCAATGATTTTCTGCAAAAATCATACTAATTTCATCCATCTGCTGATGGCCGCATTCAATAATAATTTTGCCATTTTTGGTTAGAAATTTACTGGCTTCTTGTGCAAGGATATAATAAGCCTCATATCCATTTTGTCTTGCAAAAAGCGCGAGCGGAGGTTCATATTTCAAAGTCTCTTCTGCCATCATATTTTTTTCTTCGATATCGATATATGGCGGGTTACAAACTATTAAATCAAATTTGCCATCAATTTTTGAAAACCAATTTGATAATATAAATTTTCCTGCGATATCATGCCTTGATGCATTTTTTTTTGCCATTTTAAGTGCATCTTGCGAAATATCTGCAAAAGTTACATCAAGATTCTTAGAAAAATATTTAGCAATAGCAATCCCAATAGCACCGCTTCCAGCGCATAAATCTAAAATTTTATCTTCAGCTTTTATAATACCAAGAGCTTCTTCAACTATTAATTCCGTTTCAGGCCTTGGAATTAAAACATTTTCATTAACTCCTATTTCAAGGCCAAAAAATTCTTTCTTTCCTATAATATAAGCAACAGGCTCAGAATTCACTCTGCGCGAGCAATACTCAATTAATTTTTCTTTCTCAGAATTTTTTAATATATAATTTGGTCTAAGCAAAAGCTCTTCAATACTAATTTGTAAAATTTCTATCAGGAAAATTCTAATTTCAGAAATAGGCAGAATTTTAGAATATTCTAAAATACAATCTCTAATATTCTGCATATTGATCTATTGTGATGAATGTTTTTTCTTCTTAATAAGCAAGATATCACCCACTGCTCTAAGATTTTTACCTTCCACATTCACATTCTGCAGGCCAGTTGGATTATTAACCACCTTATTATTCACAACAAGAGTGCTAGAGCCTCCTCCGTCAAGATTAATAGCATTCATGCATCCTTCTCTTTCTAGCAATTTTGCAAAATCTCCAAGGCTTATTCCGATAGATCTCTCAGAAGATGCATCTAGTTTTGTATAAAGTTGTAATAATTCCCCAAGCGACATTTTAAGAGCAGTTTCTCTATCTAATCCTTCTCTTTTTAAAGGCACAACCATGTCCCTAAAAGCAATATCATATACTGATTTAGCAGGATTATGATCGACAACATAAACAGCATATTTTGTTTTATTAAATTGGCATATTGCTGTTCTGCCATGTGGCTCATCTCTAAATGCAGATTTATTTATTTTACTTGTGATCTTAGCAGGAATTCTGAAATTTTTAATCAGAAGGTCAGAGCCACTAATTATAAGAGGGATCTCAGAAAGAATAAGTGGCTTACCAGCTACTTTAATAGTTAGTTCATAAGATAATTTCTGCCCTATTTTTAAATGAGATAATTTCCCCATATGGCTTCCATTATTAGAAGAAATAACAAAACCATTATTAGGAATATTATTATTCCCATCTTTATTAATTGCGGTAATAAGACCATTTTCCACAATAATTTCAAGTACTCCCGGATCTGTTAATGTTTTTTCCCAATAATTTTGAGTAAATAACCTAATACCAGTTGGAACGGGATTATTAATCGAATTAATTTCGATTTTTTTATTATGCTCATCAACCAAATAGATATGAGTTTTTAATTTATTAAATTTTATTTCATCATCTTGGATATAAATAGCATCTTGCACAGATTTGATAGCAAAACTATTATACTTATTAATCATAAGCCATGTAGGCACCCCTGCTTTTGCATGCCCTTCATGATAAAAACCGCCATTAAATGCAGCTTCTGCATTATGCCTTCTTGAACAAGAAAGCACATTTTCAAGAGCAAGTTTTCCATCATCTAAAGCTCTAACAAGCTCTAATTTATGGTCTGTTAAATCAAATTCATATTTAAAGATTTTATGGTCTTCAATCTCAATTTTTTTATAATGCTCTGCAAAAGAAGAGAAGGCGGTTATTAATATGATAATAAAAGTGTAAAGTTTTTTCATAAGATTACTTCCTGCAAAGTTGCACAAATTCTGTATAGCCACCAATATATTTATCATCCATAAACACATAAGGAACGGTATAGCTTTTAGTAGTAGATATAAGCCAGTTAAGAACTATCGCTTTACCTGTCACATTTATTTCCTGAAAATCAACATTATTTGAAAGAATAAATTTTTTTAATCTAATGCAATAAGGGCATTTTGGTTTTGTATATGCCACTATTTTTTTATTTTCACATTTTTTATTCATTTCTATAGCAGAGGCAAAATTTGAGCTCAAAAGAAGGAAAGATATAAGAAGAAATTTCATAGCTAGCTATTAATGTGTCTATAACCAGATTATAATATAGATTATTCCAATAATCTAGGGGAACTTAAGAATTAGCTTATAAGTGCCATCATGCATATGCCA